>NZ_JBFUFU010000022.1:0-111886 GCF_056403275.1 Mycobacterium sp. P2_H7 | reverse complement strand
AGCGGCAGGATCCAGCTGAAGGCGTGTTCGACGAAGACGATGCGCAGGGTGGGGAAGCGGTCGAAGACGCCGTCGAAGATGAGGCTCATGACTTGGTTGGCGGCCAGGAGTGAGTAGGTGACCATGAAGTCGTGGTTGTAGCTGGGGAAYCCGACCGGCGGGATGGGCAGCGTCTCGTAGTACCCACGGGAAAGGTGGCAGGACACGGTGATGTCCTCTTCCGTCGCCGCCTGCCAGATCGGGTCGTACATCGGGTCACCCCATGACGGACGCGGTTCGGCTTTGATCAGCACCTGGGCCATAAAGGGGTGTTGGGCCCACTTGTGGATCTCGGCGGCGGCCAGTTCGGGCGCTTCGATCGCCGCGCAGATGGAACCGCGCCAGCGCTCGTGCCAATTGTTCTTCGAATCCAGCCAGTTCTCCGCCAGCCAGGAATTCACGCCCTGGCAGAACGCGTGGGTGGCTTCGCCCAGCCGGTACTCGACGTGGGTGGGCTCCAGGATCGCGATATCGGAGCCGGCCTCCATGATCAACTGTTTGAAGGCGAACTCCGGGTCGCTGCAGGCGAATTGGCCGTCGGGCGGGAAGGCGTCCACCCGCATGGCGTAGGAATGCGCGTAATCCGGTGCGTCGTAATAGATCTGCTCGCCGACGGGGTGCGAGCCGAAGTACTTGCTGCGCCAGGGCTCGGGTAGGTACGGGCCGAGTTCACCGCGCCGCGGCATCGGGTGCACGTCGGAGTCGACGCAGCGCACCGCGATTCGTTCGGCCGGAGCGACGCGGGGGGTGGCGGTAACTGTCATCAGGGCCTCCTCGCCGGCTCTACTGTGCGCCAGAAGCGGATGAAAAAACCGGACTTTGAATGCCATACAGTTCGGCGGCGTTGCGCCAGCACAACTTGTCGCGCTGCTCGGCGCTGTACGCGGCAGGCACGGTCAGGTCGGCGGCATGGAAATGCGGGTAGCTGGACCCGAACATCGTCATGTCCTCCTTGCCGGTGAAGGCGAACCATTCACCCGCGTAGTCGACGTCGCCGGGTCCGTCGTATCCGCCCTGGATGAAGAAGACGTGCCCCGGCAGATAGTCGCTGGGCATCTTGGGCGCCCACGGGGTCTGCTCCAGATGGGGCCTGCCGAAGCAGTCCATCCGCCACATGAACGGGGTGAGCATGTCGGCGGCGCCGTCGGCCCAGACCATCTTGAGGTTGGGCATCCGCTCGAACACGCCCTCGGCGATCATGTTCATCAGGTGGTACAGGTAGTTCAGCGACATGAACGACAGGTACTGCTCATAGGTCCGGGTCTTGCCAGATGGTGTGGGGGAGAACTGGATTCCGGCGCCGACCTCGATGTGCACGGCTACCGGCAGGCCGGCCGCTTCGGCGGCTTCCCACAACGGCCAGAACTGCGGCTTGCCGTACAGCTCGCGCGACTGCAGGGGAACACCGATCTGCACGACCCGCGGGTGGTCCTTGTACTTCGCGATCTCGCGCAGGGCCCCGATGATGTCGTCGGGGTTGACTCGGATGGTGCCCCGGAACCGGTCACCGAATTCGTCGTGGTCCAGCCAGCGGGTCACCATCATGTCGTTGTGGGCCGCGGCGAGTGCGGAACCGAGGTGGCGGTCGGGCATGATGCCGCGGGTCATCGGGTGCAGCACCGCCACGTCCACGCCGCGATCGGCGAACAGGTGCTTGGCCACCAGATCGACGTCGGAGCCCGGGTATTCGCGGTTGGGGCCCTTGGCTTCCTTCAGGTACTCACCGCCCGGTGCGCCGTACCAGTCCATCTCGTAGTCGGGGAAGCCGCGGCTGCTGAAGGGTTCACGCAGAAAATTCTGTCGAAGGTCCTTGTTGGAACCGAAGAAGACGTGAACGCTGGCATCGATGACGGGCACCTGCACCACGCCCGAGCCGTCACTGAACTGCTTCACCAGCGCCATCCTTCAGATCGCATGCCGGACCGAAAACCGGGCCGGAGTTGTTCCCAGCATAGATCCTTGTTCTTCCAAATCAAGAATAATGTTCTCCAGCGGTTCGCTTACATCGCCGCTGGTGGGAGAGTGTGCTGGTCAGTCGCGTAGCCGTTGATTAGTGAAACTCCATACTGGCTGGAGGAGAACGCGGACACCAGTTAGGAGAATGCTATTCTCACAGCGTCCGAACAAGTAAGGCGGGAGGTGCCGCGTGCTTCTTGAGTTCGATGATGACCAGCGGCTATGGCAAGAGACGGTGCGCGACGCGGTGGGCAAACAGTGCCCGGCGTCGCTCGTCCGCGGAATCGCAGAGGACAAGGGGACCCCGGTAGCAGCCGAATCACTGTGGAAGTCCTATCTGGAAGCGGGCTGGACCGAGCTGGCCGACCCGGAGAACGCGGTCGAACTGGCCATCGTGCTGGAGGAACTCGGGCGCGCCACCGACCCGACGCCGTTCCTGGCCACGCTGTCGCAGTTCGCGCCGCTGGCCGGTGAGCGTTTCGATCCGTCGAAGGCCGGCGCCGCGATCTATGACGGGGTCAGCGCCAACTGGAACCAGCAGGGTTGGGTGCTCGACGGCACATCGAAATTCGTGCTCGACGGGGACCGTGCGGAGCGGCTCGCCGTGGTCACGCCTGCCGGCATCTTCCTGATCGACGCCGACATCGCCAAGGCACATCGCCGGGACGTGTTCGATCCGGTCCTGCACGTGGCCGAGGTGAGCTTCGACCGGGTGCGGGTGGAGGAGACGGACCGACTGGATCTGGATCCGTCTACCGCGCTTGCCCTGGTGGAACGTTCTCGGCACATCGCGTTGATGGGGATGGCCATCACGATGGTCGGGGCCTGCCAGCGCATCCTCGATCTGGCCCTCGAACACGCGAAGAGCCGCCAGCAGTTCGGGGTGCCGATCGGCTCGTTCCAGGCCATTCAGCACAAGGCCACCGATATGTACGTGGCGATCGAGCGGGCCCGGGCGCTGTCCTACTTCTCCGCGCTCACCATCGCCGCCGACGATCCGCGGCGGCGTATCGCCGCGGCGATGGCGAAGGCCAGCGCGGGTGAATGCCAGACACTGGTGTTCCAGCACGGCCTGCAGACCTTCGGAGCCATGGGCTTCACCTGGGAGAACGACCTTCAGTTCGCGCTGAAGCGGGCCAAGGCCGGCGAGCTTCTGCTCGGCGGCGCCGCTGAACACCGCGCCCTCATCGCCGAGGAGTTTGATGCAACTCGAATTTGATCCCGACGTCGAGGAGTTCAGGGCCGAGTTCTCGGCCTTCATCGACGAGCATCTGCCCTCTGCGAAGGACACACTGGAACGTCCGCGTTCGGTGTCGCACATGCCGCAATGGGCGCGCGACTGGCAGCGACTGCTGTTCGACAACGGCTGGCTGCTGCCGGCCCAGCCGCCGGAGTTCGGCGGGCGCAACGCGTCGGTGCTGCAGACCTACGTGCATCTCGAAGAGCTCTGCCGGCGACGGATCTATCACAGCTTCAACCCGCAGGGCGTGAACATCATCGCGGCCTCGCTGTTGACGTTCGGCACCGATGAGCAGAAGCAGCAGTGGGCCGTACCGGTGCTCAAGGGGGAGAAGACCGCCTCCCTGGGGATGAGCGAGCCCAGCGCCGGGTCCGACCTTGCGTCGTTGCGTACCAAGGCCGTTCGAGACGGGGACGATTTCGTCGTCAACGGTCAGAAGGTGTGGACCTCGGGGGCGCACGACGCCGACTGGCTGCTGACGTTCGTCCGCACCGATCCCGACGCGCCCAAGCACAAGGGCATCAGCGTGTTGATCATCCCGACGGACACCCCCGGCGTGGTGTGCCGTCCGTTCGCCGACCTGACCGGTGAGGAGAACAAGGACTTCAACGAGGTCTTCTTCGCCGATGTGCGGGTGCCCGCCGAGAACCTCGTGGGGCCGCTCAATGCCGGCTGGAAGGTGGCCAACGGTTCACTCGGCCACGAGCGCACCATGATGTGGCTGGGTTTCGCGGACCGGATCGCGAACTCGATCGGCGATTTCAAGCCGTCCACACCGCTGGAACGCGATCAGTTGGCGTCCACGATCATGGACTACCAGGCGTTGCGGCTGCTCGGCTCGGTCGGGCTGGCCAAGGCGGCCCGCGGCGAGGTCGACGTCGCATCCGTGTCGGTGCCCAAACTGCTGGGCGCCGAGGCCGAACTGCGGGCGTCGAACAACGCGCTCGCGGCGGCCGGGTCCGAGGGGCTGATCCACCCGTCGTTCAGTGGGCCCTACGCCCACATGAACCTGGACCACTACTACGCCAGTTGGTTCGAGCGCTACGCCCGCAGCTTCTCCGGCACCATCGCCGGCGGCACGTCGGAGATCCTCCCGAAACGCGCCGAATTCGTGATTGCTCAGTAGTTGTTGCAGCTGGTGATGATCTGCGCGATCCCGTCGAAATACTTCGACGCACCCGGTGCATTCGCGATCTGAGTAGCGGTGCGCTGACGCTCCGCCGGACCTGACGCAAGGAAGTTGCGCAGCATCGCCTGACCGACCGGCTGTGCATTGAACTGCTGAGCCAGATCGGGCCGCTGCGCATTCATCGCACCGATGACCTGGTCATAGTTGCACGTCGTGTTGATCACCGGGCTCAGGTCGGGGGTCGCCGACGCGATGCCTGCCGTCAGAGGCAGCGAGGCCGCCAGCCCGACCAGGGTGAACACCAGTTTCTTTCCCGACACCTTCAACATTGTCTAGATACCTTTCCCCGCCCGACCAGTTTCCGGCGACACACTCTTTTCGGTGTTCACGCCGGTTGCGTTACACGCTGATTTTTACAGGCTAACAGGGGTTGCGACGGGGCAGTCGGCTCGACGAAAACAGGCCGCTTGAGCTGGCCTTTTGCAATTTATTCCAATTCTCGGACAAGTATTGCCAATCTCACAGTAATTCAGCAGCAGCAGAAATCGGCGGCCATTCGTTCCGCCATTCAGGCCGGCGGCTGCATGCTGCGCAGCGTCCGGGTGAGGTAGTCGTGGAGCAGGTCGTGCCGGCTCGGCCAGTCGCTCGTGGTGATCAGCAGCGCGTACAGGCCGAGCAGGAAGTACACCGCGCTGTTCATCGGGCTCACCGTGGCGTCCAGCTCGCCGCGGCCCCTGGCCAGTTCGATCTGGTCGGCGACCAGGACGATGACCGGGTGATCCCGGCCGTCCTCGGCGGGCGGGCGGGTCTGCGAGAAATGCAGCGCCAGAAAATCCTTGAACAGAACGTCGCCGAGCCTGCGTTCCAAGCCCATGATGAGTCGCGCCGCTTCGCTGAGCGCCGAGGCGAGCTCACCGGGCGTCTTGAGGAACTGCCTGAACTGTTTGGCGATCCGCTCTTCTTCGCGCCGCTCGAGTTCCAGCAGCACGTGTTCCTTGGTGGGGAAGTGGAAGAAGAAGGTGCCGTGCGCCACGCCGGCGGCGGCCACGATGGCCGCGACGTCGGCGGCGGCCAACCCGGAGCGCTTGAACTCGGCGATCGCCGCACCCATCAGGCGCTCCCGGGTCTGTAGCCGCTTCGCCTCGCGCGCCGATACCTCCACCACAGCGACACAGTAGCGTCTGACGGTCGTCGGCCAGACAGTCCCTGCGGCTGGTGCTGCAGGAGGCGGCTACCAGTCGATGACGGCAGTCTCTTTCCGTTCGGTGATGGGGCGCGCCAGTTCCTGCTCGTTGCAGATCCGCTGCAGGTTGTCCAGGGTTTCGTCGAGACCCGGCCCCAGCCGCTTGCCGGGAGTGAATGTGGCGGGCAGGTTCCGCATGCCCTGGATCACGCCGATGCTGTCGTAGTGGACCGCACCTTCGGGATCACACACATAGTCCGGCATCCGGTCGAGCACCGCGGTCAGCATCGACTTGAAGACGGTGCGGGCCACGTTGGATCCCACGCAGCGATGGACACCGATCCCGAAGCTGAAGTGCCGGTTGCCTTTACGGTCCATGACGATCTTGTTGGGATCCTCGAACACCGACGGGTCCCGGTTGGCCATCGCCCACGAGATCCACAGCCGCTCACCCTCTTTGAAGCGGGTGCCCTCGACCTCGACATCGGCCGAGAAGGTGCGGCCGTCGCCGGGTGCGGGGGTGAAGAAACGCAGGAATTCTTCGGTGGCCGGGTTGAGCAGTTCGTCGCGTTCGCGACTGAGCAGCTCACGTTGTTCCGGGTTCTCACCCAGCCATTCCAGGGCGTGCGCGGTGAGCGCGGTGGTGGTGTCGAACCCACCGCCGATGATCAGGCCGAGGTTGCCCAGGATCTCCATGTCGGGAGCGGGCTCACCGTCGATGCGCAGCTGGAGCAGGGCGTTGATCAGGCCCGGCCGCGGGTTCTCCTTCATCGCGAACATGTTGGTGAGCAGGTCGATACCCATCTCACGGTGCTGCTCGTTGATCTTCGCGCGGTCGGGGGAGTGCTCCGGGGTGTACACCGACGCGTGCGTCGGCTCGCTGTAGACGTTCCACTTCTTGAGGTCCAGGCCCATCATCGCCAGGGTCAGGACCGCGGGAACGACGTTGGCCAGGTGGTCGACGAAATCGATGCTGCCGGACTCGATGTGCTCATCCAGTGCTGCACGGGTGATCTCGTCGACGAATGGCACCCACCGCTTGATGGCGGCCGGCGACAGGTACGGGTTCAGCGCGCCGCGGTAGGTGCTGTGGTCGGGCTCGTCCATCTCCAGGATGCCGCCGCGGACCGTGGCGGCCCGACTGGCGAGCGGGATGCTGATGCCCTCGTAACCCGTTCCCTCACCGGTGATGTCGTGATCGTTGGAGACCACGGGGCAGCGGGCCAGCTCGAAGACGTGCTTGCTGTCGGCTGCGACCCAGTGCCCCTTGTAGACGTCGGTCCACGCCATGGGGCACCGGGCGTGCATCTCCTCGGTGATCTTCTCGAACTGCAACCGGTACTCCGGCGTGTGCCGGTCGAAGTGGTAGTTGTTCTTCTTACGGTCGTCGTCAGTCGCGACATCGTCGATGCTCACGGCGTTGTCTCCCTTAATTTTTCGTGGACGTTAGACGGCGGCCCTGCCGATGGATCATTCGATGACGATGGCCTGTTCCGGGCAGGAGTGCGCGGCTTCGCGCACCGCATCCTGCTGATCGTCGGGGACGATCTCCGAAACGGGCGAGGCATGACCGTCGACGTCGTCGAGTTCGAACGAGTCCGGCGCGATCATCGAGCACAACGTGTGCCCCTGGCAGCGCGAGGCGTCAACTGAGACCTTCACTACGTCAGCTCCTTCTGCAGTGCGTTCTGGCGAATTCCGTTGCCGGACATCACACGTGGTAGTCGTACCACTTGAGGTAGCCGCCCGCGTCGACGCGCAGCTGCATGCCGGTGACGAACCGGGCCTCATCGGAGGCCAGCCACAGCACCGCGTTGCTGATGTCGACGGGCTCGACCCACGGCACCTTCATGGCCTGCTGCACGTAGAACACCGGTTCGGCATCCTTGAGCTCCGGGTTTTCCAGATCGGGCCGGAACGACTTGTACATCGGCTCGCTCTGCAACATGTTGGTGTTGCAGTTGGTCGGGTGGATGACGTTGGCCCGGATGCCGCGCGGGGACAGCTCGGTGGCCAGGTAGTGGACGTACTCCGAGATCATCCGCTTGGACACCATGTAGCCCATGCCGCCGGGATCAGAGCCCGGGTTGGGCTTGTTGCTGGCGTCCATCAGGGCGGCCGCCGACGCGGTGGCGATGATCGAGGCGCCTTCGGTCAGGTGGGGCAGTGCCACCTGGATGGCGTTGATGGTGCCGACCAGGTTGGTGTTGATGCCGTCGGTCCAGGCCTGCATCGGCGGCTGGCCCTTCATCGCGGCGACACCGGCCTGGGCCACCACGATGTCGACCTTGCCGAACTCGGCGAGGCCGGCGTCGAGGGCTTCCTTGAGCTGGCCCGCCTCGCGGACGTCGGCCTGCGCGGTGACGATGCGCCGGCCGGTCTTCTCGACGAAGCGTGCGGTCTCTTCCAGATCTTCGGGGGTGGCCAGTGCGTAGCCGATCGTGTCGATGTTCTGACACAGATCGACGGCGATGATGTCGGCGCCCTCTTCGGCGAGCCGGATCGCGTGGCTGCGACCCTGGCCGCGTCCGGCGCCGGTGATGAATGCGACTTTCCCGGCAACCCGGCCGTCAACATTTCCCATGAGGAGTCCCTTCGGTCTTAGGTGTTCCGGCCGCCGTTGACGCCCAGGATCTGTCCGGTGATGTAGCTGGCTTCTTCGGAGATGAAGAAGGCGCAGGCCGCTGCGATGTCTTCGGGCTTGCCCATCCGGCGCACCGGCGTCTGGGCGATCTGCTTGTCGGTGTCACCGAGGAATCCGCGGTCTTCGGCCTTGCGCAGCATCGGGGTGTCGATGAAGCCGGGCGGGACGGCGTTGACCGTGATTCCGGCCGGGCCGTACTCCAGGGCCAGCGACTTCGTCAGGCCGTTCACCGCAGACTTGGCCGCCACATACGGTGCCATGAACGGCTGGCCCGAATGGGTGCTCGATGACGAGATGTTGACGATCCGTCCCCAGCCGGCCTCGATCATGTCGGGCAGTACGGCCTGGACGCAGTGGAACACGCCGTTGAGGTTGACGTCGATGACGCGCTGCCACTGTTCGAACGACGTGTCCGTGAACTTGCGGAAGCTGTCCAGTCCGGCCGCGTTGACCAGGATCGAGATCGGGCCCAACTGGGCGCGGATGGCGTTCAGCGCCTCGTCGACCGCGGCACGGTCGGTCACGTTGGCCACGAACGAGTTCGGCTCGTCAGACGGGTTCAGATCGAGGATGGCCACGTGGTGACCGTCCGCGCGGAGTCGGTTCGCAATGGCTAGCCCGATTCCCGACCCGCCGCCGGTGACGACAGCGTTCTTCACCTACAGAGCCTCCTCGTGTGTGGCGTCGATCTCAAGAATCGGCCTTCCGATTATGAGAACCGTACTCTCGCACGCCGTGATCCCGCAAGGCTAGAGGCGCTGTCCCGCGGAACAAAACTTAGGCCTGCGATCCAGGTTGGGACGCTCGACTAGGCCATCTACGCTTTCTTGCGTTCTCATCCAGCGGATGTAAGATTCGCCGGTGATGAGAATGGAATTTCCATCACAGTGAGGAGCCCTTTGTGACCGAGACCTCGACGATCACGTCGGAGCGACAGGCCGGCGCGGCCGACCGACGCATGCTGATCGACGGACAACTGGTCGACGCGGCGCAGACTTTCGCGACATTGAACCCCGCCACCGGTGAGGTGCTGGGCCATGCCCCGGATGCCGCCGTCGCCGATGCCGAGGCGGCCGTGGCGGCCGCTCGCCGGGCGTTCGACGAATCCGGTTGGGCCACCGATGTCGCGCTGCGGGTCCGTTGCCTGGAGCAGTTCCACAACGCTCTGATGGAGCACCGCGACGAGCTGGCCGCGCTGACCACCGCCGAGGTGGGTGCAACCGCCGCACTGCTCGCCGGTGCCCAGCTGGACCAGCCGATCGCCATCGTGAAGTACTACACAGATCTGTTGCGTGACTACCCGCTGACCGAGGATCTGGGCAACGTCGAGAGCCGCGGTGCGCTGCACCACCGCTGGGTGGAGAAGGAAGCGGCCGGCGTCGTCGCCGCGATCATCGCGTACAACTACCCCAACCAGTTGGCGCTGGCCAAGCTCGCGCCTGCGCTGGCGGCGGGCTGCACGGTGGTGCTCAAGGCAGCTCCGGACACGCCGCTGATCACCTTGGCGCTCGGCGAGCTGATCGCCAATCACACCGACATCCCGGCGGGCGTCGTCAACGTCATCAGCGGTGCCGACCCGCAGGTGGGTGCGGTGCTGACCACCAGCCCGGACGTCGACATGGTGACCTTCACCGGTTCGACCCCGACCGGCCGGGCCATCATGTCGGCCGCGAGCGCCACCTTGAAGAAGGTGTTCCTGGAACTCGGCGGCAAGTCGGCGGCCATCGTGCTCGACGACGCCGATTTCGGTCTGGCCGCGGTGTTCTCGGCGTTCAGCATGGTCACCCACGCCGGCCAGGGCTGCGCGCTCACGTCTCGGCTGCTGGTGCCGCGCAGTCACCACGACGAGATCGTGGAACTGATCAAGACCAATTTCTCCCACGTGCGCTACGGCGACCCGACCGACCCGTCCACCTATATGGGGCCGCTGATCAGTGAGAAGCAGCGCGACAAGGTCGACGCCATGGTGCAGCGCGCCGTGGCCGACGGCGCGACGCTGGTCACCGGTGGCGAGAAGAAGGGTCCCGGATTCTTCTACACGCCGACGCTGCTCACCAACGTCGACGCCGACAGCGAGATCGCCCAGGAAGAGGTGTTCGGGCCGGTGCTCGCCGTCATCGCCTACGACGATGACGACGACGCGGTGGCGATCGCCAACAACTCGATCTACGGGTTGTCCGGCGCGGTGTTCGGCGGCCAGGAGCGTGCGCTGGCGGTCGCCCGACGGATCCGCACCGGCACCTTCTCCATCAACGGCGGCAACTACTTCAGCCCTGACAGCCCGTTCGGCGGGTTCAAGCAATCGGGCATCGGTCGCGAGATGGGAGCGGCCGGGCTGGAGGAGTTCCTGGAAGCCAAGACCTACGCCGTGCCGGCTGGGCCTGCCTGATGAGCAAGCCACTGGACGGAATCCGGGTCCTCGAGGTCGCGATGTACGGTTTCGTCCCGTCGGCCGGCGCGGTGCTGGCGGAGTGGGGCGCGGACGTGATCAAGGTCGAGCACGCTGTCACCGGCGATCCGCAACGCGGCCTGCGCCAGACCGGCCCGTTGCGGGTGGAGGGCGATCCGAACCCCAACATCGAACACGCCAACCGCGGCAAACGCAGTGTGGGACTGGACATGTCGGTGCCCGAAGGCAAAGAGGTGCTGCTGGAACTGGCGCGCCGTGCCGACGTGTTCCTGACCAGCTTCCTGCCGGGGCACCGCAGGAAGTTCGGGATCGACGTCGAGGACATCCGCGCGGTGAACCCTTCGGTGATCTATGCGCGCGGTAGTGCGCTCGGGCCGCGCGGTGATGAATCCGAGAAGGGCGGTTACGACATGACCGCTTTCTGGTGCCGGGCCGGCACCGCCGCCACCATCACCCCGCCCGGGGTGGAGGGCATGGTCGGGCCGCCCGGACCGGCCTACGGTGACACCATTTCCGGCACCAACCTGGCAGGCGGTATCGCCGCGGCTTTGCTGAAGCGGGAACGCACGGGGCAACCGTCGGTGGTCGACGTGTCCTTGCTCGGCAGCGGCCTGTGGGCGATGGGGCATACCGTCGCCCTCACCTCGCACCTCAACCAGCGTCTGGTGGCCCAGCCCCCCGGGGTGCACGGATCACCGATCAATCCGCTTGTCGGGGTCTACGGGACCGCCGATGACCGTTACATTTCGTTCGTCATGATGCAGCCCACCAAGTTCTGGGCCGATGTGTGCCGCCACGTCGACCTGCCCGAACTGGCCGACGATCCGAGGTTTGCCACCGCCGAGTCGATCGCGGAACACACCGCCGAGGCGGTCGATATCCTGCGCGAGGTGATGATCACCAGGACTCTGCCGGAGTGGAGCAAGAAGTTTGCCACTCTGGCGGGTCCGTGGGCTCCGGTGCAGGACACCCTGCAGGCCGCCGAAGACGCCCAGGTCCGCGCCAACGAATACATCGTGACCGCCGGTGAATTGGAACTGGTGGCCAATCCGGTGCAGTTCGACGTCGGCGCACCGCACACCGCCGGTGCGCCGGGCTTCGCCGAACAGACCGAGGAGATCCTGTTGGAACTCGGACTGGACTGGGACCGCATCATCGAACTGAAAACTGCAGGCGCAGTTACCTAATCGGCTATCTGAGAGGTCGACCACACAGCCCATGCCCTATGTCGCTTCTATCGGTACGTACCTGCCGTGCTGGGGTAACACCCAGTACCGGGTGCCCGGCGACGACGAGGATGCCATCACCCTCGCCGTCGAAGCCGGCCGTGCCGCACTGGAATCCGGCGGGGCGGTCGAGCGCGTGGTGTTGGTGAGCCGCAGTTTCCCTCTGCTGGAGAGCAGTAACGCCGCGGTGCTGCTAGCCGGCCTCGGTTTGGATTCCGAACTCGAGGTCGACGAGCGACTGGGCGGCGCCCCGGCGACTGCCGATGCGGTCAGTTCGGCCCGGCCGCGGACCCTGATCATCGGCGTGGATCTGGAACCGGCGGGCGCGGCGGCCCTGGTGACGGCCGAACGCGGACTGCAAGTACGCACCGCCGCACGGGTGGCGCGCAGCCTGCCGGTGCGGACCCGTACCCAGGCGGGCGGCGTCCGGGACTATGGCGACCCTCGACTGCTCCATGAGCGTGGCCTGATCGCGTCCCTGGAGGCTGCCTGGATGGACACACCCGTGGCGGTCGCCGGAGTGGACCACGACCAGGCGCGCGAACTGTGTCTGCCGGATCCGCCGGGGCTGCCCACCGTCGGCGCAAGCGCGAGCATTTTCGCCCTGGCCGGGATGGCCGAGACGGGCAGAACCGGACCGCTGGTGGCCGTCGAGCAGGCCATCCTGTCCGGCATCACGGTCGGCAACGGCGTTGCGGTGACGCACCGCCGCGAACCTTTGGCCCGAGAGGTACCCGTCAGCAGGATCACCCCCGGCATCGAGATCCCGATCTCGCTGGCTGCCTACGAGCGTGCCTTCGAAGCCAAGGTGCGCTGGGAGGCGGGAACCTTCGCAGGCAGCGCCGAGTTGGATTTCCCGCCGCGATTCCGGGTCGCCAGGGACGGGTCGCTGGCGATGGACTACGAACTTGTGCGGCTGCCGCGCACCGGCACCGTCTACACCGAGGTCACCGTGCACGTACCGGTGCCCGGTCTGCGGACGCCCTACTCGCTGGTGATCGTCGAACTCGACGGGGTGGGGGTGCGCGCGTTGGTCAAGGTGACCGGGGTCGAGCCCGGCACCGTCGACATCGGCGACCGCGGCCGGATGGCGTTGCGGCGGGTCGCCGTGCGCTCCGGGGTTCCGGATTACGGCTACGCCTTCGTGCCCGATGCGGCGGCGGCATGAGTGCCGGGCAGCGCCGGATCGGCAAAAATCGTGAACTTTACCGTAAAGCATTCGATAAGATCCGCCCGAGCAGGGGAGGGAGGTCATGAGAAACGTCGCCATCGTCGGCGCCGGAATGACCCCCTTCGGGGAGCACTTCGCGCTGGGACTCAAGGATCTCCTGCCGCTGGCCTTTGCCGACTGCGTACGCAGCATCGACAAGGGTCTGGACAAGCATGACCTGCAGGCGGCCTGGTACGGCTCGATGGGCACCACCGACGGTTTCCCGGCGGGAATCCTGGCGGATACCCTCGGTCTGCCCGACCTGCCCGTCACCCGCATCGAGAACTCCTGCGCCACCGGTAACGACGCGGTGCGCAACGCGATGTATGCGGTAGCGTCCGGCGCCTTCGACGTGGCACTGGTGATGGGCGCCGACAAGCTGCGCGACACCACCAGCAGGGACATGTTGTGGGAGTGGGAGGGGATGGCCCGGGACAAGGCATGGGACTATCCGCTGGGCCTGGTGGCGCCGGCCGGTTTCGCCCTGCACGTGCGCCGCTACCTGCACGAATCCCCGGCCACCCGTGAACACCTCGCGATGATCGCGGTGAAGAACCACCGCCACGGTGTCAACAACCCGAAGGCGCGGCTGCGCTTCGAGATCACGCTGCAGCAGGCGCT
Source organism: Mycobacterium sp. P2_H7 (assembly GCF_056403275.1). Lineage (NCBI taxonomy): Bacteria > Bacillati > Actinomycetota > Actinomycetes > Mycobacteriales > Mycobacteriaceae > Mycobacterium > Mycobacterium sp. P2_H7. Next base: position 98,228 of record NZ_JBFUFU010000022.1, on the reverse strand, counting down.
GGACGCCCCGACCGTGGTGACCCCGTTCCACGTCTATGACTGTGCGCCACAGAGCGATGGAGCGGCCGCACTGGTGATAGCCGCCGAGGACGTGGTGGATCGCTTCACCAACCGGCCGGTGTGGATTCGTGGGGTGGGCCTCGGCCTCGATTCGGTCATGCACCAGCACAAAGGCGATATGACGACGTTCCCGGCCACGGTCCGGGCGGCCAAGCAGGCCTTCGGCATGGCAGGCATGACCCCTGCCGATATCGACGTCGCCGAAGTACACGACTTCTTCACCGGTATCGAGTTGATCAGCTACGAGGATCTCGGCTTCGCCGACCGCTTCGAGGGCTACAAGCTCGTCGAGACCGAAGTCACGAGCGTGGGAGGCGCGCTACCGGTGAATACGAGCGGCGGATTAAAAGCCAAAGGGCACCCGCCGGGTGCCACTGGTGTGGCACAGTGCGTCGAACTGTTCGCGCAATTGCGGGGGGAGGCCGTCAATCAAGTGGACGGAGCTCGAGTTGCGTTGGCACACAATGTCGGTGGACCCACGGCGGTCGCCGCGGTGACTCTCTTGGAAGGACCGGGTTTCAATGGCGATTAAGGGCCCGGAACGGTGGACCGCGGGGGTGTCCATCGGTAAGAGCGCGTCGGGACCGATGCAGGCCATCGGAGGCTTGTTCCTGATGTCGGCCGACGCGGTGAAGTACTTGTTCCAGCGGCCGTTCTTCTGGCGCGAGTTCCTGGAGCAGGCGTGGTTCGTCGCGCGAGTGTCGTTGGGCCCCACCCTGTTGGTGGCCATCCCGTTCACCGTGCTGGTGAGCTTCACGCTCAACATCCTGCTCCGTGAACTGGGTGCGGCCGACCTGTCAGGCGCCGGTGCGGCATTCGGCGCGGTCACCCAGGTCGGGCCGATGGTCACCGTGCTGATCGTCGCCGGGGCCGGCGCGACCGCCATGTGTGCCGATCTCGGCTCCCGCACCATCCGCGAAGAGATCGACGCCATGGAAGTGCTGGGTATCAATCCGGTCCAGCGTCTGGTCACGCCGCGCATGCTGGCATCGGGCCTCGTGGCGCTGCTGCTCAACAGCTTGGTCGTCATCATCGGAATCCTTGGCGGATATACCTTCTCGGTGTTCGTCCAGGACGTGAACCCCGGCGCTTTCGCCGCAGGTATCACGCTGCTGACCGGCGTCCCCGAGGTCATCATCTCCTGCGTCAAGGCCGGTCTGTTCGGGCTCATCGCCGGTCTGATCGCCTGCTACCGCGGGCTGACGATCTCCGGCGGTGGCGCCAAGGCCGTCGGCAACGCCGTCAACGAAACGGTGGTGTACGCCTTCATGGCGCTGTTCGTGGTCAATGTGGTGGTCACCGCCATCGGCATCCAGATGACGGCCCGGTGAGTTGATGGGCAACAGAGCCGCACTCTCGGCCACCTATCCACGGGTGGTGCGCACGGTCAAGAAGCCGGTCGCCACGCTGTCGAGCCTGGGCGACCACACGCTGTTCTACGGCAGGGCCATCTCGGGTATCCCGCACGCCGGGGTGCACTACCGCAAGGAGGTCATCCGGCTCATCGCCGAGATCTCCATGGGCGCGGGCACGCTGGCCATGATCGGCGGCACCTTGGTGATCGTCGGATTCCTGACCCTGGCCACCGGCGGAACGCTGGCTGTGCAGGGGTACTCCAGTCTCGGCAACATCGGTATCGAGGCGCTGACCGGCTTCCTGTCGGCGTTCATCAACGTCCGGATCGCCGCGCCGGTCATCGCGGGTATCGGGCTGGCCGCGACGTTCGGCGCCGGTGTGACCGCGCAGCTGGGCGCGATGCGGATCAACGAGGAGATCGACGCGCTGGAGGCCATGGCGATCCGGCCGGTCGAGTACCTGGTGTCCACCCGGATCGTCGCCGGCATGATCGCCATCACGCCGCTGTACGCGATCGCGGTGATCCTGTCCTTCCTGGCCTCGCAGTTCACCACCACGGTGCTGTTCGGGCAGTCCGGTGGCCTGTACTCGCACTACTTCAACACCTTCCTCAATCCGATCGACCTACTGTGGTCCTTCCTGCAGGCAATCCTGATGGCCCTGGCGATCCTGTTGATCCACACCTACTTCGGGTTCTTCGCCACCGGCGGACCCTCCGGTGTGGGTGTCGCGGTCGGTAACGCGGTGCGCACCTCCCTCGTCGTGGTGGTGTCGGTGACCCTGCTGGTGTCACTGGCCATCTACGGCTCCAACGGCAACTTCAACCTGTCGGGTTAGGGAAGAGGCGATCATGAAGAGCATCAATGCGCGCGCTCTGGCCGGCCTGGGCACCGTGGTGGTCCTTGCGCTGATCTTCGCGCTGGCCGTCGGGTTGTTCCGCGGAAGTTTCACCAAGACCGTTCCGCTGACCGTCGTCTCGCCGCGCGCCGGCCTTGTGATGAACCCCGACGCCAAGGTCAAGATGCGCGGTGTGCAGGTGGGCAGCGTGGACTCCATCGAATCCCGCGCCGACGGCACCGCCGTCCTGCATCTGGCCATGGATCCCGCACAGCTCACGAAGATCCCGTCCAATGTGCAGGTCGACATCGCGTCCTCGACGGTGTTCGGCGCCAAGTTCGTCCAGCTTGAGGCCCCGGCGGATCCGTCCTCCAAGCCGATCCAGCAGGGCGCGGTGCTGCAGGGCGACCACGTCACCGTGGAAATCAACACCGTGTTCCAGCAACTCAACCAGGTGTTGACCAAGATCGACCCCGCCAAGCTCAACGAGACGCTGGGAGCCATCGCCAAGGCCTTCGACGGCCGCGGAGAGAAGCTCGGCCAGACGCTGTCCGACTTCAACTCGTTCCTCGGCAAGATCGAGCCGAGCCTGCCGAAGTTGGAACAGACCATCGAGAAGATGCCGCCCGTGTTCACCGCTTACGGCGACGCGGCGCCGGACCTGACCACCACGATCGAGAACACCACCAAGCTGTCCAACAGCATCGTGTCCGAACAGGGCAACCTGGATGCGTTCCTACTCAGTGCGATCGGGCTGGCCGACGTCGGCGACGAAGTGCTGGGCGGCAACCGCCCTGCGCTGACCAGACTTGCGCAGATCCTCGTTCCCACGTCCGAACTCTTGGACAAATATCACCAGTCGCTGTACTGCGCGATCGGTGGTCTGGTGCCGTTCGCCAAGTCGCCGCCGTTCCCGGTGCCCGGCATCATCATTGCGGCCAGCTTCGTCCTGGGTGAGGAGCGCTACCGCTACCCCAACGACCTGCCGAAGGTGGCGGCCAAGGCCGACCATCCGTTCTGCGAGGAGTACAAACTGCCCAACGTGCCGTCCGAGTTCCGCGCGCCGTCGATCATCGCCGACGTCGGTGCCCGCCGTGATCAGTACGGCAACCAGGGCATCCTGCTCAACTCCGACGCGCTCAAGCAGTGGCTGTTCGGTCCGTTGGGTGGGCCGCCGCGCAACTCCGCACAGATCGGACAACCGGGATGACGGGTTCCACCAAGACGATCATCAAGTTCGGCAGCTTCGCGGTGATCATGCTGATGCTCTCCGCCATGCTGTTCGCCATCTTCGGCGAGGTTCGGGTCGGTTCGACCAACGATTACTCGGCGGTGTTCAAGGACGCGTCCCGGCTCAAGTCCGGGGACAGCGTCCGCGTCGCGGGCGTGCGCGTGGGCACTGTCAATGATGTTGCGCTGCAAGGCGACGGCACCGTGCTGGTGGACTTCGACGCCGACCGGACGGTGGCTCTCACCACCGGCACCAAGGCCTCCGTGCGCTATCTGAATCTGGTCGGTGACCGCTTCCTGGAACTGCAGGACGGCCCGGGTTCGACCAAGCTGCAGTCCGCCGGATCGCAGATCCCGGTCGATCGCACCGCGCCCGCACTGGATCTCGACCTGCTGCTCGGCGGCCTCAAGCCGGTGATCCAGGGGCTCAACCCGCAGGATGTCAACGCGCTCACCGCATCTCTGATCCAGGTGATGCAGGGCCAGGGCGGCACCATCGAGTCGCTGCTGTCCAAGACGTCGTCGTTCTCCAGTTCCCTGGCCGACAACAGTCAGGTGGTCGAGTCTCTCATCGACGAACTGCAAACCGTGCTCGGCACCCTGTCCAAGGATGGCGACCGGTTCTCCGGCGCCGTGGACAAGTTGCAGAAGTTGGTGAGCGGGCTGAACGACGACCGCGACCCGATCGGCACGGCGGTGGAGGCCCTCGACAACGGCACGGCGTCACTCGCCGACTTCCTCGGTAAGGCCCGCCAGCCGCTGAAAGACACCATCGCGCAGGTGAATCGCCTGGCGACGAATATCGACCAGGACAAAGCCGGCCTGGACGTCTCGCTGACGAAGGCGCCGGAGAACTACCGTAAGGCGATCCGGCTGGGCTCTTACGGCGGATTCATCCAGTACTACATCTGTGGCGTGGCAATCCGCGCGAGTGATCTGCAGGGCCGCACCGTGGTCTTCCCCTGGATCAAACAGGAAGAGGGACGATGCAAAGACACGGACTGAGTTCTGCGTACGGCGCGGGCCGAGGTGACGCCCGATGCTGAAATATCGTGGCGGACACCTCATCCGGTCCGGCGTCATCGGCGTCGTGTTGATCGTGTTGTTGATCGCGATCGGCTTGCAGCCCGAGCGGCTGACCGAATGGGCGACCTCGGTGCGCTACCAGGCGCGCTTCGCCGAGGCCGGTGGGCTGTCCACCGGCAATGACGTCACCCTGTCCGGCATCAAGGTGGGTGCGGTTTCCGACGTCGCCCTGGACAACGGCGACGCTCTCGTGACGTTCACCCTTGCCGGCAAGTACGGGCTGGGGTCGGACACCACCGCACACATCCGCACCGGCAGCCTGCTGGGCGAGCGGGTGCTGGCCTTGGAGCCGGCGGGCAACGGCCGCATGCACGCGATGGACCAGATTCCGGTATCGCGGACCTCTTCGCCGTACTCATTGACCGATGCGGTGGGAGAGCTCACCTCCAACAGCGCGGGCACCGACACGCAGTCGCTGAACCAGTCGCTGGACACGCTGTCGGAGACCATCGATCAGATTGCTCCGCAACTCGGCCCGACCTTCGACGGACTGACCCGGTTGTCCAAGTCGCTCAACAGCCGTAATGAAGGCCTGGCGGACCTGCTCAAGAGCGCCGCCGATGTCACCGGTGTGCTGTCGCAGCGCAGCGGTCAGGTGAACACGCTGATCCTCAACGCCAACGATCTGGTAGGTGTGCTCAACGACCGGCGCCAGGCGATCGTCGCGCTGCTGGCCCAGACCGCCGAGGTGTCGCGCACACTGTCGGGGGTGGTGGCCGACAACGAAAATCAGCTCAAACCGACGTTGGACCGGCTGAACTCGGTGTCCGCGGTGCTGGAGAAGAACCGGGACAACATCGCCAAGGCACTGCCCGGCTTGGCCAAATACGAACTCACCCAGGGTGAGGCCGTCTCCAACGGCTTCTACTACAGCGCCTACGTACCCAACCTGCTTTTCGGTCAGTTCTTCCAGCCGTTCCTCGACTACGCGTTCGGTTTCCGGCGCGGTGTCGGTGCCGGGCAGCCGCCGGACAATGCCGGTCCGCGGGCCGAAATCCCGTTCCCCGTCAACGGGATTCCCCAGCCAGGAGATCTTCCGCCCCGATGAAAACACGCAAACCTCTCGTGATCGGTGCCGTCGCGCTCGCGGTGGTGCTGCTGGTCGCCGCCGTCGTATTCGGCTTGCGTCAGTTCGTGTTCAAGCCCACCACCATCACGGCGTACTTCCCAAGTGCGACCGCGATCTACCCCGGCGACGAGGTACGCATCGCGGGTGTCACGGTGGGCAAGATCGATGCCATCGACCCCCAGGGCGATCAGGCGAAACTCACCCTGCGGGTGGACCACGGCATCTCGGTCCCAGTGGACGCCAAGGCCATCATCGTGGCCCCGAACCTGGTCGCCGCGCGCTTCGTGCAGCTGACACCCGCCTACCGTGGCGCCGGCGGACCCACGATGTCCGACGGGGCGGTGATTCCCAAGGAACGCACCGGTATACCCGTCGAATGGGATGAGGTCAAAACCCAATTGGACCGGCTGGCAACCGAACTGGGCCCACAGAGTGGGATCTCGGGCACGTCGGTGTCCAGGTTCGTCGACAGCGCTGCCAATGCGCTGGACGGCAACGGCGCCAAGCTGCGCGAGACACTTGCCCAGCTGTCCGGCGTGGCAAGGGTGTTCGCCAATGGCAGTGGAAACATCGTCGACATCATCAAGGGCCTGCAGACCTTCGTCACCGCACTGCGGGACAGCAGTGACCAGATTGTGGTGTTCGAGAACCGGCTGGCCACCTTGACCAGCGTGGTGGACGACAGCAACTCCAGCCTGGACGCCATGCTCGACAACTTGTCGGTGGCCGTCGTCGACGTGCAGCGCTTCGTCGCAGGCACCCGCAAGGAGACCAGCGAACAGGTGCAGCGGCTGGCCAACGTGACCCAGGTACTGGCCGAGCAGAAGGACGCAATCCGCAACATCCTGCACGTCACGCCGAACGCCATCGCGAATACGTTCAACATGTACAACCCGTCCAGTGGGTCGGCGGTGGGGTCGTTCGCGCTGGCGAACTTCAGCAATCCGGTTCAGGTCCTGTGCGCGATGATCGGCGCTGTGGAGAACACGACGGCGCCCGAGACGGCCAAGTTGTGTGCGCAGTACGCGGGGCCCGCCTTGCGCCTGCTGAACTTCAACAACGGGCTGCCATTCCCCTTCAGCCCGTACCTGACCAAGGCGCCGAGCCCGGACAAGCTGATCTACGCCGATCCGTCGATGATGCCGGGTAACCCGAATCAGCCGCAGCAGCCGGCCGAGCCGCCGCCCACGGTGTCGGCGTATACCGGCCTGAATGGTGATGTCGCGCCGCCTCCCGGATGGGGAGTGCCGCCCGGGCCGCCCAGCGCTTTCCTGCCCAACGGGACCATGCCTGCAATGCCGTCGCCTCCGGTATACCGGGGCGCGCCGCCGCCGGGGCCGACCACGTTTGACGGCATGTTGCTGCCTACAGGTCCCGTCCCAGGCCCCGCTCCGGGTCCGGATCCCAACGCTCCGTTACTGCCCGCCGAAGGGACACCGCCGTCATGATGAGATTGCGGAGAACGGCCCGCACGGGGCTGGTGGCCGGCTGCGCGGTGGCGCTGACGGTCAGCGGCTGTGCGTTCCAGGGTGTGAATTCCCTGCCCCTGCCCGGTGCGCAAGGGCACGGCGAGGGCGCTCAGGTGTTCCATGTCGAGGTCGCCAATATCGGTACCCTGGAATCGAATTCGCCGGTGATGGTCGACGACGTCGTGGTGGGCAGCGTCGGCAAGATGACAGCGGACAACTGGCACGCCGACGTCGACATCTCGGTGAACAAGGGCGTGGTGATCCCGGCCAACGCCGTGGCCAGCGTCGGCCAGACCAGCCTGCTCGGCTCCATGCACCTGGCGCTCAATCCGCCCATCGGGGAACAGCCGTCGGGTCAGCTGAAGTCGGGGGCCACCATCCCGTTGAGTGCCTCGTCGACCTACCCGTCCACCGAGCAGACGCTGTCCTCGCTGTCGGTCCTGGTCAACGGCGGCGGGCTGGGGCAGATCGGTGACATCATCCACAACTTCAGCACGTCGATGTCGGGCCGCGAACCCGAGATCAGGGAACTGATCACGCGGCTGGACAACTTCGTGGGGGTGCTGGACAACCAGCGGACCAACATCGTCACGTCCATCCAGCAGCTCAATCGGGTGGCGCACACTTTCGCCGCCCAGAACGACGTGGTGGATCGGGCGCTGAAGGACATCCCACCGGCCATCGACGTGCTGATCAAGGAACGGCCGAACTTCACCGCCGCGCTGGACCGGCTCGGAAAGTTCAGCACCACGGCCACCGGTGTGGTCAACGATGCGGGCGATCAACTCGTCGCCGACCTCACCCACCTCGAACCGGCCATCAAGGCGCTCGCCGACATCGGCCCCGATATCAACGCGGCACTCGCGTACGCCACGGCCTTCCCATACGGGCCGAACGCGATCGAACGCGCCGTCAGGGGTGACTACCTCAACCTGTACGCAATCTTCGATCTGACGTACTCGCGGCTGAAGCGGTCCCTGTTCCTCGGCACCCGCTGGGGCGATGAGAACGCGAAACTCGTTCCGGCACCTGGTGATCCGTGGTATCTGAACTACAGCTACGATCCACTCACCAACCCCCTTGCAGCGCCGATACCGGACTCGGCGCCGACTCAGCCGCTTGCCGGTGCGATGCCCGCTGTCAACGAACCAATATTGCCGGTGGCCCCGCCACCGCTGATGCCGGCGGCCATCCCGCCGACGCCGGCTGGACCCGTGTTCGCCGGTCCTTATGCGGCGTCCCCCGCGCCGGTGCCCCCGGGAGGTGGAGGCTAGATGCTGACAAGATTCGTTCGTACTCAGCTGATCATCTTCACCATCGCCTCGGTGGTGGGGGTCGCGGTGATGGCCTTCGCCTACATGCAGGTGCCCACCCTGCTCGGGTTGGGTCGACTGACGGTGAAGCTGGAACTGCCCGAAACCGGTGGCCTGTACCGGTTCTCGAATGTCACCTACAACGGTGTGCAGATCGGGAAGGTCACCGATGTGGCACTCACGGGAAGTGGTGCGCAGGCCACGTTGTCGCTGGACACGTCGCCGAAGATCCCGGCCGATCTGCAGGCCGAGGTGCGCAGTGTGTCGGCGGTCGGTGAGCAGTACGTCGACCTGCGGCCGCGCAACGACAAGGGCCCCTTCCTGCAGGACGGCTCGGTCATCTCCCGGGACAACACCACCGTCCCTCAGGCGGTCGGCCCGATGCTGGACAAGGTGAGTGGGCTCGTCGACTCCATTCCGAAAGACCGGATCAGCGATCTGCTCGACGAGACCTACCAGGCGTTCAACGGCGCCGGCTACGACTTCCAATCGCTGATGGACTCGGCGTCCACGATCAGCACGTCGGCCAACGGGGTGTCCGACCAGATGCGTGCGCTCATGGATGACAGTGGGCCACTGATTGATTCGCAAGCCAAGACCACCGATGCCATCCGGACCTGGTCGCGCAGTCTGGCCGGTGTCACGGGGCAGGTTGCAGCGAACGATCCGCAGATCCGGACGCTGTTGCAGCAGGGTCCCGGATTCGCCCAAGAGGTGTCCGGTCTGCTCACCGACATCAAGCCGACGCTTCCACTGCTGCTGGCCAACATGAACACCGTCGGTCAGATCTTGCTCACCTACAATCCGTCCATCGAGCAGCTGATGGTGTTGTTGCCCGGGTATATCGGTGCCCAGCAGAGTTTCGGCCTACCCAAGTCCACGGCCACGGGCTATCCGCAGGGCGACTTCAGCTTGACTTTCTCCGACCCGAACGCGTGCACGGTGGGCTTCCTGCCGCCGTCATCGTGGCGGTCACCCGCAGACACCACGACCATCGACACCCCGGACAACCTGTACTGCAAGCTGCCGCAGGATTCGCCGACCTCGGTGCGCGGCGCGCGTAATTTCCCCTGTATCGAACATCCGGGCAAGCGGGCGCCGACGGTGCAATTGTGTGATGACCCGCGCGGGTTCATTCCGTTGGCGATGCGGCAGCACATCACCGGTCCAGAGCCGTTCGATCCCAGCCTGATCAAACAGGGGGTTCCCCCGGACGACCGCGTGACCTTCAACGACCGGATCTTCGCGCCGGTGGAGGGTACCCCGCTGCCACCGGGAGCCATGCCGGCCGGCACGCCGCCGGACGCGCCGGGTACGGCCCCGCCCCCGCCGGGAGCGGTGCCGCCGGTGCCCGCAGCCCCTGCGGCACCGTACATTCCGCCGCCGCCGCCGGGTAACTCCATCAACGGTGTCCCGGTACCGCCGGCCGACGGGGCCATCCCTGCCGCGCCCAGTGGCTATGCCGGCAGCGGGCCGTCGGTGGCGATGGTGCCGTACGACCCGCACACGGGCCGCTACATGTCCGGTGACGGGCGATTCGAGCAGCAGACGAATTTGGTTGCGGGTTCCCCAGCGGCCACGTCCTGGAAAGATCTGATGCCCACGTGATCGGTGGTATCGGCAACGGTGAGGAGATGCGATGCGGACCTTTCGTGTAACCGCCGGCGTCGCTGCGCTGATCAGCGCGCTGTCCGGCGTGGCAGTGGCGCCAGAAGCGCACGCCGCCATGGGTTGGGAACTCAACGGCGCCTACCGGGTGGTGTCCAACGGTGACTGGGCTCGTACCAATGAGGTCTTCATGGACGAGAAGACGGTCGTCGCAACGTGGACTTTCAGTTCGTCCTGTAGTGACGCGCACACCTGCAGCGGCACTGTGACCAGTGACCAGGGTTGGTCGGCGCCGCTGGAGTTTCGCACCACCCGCTGGATCGTGGATCTCTACCACGACAATTGGCAGCCTTGCCCGGACGGCACCTTTTCGCCGGGCCGGCAGCGTTTCCAGTTCCAGGGCACCGATGCCAACGGCCAGTACGACAGGATGAATGTCGGAACTCTGCAGGGCTATGACCGGACCATCGGTGTCAGCGGCGCATGCGGCAAGAATCAGCCGCTGGTGATCCAGATGCCGTTCACCGTGCACAAGTTGTGATCCGGACACAGGCGGGGAAAGGCAGGACAGCCATGAGCATGCGACAAAGGGTGGCGGCCTTGGCAATGGCGGTGACCGCTGCAGCGACACCGTGGGCAATTGCGCCCCTTGCCGCGGCCGACCCCGCCTCGACGCCGGGGGGATGCGACTATCCCGGCTGCACACCGGGTATCGCGCCCAACGTGGTGCTGGGTGCTCCGTGCGACAACACCACCTACTACGTCTACGGCGTGACGAATTGGGGGCGATTGGTGTTCTGCGGATCGCCGCGGCGGTACGCGCCGAGGTGGTTCCGGTCCCCAGAGATGCACGGTGTCAAAGACGAGAATTCCGAGTGCCACGGCTACGACGGGGAAGTGGCACAGGCGCCCGATGGCCTGTTCCTGACCTGCGTGCCCGCCAATGACAAAACCGTGTGGCTGCGCGGAGACCTGTAATCGGCTCGCGGCCCATGCTTTACCTAGAACGGGAGGACCGATGAAGCGGTCGATTCTGAGCGCAGCCGTCGCCGCCGTGGCTGCGGTGGGCTTGGCCCCATCAGCACACGCTGACCAGAAGCTGGGCAACTACGAGGTGCTGAGCGACCGCTGGGCCAACGGTGGCCCGCAGTGGATCTGGGCGTTTTATCCGTGCGAGGCCAACAATCCCGGCCCGTCCGGAATGCCTCTCGAGTGTGCCGTGGTGAGCGCGCTCCCAAGTCCGCAGCGCGGCGCCTACTACGGAGGCAAGGCAACCCGGGTGGGCAACCAGTTCTCGTTCACCTCTGATGTACCCGACGGATTGCGTTGCCTGGGCCAGGTGCTGCCGACCCGCGACACCTACACGTGGGATGCGAACACCCTCGCCGGGTTCGTCGAATCCCGTTACGATGTTGGCTGTTTCAATGGTCCACCCGGGATGAACACCTGGACGTTCGCGCTGCAGCGGTACTGATCGCGGCCGCTGGACCGGATCAACCGCTAGACCGGATCGAAAGCGGAGATCAGCCAGGCGCCGTCGTGGCGCTCCATGCTGACCTTGACGGCGCTGGTGGTGTAGGAACCATCGGGATTTTCCTTGCTGATGGTGACCTGGTTGAGGAACACGAGCGCCACCGCGCGGTCCGGATCGATCTCCGCGATACCCTTCCGGATGACAGCGGCCGACGTCTTCACGCCCTTCTGCTTGGCTGCCGGCGTGACGATCTGCTGGGTGAAATTGGTGTAGTACGACAGGAAATCACCGGTCAGGTGCGATTTGGCCTTGCTGAAATCGGCGTCAAGAGTCTCCGGTGAATACGACAGCAGCGCTACTGTGCCGTCGTTGGCGGCCTTGAGCACCGCCTGCTGGGCGTCGGCATCGACCAGTTGGTCGGGACGGTACTGGTGGAAGTACAGCCAGGCCGTCGTGCCCGCCGACGCGAGGAGCAACACCGCGAGGACAGCGGCCACCAACCAGGAGCGGCTGACCCGTCGCCTCGCCGCGGCGCCGCTGACTTCCGTTGCGTTGTCGCCCTTTTCGCCGGCCTCCACGGCGTCGGTGGCCGTCTCGGTATCGGTGTCGGCGCTGCTCTCGGTGAGCTCGGCGGCGGCCGAGGTGACCGAGGAGTCCTTGTCGTCTGCGGTCACGGTACGAACTCGACTTTCGATACTTTGATCTGATCGCCTTCACGGACGAGGTTCACGGAAAGGCGCCAGTTGCGTGGTTCCTGCCGGGCGCCGGCGGCGTTGGTGACCTTGGTGGTCGCGGCAACGAGGACGACGGCATCCCGGTCCGTGGAGGTCTCCACCGCTGCCGAGCTGACGCTGGCTTCGGTGACCGCCTTGGACTCGCGAGCGGTCTTCTTGAAATCGTCGGCGGCGCTCTCGAAGTCCTTCTTGAAGTCACCGGTGGAGTTGTCGACGATCGCCTTCACGTTGTCGTCGACCTTGTTGTAGTCCAGCGACATCAGCGTCACGACGCCCTGGCGGGCCGCCGCCTCGAACTCGGCGGTCCGCTGCTGGTGGGCCTGGACGTTCTTGTGCTGGGCGACAATCCAAGCGCTCGCCGCGATCAGGCCGCCGATGATGAGCACCGTGACCACGGCAGCGACCCAGCGCAGCGCCCGGCCGAGTCGGCGGCTGCGGGCGGGGGCTTCGGTGCTTGAGGTGTCTTCGGCGGCGGCCTCATCGACGACCGCCTCGGGGTCGTCCTCGACGTCTTCGGTCTGGTCGGCTTCGGTCTCGTCGACCTGGTCGGCGTCGGCCTTGGCGCGTTCGGCTTCGCGACGCAGCCGCAGCACGTCCGCCTTGGCGCGCGCGGCCGTTGCGGCGGTCTCGGCTTCGAGCGCCTCGGCCTCCGCCAGCTCAAGTGACTCCGTGGCGTCGGTGTTGGTCGGTGTGCTCATGCCGGCACCGTCATCAGCGTGCTCGGGTGTGCCAGGTTTGCGGGATGGCATCCGGCCTCCTGTCCGTTGTGCACCCTGCGGCACTGCGTTCGTTGTGAGAATGGCATTATCTTTCCTACGGTACCCGAGCGCGGGAAGTATCCCGACCGGGCGCTGTTAACAAGCTTTGAGCTGCGGAAATGTCATTTCCGCAGAGGTTACGCGCCGCGCCCCGCCTGGTGTTCACTCACCAGCTGCGCTGCGAGCAGAGCACTCCTTTGGTTCCCGAGTCCGTCGCGACCACTATGTCATCAACGCGGAGCTCGCACACAAAGCCAGGCTGTGAGAGTTCTGCCATGTGCTCGGGCTTGGTGGCGACCACCATCGCCCAATCCTGCGGGTCGGCCAGCATGGCCTCCAACACCCACGGCTTACCCGGCCCGAGATCCGCTTCCACATTCGGGCTGTACACATAGGGATTGTGGCTGTAGTCGGCGAACGTCGGCGGCTGCGTATCGCGGTAGTAGATCTCCGCACGCAGTGGCTGGCTGGCTCCGACGGTGTACTTGACGTGGTGCAACACCGGATCGTCGGCATGCGCAGGCACCGCCGCGAGCAGGGTTGCCGTCATTGTCGTGCCCACGATGGCGGCCACTGTCGCGACGCGGGTCGCGGTATTCGTCACGACCGACTTCACGGGCGTCCTCCACGGCTAGGCGATCTCCGGCTGACTATAGAACGGTTGCTGGCCGCATTCGGCAAAAACGCGATTCTAGGCTTCGCACTTTTGAAGAATGATGTTCTCGTCATCGGAGAGCATAGTTTCGATTGCGGTGCGAGGCTAGCGCCCCGCTGCCAAGGCGAGGCGCACCGGCAACAGAAAACGCCTGGCGTACTCCTCGGGGCCGTCGGCGGAGTCCAGCTTGAGGACGCCGCCGGGAATCAGGATGAAGGAGTGGATGGTCCGCGCGACGTGTTCGGCGAATTGGGCGCGCACGTCGTCGGGCAGCTCGCCGGCCCGGACCGCTGCGAAGACGAAGCCCCGTGCCAGATCCATCGCGGTCGAGTTCTCGGCGATCAGGTACGGGGCGAGCAGGTCGGGGTTCACCCGCAGGACCGTCGTGAACGCGGGATGGTGTCGCAGTCCTCGATACGCCGCAGCGAAGCCGTGCACCAGCCGGTCGTCGGTGTCCTCGTAGCCGTCGATGACGGCCTGGATGCCTGCGAAGTAGCGCGCCAGTTCGGCTTCCACCAGGGCCGCGATCAATGCTTCGCGGCCGTTGAAATAGAGGTAGAGCGTGGCCCGGCCGATCTTGGCCGTCCGCGCGATCTGTTCCATCGAGTACTTGCGCAGTCCGGTCGTCGACGCGAGGTCGAGGGCGGCGTCCAGGATTCGGCGCCGGGTGTCACCGGAATCGGCGCCGAGAGAACTGCCGGACGTCACGCCGCCATTATCCCTGACCCGTAGACGACGTCATGGCTGCTCCGAAGCACTCGGAACAGCCATGACGTCGATCTGAGCGGAGGGTTACGCGACCGGGGTGAACTTGATGTTCAGCTCGGTCAGGCCGCGCAGCACGAACGTCGGTTCGTAATTGAAGTTCTGGTCGCCGACGGGACCGTGCTTCTCGGCGTCGACGTGGATGTCCAGCATCCGGTCCAGGATGCGCTCGATCGAGACGCGGCCCTCGACCCGGGCCAGCGGTCCGCCGGGGCAGGAGTGCACGCCGCGGCCGAAGGCCATGTGCTCGCGCACGTTCTTGCGGTTCAGCTGCAGCTCGTGCGGGTTCTCGAAGCGACTCGGGTCGCGGTTGACCGCTCCGGGGAGCACCATCACCGGGGCGCCTGCCGGAATCCGAACACCGTTCAGCTCAATTGTCTTGCGGGCCAGACGGAAGTCGCACTTGACCGGGCTCTCGAGGCGCAGCGACTCCTCGATGAAGGTCGGGATGAGGCTGCGATCCGCGCGCAGCTTCTGCTGCACCTCGGGATTCTCGGCCAGTACCCGCATGGCGGCGCTGAGCAGTTTGGTGGTCGTCTCCTGGCCTGCGGCGAAGAGGAACGTCGCCGACCGCACCGGCTCGATGACCGGAGGCACCGATCCGTCCGGGTACAGCGCGGTCGCCAGTGAGGTGAGGACGTCCTCGCGGGGGGTGGCGCGCCGGTCCTCGAGGTAGGCGACGAACTTGTCGTCGAGGAACTGCAGCGGATTCTCTGCGACGACTTCCTGTTCCAGGGAGCCGACGCGGGCGCCGGGCCGATCGGCGCCCAGCACCGTGCGGAACTGCTTGTGGTCCTCCTCGGGCACACCGAGCAGGTCGGCGATCACCAGCAGCGAGAACGGCTTGGCGTACTCGGCGAGGAACTCCGACTGCCCGTTGGTCAGGAATTCGTCGAGCTGGACATCGGCCAGCTTCCACATGAAGTCCTCGTTCTCCTTGAGCCGGCGCGGAGTGAGCAACCGGTTCAGCAGCGAGCGGGCCTTGGTGTGGTCGGGCGGATCCATGGTGACCATGTGCTCGAACATCGGCAGCAGATGGCGGTGCGCCTCGAGCTGCTCGGAGATGTCGTCACCCTCCGGGGTGAACGGCAGCGGAGGGAACGGTCCGCCCAACGCGACGGCATTGGAGAAGGTATCGGTGTCCTTGTAGACCGCGATTGCCGCTTCGTAGCCCGTGACGGCGTAACAACCCCACGGCGGAACCTGCAGCACCGGATTCTGCTCACGCAGGTAATCGAAGTACGGGTACGGATTGGGCACCAGCGACTGGTCGGTGAGGAAATCCAGCGTCGCGTAGTCGTTCGTCATCGAAAAGTTCTCCCTGGGCTGAGGGAACGGTGAATCCGTCCAAAGTCATTGCGGCTCAAAATGCTGTGCACCTGCTTAGCATGGCGATAGAGTCGTGGTCAAGATCACAAGGCCGCCGGTGACTACGATCGGTGCACGCTGAGCAAAGACTGGGGAGAGCATGACGACGTCGCGCAGGATCGGGGCACCGGATGCGAAGAATCGCGGTGTCCTGCTCGATGCCGCCGAGGGGTTGATGCTCGAAGAGGGCTATGCCGCCGTCACCTCCCGCCGTGTCGCCGAGAAAGCCGGTCTCAAGCCGCAGCTGGTGCACTACTACTTCCGCACCATGGATGACCTGTTCCTCGCGGTCTTCCGCCGGATCGCCGAACAGGGTCTCGCGGTGCACGCCGCCGCGCTGCAGACGGAGCAGCCACTGTGGGCGCTGTGGTTGTTCGGCATGGACCCGACGGCGACGAGACTGACGATGGAATTCATGGGGCTGGCAAACCATCGCAAGGTGCTGCGCGCCGAGATCCGCACGTTCGCCGAGAGATATCGCGAAGACCAGGTGGCCGCGATCTCCACCGCCCTCGATCGCTACGGGGTGGACACCTCCGAGGTGCCGCCGGTGGTGTGGACGGTGTTCGCCACCAGCCTGTCCCGGGTGCTGGTGGTGGAGCAGGTGCTCGGCATGTCCACTGGTCATGAGGAGACCCTGAAGATGGTGGAGCTCTGGCTGCACGAGCTGGAGGGCCCGCTACGGCCGCTGGAGATCCCCTTGCCCGACGGACAGTTGCTGCGCATCGAGGACGGGATCCCGGAAGTGGTGCCCGCCGCGCAGTAGCGCCCTCACCGGGCCGTGAGGTAGAAGGCCAGCAGCAACGCGAAGAGGCCGATCAGCCAACCGGCGGTGGTCGCCCGCAGCCAGACGGGTGCCTGGCGCACCTCCATGAAATGCCAGATGACAAGAAAGGTCTTCACCGCGGCGAGCGCCAGGACGGTGACGGTGACCGCGACGTTGAGCTGATGCGCCGCACCGCCGTCACGGGCCGTCAACCACGACACCACGGTGACCGTCGTGAGCAGCGCCCAGACGGCGATCAGCGGGTTGCGAAGGTAGGACGTCACCGGTCATCACCTCATCAGGTAGAGCAATGCGAACAGGATCAGCCACAGCACGTCGACCATGTGCCAGTAGGTGGCGCCGGTCTCCACGAATGCGATCTTCGGCGCATGCGGGCCACGCAGGTCGCGGATCACGAAGGCCAGGATCACCAGACCGAGCAAGACGTGACACAGGTGCAACCCGGTCATCAGGTAGTAGTACATGAAGAACAGGCTGGTTCCGGGCGTCAGGCCGGCCGTGATCTCGGGGATGTACTCGAAGAGCTTCAACAGCGGGAACGCCGCACCGAAGGCGAACGCGACGCCGAACAGTCGCATCGCGTCGGCAGCCTTGCCGCCGCGAGCAGCCGCGGTGCCCAGCGCGACGAAAAGTGAACTGGTCAACAACATCACGGTGTTGATCGCGCCGACGTCGACGTTCAGCCTTGCCTGGCCCTGCAGGAACAGCTCAGGGTCCTGGCCGCGGTAGTACATGTAGGCGACGAAGTAGACGCCGAAGATGAACAGGTCGCCGATGACGAAGAACCACATGCTGGGCTCACCGGGAAAGTGGTTGCGTGCCTTGATGTTTCGCCGGGTGTCGGTCGTTCCCTCGGCGAGGTCTGTCATGCGTGCGCCTTCTCCGGTGCCGGTGACGACGTTTCCAGCCAGGTTTTTTCGAGTTCATCGTCGGGTTGGTTCTTGATGGCCCGGTAGATGCAGACGTAGACGATGATCTGCCATGACACGTAGAGCACCATGGCGAACCAGAACGTCAACAGGCCGTTCCACGCGAACGGACCGGACTTGGCGATCCACACCGGCGCCGCCATCAGCTCGGTGACGTACTGCCAGATGGTGTAGTAGCCAAGCCATTTCGGCAAGATGTTGTTCGTGTCGAGCAGGATGGCCAGCCCGAAGCACATCCACATGACGCAGAAGCAACCCAGCGAGCCGATGTAGGCCAGGTAGCCGAAGTCGTAGAGCATCGCCAGCGTCGACGGGTCGTATCCGGACCGAAAGGCGCCGAGGCCGAAGCAGAACATCGGGAACAGCATGCCGACCATCGCGCCGGTCATGGACCCGATCATGACCCCGTAGCGAAACGCCGGGCTGACCGACATCCGTTTGATCTGGGTGAGGTACACCGCGTTCGACAGGGGCGCCAGCCCGAAGGAGAGCGTCAGGATGGCGCACGCGATGAGCAGATTGTGCGATTGCATGAACTCGACGATCTGGGGTTCGCTGCTGCTCGGTGAGCGCGGCGGCATCATCCAGCTCAACGGGACGAAGACGATCCCGAACAGGTTGAAGAACACGGGCACGGTCCAGAACGCGATCCACTGGTCCCGCTTGCGGCCGGGGCGGCGGGTTTGTGCGCCCGTGGATCGTTGATTCGCTCGGCAAGCCTCGCTCATGCCAGCACCGCCTGTTCGCTGCCCTGGCGCGCCACGGTGCGCAGCAGTACCAGGAACATCACCACGAGGTAGCTCGCAAACACGAGGAGCCGCAACGTGAATGACAGGGCACCGTCCCAGGCGAGCGGGCCCGTCGTGTGCAGGATCGAGAAGGCGCTCGGGATCAGCAGGGCGGCGATGGCGATGTTGAAGTGGGCGACCCAGCGCGGAAAGATCGGGTCGGGCCGGGCGTCCAGGTAGACGCTGAGGGCGAAGCAGAGGTTCTGTACGACGATCGCGCCGACCGGTGCGATGAAGAAGAACCAGGCCATGTCGTTGAGCAGGCTGATGAGCTGCGGGTCGCGGTCGGGCCGGAACGCCGCCACCCCCCAGCAGTAGTCGGCGAGGATGAACGCCGTCGTGCCGACGCCGACGCAGATGACGTAGGCGTAGGTGAACACGCTGCTCGACGTGCCGGTGCGGGAGATCTGTACGGCGGTGACGGCGAACAGCGGGACCAGGGACCCCGCAATCAGATTGCAGAGGATCACCACGCCGAGGATGCCGGTGTTGTGGTCGCGGAAGAACGCTGCCACCTCCTCGGGGGTGAGCGTCGGCGACAGCGGTGGGGAGAAGGGCGGGAACAGGACGTAGGCGAGCACCAACAGCGCGACCGCCGGCGGTGCCGTCCACAACAGGATGCGCTGGCCTCTGGTATTCATCGACACCCGCCTTCATGCTGATAGCCGTTCGGCTATCCAGATCACCCACAGTAGCCGATCGGCTATTTCGCCTCAAGCATGCGCCGGCCGCGGCTAGGCTGACGCGGTGCTTCCCGGAAATATCCGCCAGATCGGCTATGTGGTTCCCGATCTCGATGCGGCACTGGCAGATTGGGTACGTCTCGGTGTCGGGCCGTGGTTCGTCATCCGTGGCTTGCCGCAGCGGGTCACCTACCGCGGTGCGCCCTGTGAGGTGACGCTGTCACTGGCGCTGGCCAACAGCGGCGACCTGCAGATCGAACTGATCACCCAGCACGACGACACCCCCAGCGTGTTCACCGAATTCCTGGCCGCGCGCGGGCCGGCCGGGGGATTTCACCAATTGGCCTATTGGACCGAGGATTTCGACGCCACCATGGCGGACATCGAACGCGCGGGCTGGCCGGTGGTGTGGTCCGGTGGGGAGGACGGGGGAGTGCGGTTCGCCTACGCCGAACCGCCCACCGGGGCGGCCATCATGGAGATCATGGAGCTGACGGAGGCGTCGGCGGGAATGGCGACGTTCGTGCGCCAGGCCGCTGAGGGCTGGGACGGCACCGATCCGATCCGGGAACTGGGCTGAGCCCACCCGGACTACTTGCTCTTGTTCAGCACCTTGTCGGCGGCGGCCCAGTGTTCGTCGGACACCCACAGCTTCGCGAATGCGGACACCGCATCGGTGGTCGTGGTCCCGTTGATGACGCGCTTGATCGACGCGCCCGGCTGGCGGGCCAGCAGGTGCGCCGTCGTGCGCCAGTGCTCGGCGAACTCCGCGCGCGGCACCACTTCGTCGAGCAGGCCCAGCCGCTGAGCCTCGGCGGCGCCGAGCACCCGGCCCGTGCCGGCAAGTAAGAGGGCGCGGCTGCGGCCGACCAGGGCGCCGAGGCGCTCGGCCCCACCCCACGCCGGCATGATCGCCAACGAGACCTGGTTGAAGCCGATCTTGATGTCGTCTGCGGCGATGCGGATGTCGGCAGCAACGGCGAACTCGGCGCCACCGCCGAGGGCGTGCCCGTTGAGGGCGGCCAGCACCGGGCCGGGGAAGCCGGCGATGCGATCGCAGATGGTGCGCATCCGCCAGGCCATCTCGGCGGCCTCCAGTTCGGTGCGCAACGCGGCCAGTTCCTTGAGATCTCCACCCGAGACGAACGCCTTGTCACCGCCGCCGGTGATGACCAGGGCTCGGGCGCCCTCGGCACCGTCGAGCGCGGTGCTCAATTCGTTCATCGTGTCCAACGAGATGGCATTGCGCGCGTGCGGCCGGTCGACGGTGATGACCGCCAATCCGTCCTCGATCTCGAGGTCGACCATCAAGCATTCTCCCAATTCGATATTGGCATTCTCGCGAGGTGAGAATAGCATCACCAAGGTGCGCGTCATCCCCGTTGACCTGACCAAACGGTACGTGGAGGAAGGGTGGTGGCGACCGGAGACCCTCGGTCAGATGTTGGCCGACGGCTTGGCCGCCAGCCCGGATGCCGGTTTCTACGTGCATTCCGAGACCCGGCCCTACTCGGGCACCTTCGGTGAGGTCGAGCTGCAGGCCAGAAGGTTGGCCGCCGGTCTGCACGCGCGCGGCGTCGGCCCCGGTGACGTGGTGGCGCTGCAACTGCCGAACTGGATGGAAGCCGCCGTCGCGTTCTGGGCCTCGGCGTTCCTGGGTGCGGTGACGGTGCCCATCGTCCACTTCTATGGGCGCAAGGAACTCACGCACATCATCGCGACGGCCCAACCGAAGGTCTTCCTGTCCACCGAGCAGTTCGGCCGGATGACCTTCCAGCCCGACCTGTGCGCGGACATCCCGGTCGTGGGCCTCGTGGGTCAGCCGAGCTTCGACGAGTTGCTCGCAGACCAGCCCATGAGCGGAACCCTGGCCGCCGACCCCGCCGCCCGGGCGCTGATCGCCTTCACCTCCGGCACCACGAAGGATCCGAAGGGCGTCATCCACAGCCATCAGACGCTGGGCTTCGAGACCCGGCAGCTGCTCGCCAACTACCCGCCCAACCGGGGCCGACAACTCACGGCGACCCCGGTCGGGCACTTCATCGGCATGATCGGCGCCTTCCTCATCCCGGTGCTGGAAGGGACGCCGATCGACCTGTGCGACGTCTGGGATCCGGCGAAGGTGCTGGACCTGATCGAACGCGACGGCCTGTCCATCGGCGGCGGGCCGCCGTACTTCGTCACCAGCCTGATGGACCACCCCCGATTCGACTCGGGCCACCTCGCGAAGTTCACCACCGTCGGCCTCGGTGGCTCGACCGTGCCCGCTGCCGTCACCCGGCGACTGGCCGACCAGGGGCTGTTCGTCTATCGCTCCTACGGCAGCACCGAACATCCGTCCATCACGGGATCGGGGGTCACCGCACCCGAGGACAAGCGGCTGTTCACCGACGGCAACGTCCGCCCGGGGGTGGAGATCCGGCTCGCGCCGGACGGGGAGATCTTCAGCAGGGGCCCCGACCTGTGCCTGGGCTACACCGACGACGCGCTGACCGCGAAACATTTCGACGACGACGGCTGGTACCGCACCGGTGACATCGGCGTACTCGACGAGGACGGCTACCTGACCATCACCGACCGCACGGCGGACCTCATCATCCGGGGCGGGGAGAACATCAGCGCCCTGGAGGTCGAAGAGGTGTTGCTGAGCATGCCGCAGATCGTCGAGGCGGCGGTGGTGGCGGCCCCCGACACCCGCCTCGGAGAATGTGTCGCTGCGGTGCTGCGCATCCGCAGCGGCGCGGAGATGCCGACGCTGACCCAGGTCAAGGAGCATTTCGCGGCGGCCGGCGTGGCCCGGCAGAAATGGCCGGAGCAGTTGCACGAGGTCCCCGACGGCCAGGACTATCCGCGGACCGCCAGCGGCAAGGTGCAGAAGTTCCGGATCCGTCAGCTTGTGAGCGAGTCCTCAGGCAATGCCCCCTGAGGGCATTGCGACATCAATTTTATGAGAATATGATTCTCAAGAACCGAAAAGGAGCATCTCATGGGTCAACTGTCGCATCGGGTCGACGTTCCGTTTCCGCTATTCGATGCGGACAACCACCTCTACGAGCCGCCCGAGGCGATGACCAAGTACCTCCCCAAGGAGTACAAGGACATCGTCCAGTACGTCGAGATCAACGGCCGCACCAAGATCGCCATCAAGGGCCAGATCAGCAACTACATCCCCAACCCCACCTTCTCGGTGGTCGCCAAGCCCGGCGCGTGGGAGGAATACTTCAAGTTCGGCAATCCGGACGGCAAGAGCAAGCGCGAACTGTTCGGTGAGCCGATGAAGGCCATCCCGGCGTTCTTCGAGCCCGAGCCGCGCCTCAAGGTGATGGACGAGCTGGGCCTGGACCGCTCGCTGATGTTCCCGACGCTGGCCAGCCTGATCGAAGAGCGGCTCGCCGACGACCCGGTCGCCATCCACGTCATCGTCCACGCGCTCAACGAGTGGCTGCACGAGGTGTGGGGCTTCAACTACCAGGGCCGTATCTTCACCACCCCGGTCATCACCCTGCCGATCCTGGACAAGGCGATCGAGGAGCTGGAATGGGCGGTCAAGCGTGGCGCCCGCGCCATCCTGATCCGTCCCGCGCCGGTGCCCGGTTTCCGCGGCCCGCGCTCCTTCGCGCTGCCCGAGTTCGACCCGTTCTGGGAGCGCTGCGTGCACCACGACGTCTTCGTCGGCATGCACTCCAGCGACAGCGGTTACTCGCGCTACACCTCCGAATGGGACGGTGGCGCGCAGGAGATGCTGCCGTTCCAGACCAACGCGATGTCGATCCTCAACGAGTGGCGCCCCATCCAGGATGCCGTGGCCTCGTGGGTCATCCACGGTGCGCTGTTCCGGCACCCCAAGCTGAAGGTCGGCATCGTCGAGGCCGGCTCCAAGTGGATGTTCCCGCTACTGGACTCCATGGCCGAGGTTTACAAGAAGGCTCCCGAGGCCTTCCTGGGCAACCCGATGGAAGAGATCAAGAACCGCATCTACGTCAGCCCGTTCTACGAAGAGGGCATCGACGACCTGATCAACCTGATCGGCGTGGACCAGGTGCTGTACGGCTCCGACTGGCCGCACCCCGAGGGCCTGGCCGAGCCGACCCACTACATCACCGCACTCGAGCACCTCGCGGTCGAGGATCAGGCCAAGATCATGGGTGGCAACCTCGGACGTCTCATCACCACCTAGATGAGCTGGCAGACCATCCCAGAGATGGTGCTCAGCGCTGCGGACCGGTTCGGCGATGCCGAAGCCGTCGTCGACGGTCCGCAGCGCTTGTCCTTCGTAGAACTCGTTGAACGCATCCGCCTGGCGTCGGGTGCGTTCAACGAGTTCGGCATCGCCAAAGGCGACCGGGTGGCCGTGTGGGCGCCCAATTCGGTCGAATGGATCATCGCCGCGTTCGGCATCATGACCGCGGGCGGCGTCCTGGTGCCCGTCAACACCCGGTTCAAGGCTGACGAGGCCGCTGACGTCGTCGCCCGCAGCGGCGCCAAAGCCGTTCTGGTGCATCAGGGTTTCCTGGACCAGGATTTCGCGCTGCCGGGCGTCCCGAATATCGATCTGCGCTCGGACTTCCTGGGCAGCGGTACACCGTTCGTGGCGGACACCGACGGCGGCGACGTCTCCGATGTCATCTACACCTCGGGTACCACCGGGCGCCCCAAGGGCGCCATGATGGGTCACCGTCAGACGCTGCGGATGTACGAGGAATGGGCGACCCTGGCCGACCTGCGCCGCGGCGACCGCTACCTGATGATCAACCCGTACTTCCACACCTTCGGGCTGAAAGCCGGCCTCATCGCCTCCTTCCTGCGCGGTGCGACCATGGTGCCGGTAGCCATGTTCGACATCGACGCTGTGGTGGATCTCATCGAGCACGAACGCATCACGATGCTCCCCGGCCCGCCCACGCTGTATCACTCACTGCTGACCGTCGCCGACAAGTCCAGGCTGGCCACGCTGCGCGCGGGCGTGACGGGTGCCGCCGACATCCCCGTCGAACTGATCCGCCGAATCCGTGACGAGTTGCCGTTCCAGACGCTGATGACCGGATATGGCCTGACCGAGGCCGGCAACGTCACGCTGTCCCGGCCCGGCGACAGCCCCGAAGACGTCGCCACCACCGCGGGGTTGCCGTGCGCGGATGTCGAGGTGCGCATCGCCGAGGACGGTGAGGTGGTGGTGCGTGGCTACAGCATCATGCGCGGGTATCTCGACGACCCGGCAGCCACCGCGGACGCCATCGATGCCGACGGTTGGCTGCACACCGGCGACCTCGGCGAGTTCACCGACTCCGGACGGCTGAAGATCGTCGGCCGCAAGAAGGACATGTTCATCGTGGGCGGTTTCAACGCCTACCCGGCCGAGATCGAAGGGTTCCTGATGGAACATCCCGCCGTGGCGCAGGCCGCGGTCATCGGCGTCCCCGATGAGCGGATGGGTCAGGTGGGCAAGGCATTCGTGGTGTTGCATGCCGGGGCGAGCGAAGCGACGGGGAATGAGGCCGGGGCGAGCGAAGCGACGGGGAATGAGGCCGGGGCGAGCGAAGCGACGGACGCCGAGGGGCTGATCGCCTGGAGCCGGGACCGGATGGCCGGGTACAAGGTGCCTCGGTACGTCGAGTTCCTCGACGAGCTGCCGCTGAATGCGACCGGCAAGGTGATGAAGGACAGACTCGTCGACGCGGCGCAGGCCACCTGACGACGACAGCTCGCAGCACACGAGTCAGGGGGGCAATGGCTGCGTTGGAATCGAACTTCGATCCGTACTCGCATGAGTTCCTGATGGACCATCACGGCATCTACCGTCAGCTGCGGGAAGAAACGCCCGTCTACTACAACAAGGATCACGACTTCTACGCGCTGACTCACTACCGCGACGTGGTGGCAGCGTACGGGGACTACGAAACATTCTCATCGACCAAAGGCTTCGACCTGGCGATGGCGAAGTCCGGCGAACAGGCGCCGCCGGCGATCCTTTTCATGGACCCACCCGAACATCGTAGGATGCGTGGGCTGGTCAGTAAATCCTTCGGCGCCAGGGCAATTGGTGCGCTGGAGGGAGTCATTGAGGACCTCGTCAAGTGCTACCTGTCCGTGGCCGACCCGGCTCACTTCGATGTGGTGGGCGAATTCTCGTCGCTTTTTCCCATCGAGATCGTCGCGAGTATGGCCGGCGTGCCCGAAGAATCGAGGCAGCAGGTCAAGCGCTGGGTGGATCTGGCCAACAGCAAGGTGGAACCGGGGCGGATGGAGCGCAGCGCGGCGAGTACGGAAGCGATCGGCAAAGCGGTGATGTTCTTCTACGAACTCGTGCAACAGCGCCGGATTTGCCCCGCCGATGATCTCATCAGCCGACTGCTGGACGCCGAGATTGAACGCGGCAGCGGAGAGACCTCCAGGCTGGAGGATCTGGAGATCACCGGCTTCGCCTTGGTTCTCGCCGGTGCCGGTGGCGAGACTGTCACGGAACTGGTCGGCAACGCGGTGGCTGTATTCGCTGCGCATCCTGACCAATGGGAGACGTTGGTAGCCGACCGCACCAAGATTGCGGCTGCGGTGGAGGAACTACTGCGTTATGACGGGCCGGTCCGCTACAACGTCCGATGGACCATGAAGGACACCGAGATACAAGGGATCCCCATCCCGGCGGGCAAAGCTGTCCTGCTCTGCGGTCCCGCAGCGAACCGCGACCCAGCGGTCTTCGAACATCCCAACACCTTCGACATCGATCGCGGCGCAACGCAACCGGTGCATCTCGGCTTTGGATATGGGATACACACCTGCCTCGGGGCGCCCCTCGCACGGCTGGAAACCGCCATCGCGATCGATCATCTGCTCGACTTCATGCCGCGCTACAAGGTGCTCTGGGACGAGGCTAGACGGCTGGAAGCACCCACCGTCGCGGGTTGGGAATCCCTTCCGGTCACGGTGATTCGATGACCACGCCGAGGAGGCAGGCATGCGGGTGAGGGGCAAGACGGTATTGCTCTCGGGCGCCAGCGGCGGCCTCGGGTGTGCAATGGCGCGGGGGCTCAAGAATGCCGGAGCCGAACTCATCCTGACCGGACGGCGCGCGGAGCCGCTCGGGGCGCTGGCGGCCGAACTGGATGCCACCGCCATTGTGGCCGATCTGTCCCGATCCGAGGATGTCGATCGGCTGATCTCACAATCCGGTCCCGTCGATGTGCTGATCGCGAACGCCGCCGTGCAGGCCGGTGGCAGGTCGGGTGAGGTGGCGGTGCAGGACATCGACGAGGCCGTCGCGGTGAATCTGCGCGCACCCTTGGTGATGGCGCATGGGTTCCTGCCGATGATGAAGGAACAGGGCCGCGGACACATCGTGTTCATCGGCTCGGCGGGCAGCAGGGTCACTGCCGCGAATTCAGTCGTCTACAACGCCACGAAGTTCGGCCTACGAGGGTTCGCGCTGGCGCTGCGCCAGGATCTGCACGGGCTCGGGATCGGGGTCTCCATCGTGGAACCGGTATTCGTACGGGACGCCGGAATGTTCGTCGACAGCGGGGTGGCGCTGCCCCGGGGCATGCGCACCAACAGCCCACAGGAGGTGGTGGCGGCAGTGTTGAATGCGGTCAGACGCAACAAGGCCGAGACGATCGTGGCGCCGATCGATATCCGTCTGGCGCTGGCGTTCGGGGCGATGGCGCCGGAACTATCCGCGCGGGCCGGGCGGCTGTTCGGTGTCAATCTCGAGCCGGCCAGTCCGAAATCCGTCTAGGAGCCCGCGACATGAGCCCAGCGATTCTACGGCGTCCGCCCGGTCCGGGTCTGGTCCGGTTCGCCATGATTCTCGCCGGTCAGTTGCCCGATCCGACGTACACCTTGTTGCCGGAGCTCGCACGCCGCTACGGCGACGTGGTCGACATCCCCGTTCCCGCACCCGGAATCGTGGTGACCCTGGTCAGTCATCCCGATCATGTCGACCATGTGATGACGCGTCATCACGACCGCTACCTCAAACACGAGTCGATACGCGAACTGTTCTTCGACGAACCGGTTCCGTTGCCTTTGCTTGTGGGAGAGGAATGGCGGCGCACCCGGCGAGAGCTCAGCCCACTGTTCGGTGCGCAGGCGCTGGCCTCGGTAGGGGACGCGCTGGTGGCCGGCATCTCTGAACGGGTCGACGGTTGGCGCATTCTCGCCGATTCAGGTCAGCAGATCGACCTGCAGGATGAGCTCGCCGTCGTGGTCATGGACGGATTGATGCGGTCGATGTTCGGCATCGCCCTGTCGGTCACGCAGCTCAGACGGTTCGTCGGGGCGATCCGCGCGTACGCCGGCTACGTGATGTGGCGAACGACGACGTACGTGCTTCCGGACTTTCTGCCGCGACCGTCCCGGGCGCGCGGCGAGGCCGCGAAGCAGTTCATCGTCCAAGCATTGGACGGATTCATCGCACACCGTCGTGGCACAGGGCCGCAAGCAAATCCCGATGTGCTCGACGTGTTGCTGGGGATGTCCTTCCCTGGCTCACCGGCAGAACAGTATGCCCGCATGCGCTCGGAGCTCCTCGATCTGGTGCTGGCCGGGGTGGATACCACTTCGGGTGCACTCGGCTGGACGGTGGCGTTGTTGGCTGCCGATCGAGAGGCACTGGGACGGGCTTACCAGGAGGTCGATCGCCTGTCCGGTGTGCCGCTGAGATATCGGGATCTGGACGAGTTGACATATCTTCGCTGCTGTTTTGACGAAGGTCAGCGGATTCAGGCAGCAACCCCCGCGAATATCCGGACCGCCGCCGAAGATGACGAGCTCGGCGGTTACCTCATTCCCTCCGGCTCGCACGTGCTGGTCTCGCCGTACGGCCTGCACCGCGATCCGAGATTCTGGACCGAGCCGGACGCGTTCCGGCCCAACAGGTTCCTCGACGACGAGATCAATCGAAATGCCTACGTGCCGTTCAACATCGGGCCACGCAAGTGTATGGGCTACCGGATCGCCAATGCCGCGGCGGTCTTGACCCTTGGCGCGATCCTGCAACGCTTCAGCGTGACCCTGCGGGCGGGCTGGCGGCCCAGGCACCAGATGCGCGGTGCCACTGGCTTGGCGGGCGGGCTGCCTGTCACCTTGTCGAGACGATGAACCCCACGGACTACAGGCCGGCGACTATTTCGTCGTAGTCCCAGCGGCTCAGCGGATCGGCTCCCCGGGGAGTCCATGTGGTGTACCACGTTCCGCGTGGATGAGCTTCTGACAGCGGCGCGACACCGAGAAGCGCGCGCACCTCGTCCAGCGGTTCGTCGAGCAGGTCCTCCCACGGCGCGACCGCGAGCTTGTCCGCTCGGCGGCCTCGTTCGACGGCCTGCCGGTATACCCGCAGTTTGTGTGGCAGGCGAGCGCCGGGGACCCCCGCGGCCATGGCATAACCGATCTGCCGCAACGGCGTGGCGGGTTCCATCTGTCCACAGGTGAAACCGATCGCGATGACCTCACCCGCTAGGTCAGGGCCGTAGCCGGTGAGTACGTGGATCAGATCGTGCAACGCCGTCACCCGCATGACGAAGTAGTAGTAGTCCTCATCCCAGTTGTACTTTTCGGCCAACGGTCGCACGATGCCGGCCTCGTCGTAGATGCCCGCGTCCAGTCGGTTGGTGGTCAGGAACGTCCGGTAGGCGTGCCCGACGGTGCCCGGCGGAAGTGTTGCCAAATACGCATCGTCACGCAACTTCGACAGAATATTCGGCTTGTCTCGAAAAACCTTACGCCCGTTGGGATGAGCGCGAACCTGGTGGAAGGAACGCCCCCATACGTTGGCCGCGAGCGACAGGTGGACCTCGAAGACGACATCGGGATCGCCCTGGACGTAACCGCGCCAGCACGCCAACGCGGCCCGCAGGTCCGATTTGCTGGGGACTACGCCCCCGGGTCGCGTGTAGTCACCGAGATGAGCAGCAGGAGTGGACATGCTTCGACCTCCGATTCGGCACCTTACTTGATGAAGTTGTACATCCGATAGGAGATCCGGCCGCTTTGCAGGGCCCGGAACACCCAGAGAATCCACACGCGCGTCATGTCCCGCAGCGCCTTGGGGACATATCGATACACCCCTTGCTGATTTTCCCGCGACCCGTTCTTCTCCAGGGCCAGTAGAACTTCGGGATTGATGTCGCGGCGCGAGACCATCCGCATCGAGGTGTGGTCGAGGTCGTCCTCCCAGGCGCGCGCGTCGGAGGCCGTACGGCCGTCGGTGTACAAGAAATGACCGCCGGGGCGAAGTACGCGGGTCACTTCAGCGAGGAAACGGGGGAACGAGCGGTAGTGGATCGAAGACTCGACATTGAGGAGGACATCGAAGGATTCGTCCGGGAACGGTAGGTCCTCGGCGTCTCCTTGCACGAAAGTCAGATTCGTCAAGGGGTGGCGCCGCTGACAGAAGTCGATTCCCGCAGCGTTGAGGTCGAGTCCGGTGTACGAGGCAGGGCTCAGGTTGCGCAGGAGATACGACGCGCCGCCGCCGTGGCCGCAGCCGACCTCGAGGACATCTTTGCCGGCGAGATCGACTTGCGTCGCGACCCGGTGGTAGAGCTGGATCGAGTACCGGTTGGGCTCATCGGCGTCATCGAGCGTGATCGCCATGGGTGGATCTTCCTCATAGCCGTAGTTGATGAACAGCACGTCCCTTGCCCCGTACCTTCGCGTCAGATAGGGATAGACATATTTCTGGAGGTACTTCAACCCGACCCTGTCGCCGATGTTCCATTCAAGTGGGTGACGAAACACTCTGTGACTGAGCGACATAACCGGATTATCGCAGAGCGTGTCGCGCCAGGGGAGCTCTTGACTCCGCACCGACAAGTTCGTCGATGTGCGGATATTGCACATCGACCGACAAGGGTCGCGAAGGTGTTATGTTGAGCGGCGATGAGGATCGGCTCGGCGGCGATGCGTTCGCAAGCCACGGGAGGTCTACGGCGGCCGCCCGGACCCAGTCTTGTCCAACTCGTACCGATTGTTGCCGCAGTTCGACCCAACGCGGCCTTCGGTGTGGCGGGGGAAATCGCTCGCCGATACGGCGACGTGGTCAACTTGCCGGTACCGCTGCCGGGGATGAGAATGACTCTGGTCAGTCACCCGGATCACGTTGAGCATGTCATGGTGCGTCATCACGCTCGCTACCTCAAGCATGAGTCGATACGTGAGTTGTTCTTCGACGAACCGATGCCGATGCCGATGCTGAACGGAGAGGAGTGGAAGCGCTCCCGCCGATCACTCAACCCGCATTTCGGGGGACAGGCGTTGGCAGCCGTCGGCGACCGCCTGACCTCTGGTGTGACGGATCGGATCGCAGCGTGGGAGGTGCGTGCCGATACGGGTGCACCGACCGAATTGCAGCACGAGCTCGGTGTGGTCGTTATGGACGGCTTGATGCGGTCGATGTTCAGTACGTCGTTGCCGGCCGAGCGGCTCGAACAGTTCGTTCGGGCGATCAATGATTACGATTTATATGTGATGGCGCGATCCGTCACCTACCTTCTACCGGGATTCGTGCCCCGACCCTTCCGCGCGCGCGGGACGGCGGCGAAGCAGTTCATCGTGGGATGGCTCGACGAGTTCATCCATCGACGGTGTGAGCTGCCTGCACCGCAGCCCGATCTTCTGGATGCGTTGCAGGCGGCGGAGTTCGACGGATCCCCGCAAGTGCGGCATTCCCGAGTGCGGTCCGAGCTCTTCGCGCTGCTGCTGGCGGGAGTCGGAACCACGACCGCCGCGCTGGTGTGGGCAGTCGCCCTGCTCTATGCCGATCCGGCCGTGCTGGCCAGGGCGGCCGCAGAAGTCGACAGCTTGGGCGATGCGCCACTGCGGTATGACAATCTGCAGCAACTACAGTATCTCCGGTGTTGTTTCGACGAGGCACAGCGGATCCAATCCGGCATCCTGGCGCATATACGCACGGCGACCGAAGACGATCAGATCGGCGGGTTCGACATTCCGGCAGGCTCGCAGATCGCGGTGTCCCCCTACGGCATACACCGGGATGTGAGGTTCTGGACCGACCCCCAGCAATTTCGGCCGAGCCGATTCCTGGAGGACCCAATTCATCGAAATGCCTTCGTGCCGTACAACGTTGGACCGAGAAAATGTTTGGGTTTCAGGCTCGCGAACGCGGAAGCCGTGCTGATCCTGGCGTCGATACTGCGGCGCTACCAGATCCGCCTGCCCGCAGGCTGGCAGCCCCGCCACAAGTTCATGGCGGGGACCGGCTTGCCCGGCGGTCTTCCCGTCGTCCTTACCAGGCGGTGAATCCCACGATATGGCCCCAAAAACCCTGACCGCCAAGACGATAGTCGTCACTGGAGCCAGCGATGGCATAGGTGCTGCTGCTGCGCGCCAGTTGCACCGAGCGGGCCACACCGTCGTGATTGTCGGCCGATCAGCGCACAAGACACAACATCTCGCCACCGAACTGGGAGTCTCCGGGTTCACCACCGATTTCACCGATCTGGCGCAGGTGAGGAAACTCGCGCACGATCTGCAGTCGCAGTATCGGCGAATCGATGTGCTGGTCAACAACGCGGGTGGAATGCGGTCCAAGACTCAGCTGACTCCGGACGGCTTCGAGGAGACCTACCAGGTCAACTATCTCGCTCCATTCCTTTTGACTACGTCATTGCTCGATCATCTGGTGAGCTCTCGGGCTTCGATCGTGAACACGACGAGTTCGGCGCAGAAGTTCCTGGGCAGCATCGGCATCGAGAAACTGCGGCACACGGATCGGACCGGTCCCGGTGTCGCGTACGCACTCACGAAGTTGGCGATCATCTTGTTCACCACGGCATGCCGGCCGTCGACTGGCAGTCGGGCGAATACTATTCCCGGCAAAGGCGTTCCACACCGCATCGCGCCGCCGCTGACCAGGTGCTGTCGCGCCAGCTCTGGGATCTCAGTCTGCAGGACGTCGCGATATGAGTGATGAGTGTTCGTCCCGTGCACTTGCCCTGCACTCGAGCCCACTAGGTTAGGAGGCGCAGTGTCGCCGTTCACCGTCTCGTCGCTCACGCGCTCATTCGACGATCTCGTCAACCGGCTGGTGCTGACTCCGCCGGCCATGCGCGTCGCCGCCAGATTCATCTATCCGATGTACACCCGGATGCTCGGTGGTGATGACAGAGTGCAGTTCTTCAATTTCGGCTATGAGGAAGACCCACCGATGGGTCTGCCGTTGAGTGAAGAGGAAGAGCCCGACAGGTATTCGATCCAGCTGTACCACGGCACAGCGATCCAGGCGGACATCGGCGGCGCCCGAGTACTCGAGGCAAGCTGCGGGCATGGCGGCGGCGCCGCATATCTGGTGCGCGCATTGAAGGTCCGGGCTTACACCGGCCTCGATCTCAACAAGAACGGAATCGAATTCTGCCGGCGCCGCCACCACGAGCCCGGTCTCTCCTTCGTGCACGGCAATGCCGAGCAGCTACCCTTCGCGGCCGGTGATTTCGACGCAGTACTGAGCATCGAAGCGTCACACCACTATGCGGACTTTCCGGGTTTTCTGGCCGAAGTGGCACGTGTGCTGGTGCCGCAGGGACACTTTCTGTACGCCGATATGCGACCACGCGCCTGGGTGCAACGGTGGGAGGCCGATCTGCGTGCGGCGCCGTTGCGGCAGGTTTCGGCCCGCGACATCAGTCCAGACGTGTTGCGAGGCATCCGTCACAACGGCACGCAGGTGGTGGGCTACGTGCAGGAGCACCTCCCCGACGTGCCGTTCGCGCGTGAGATCGCCGGTGCTGTGGCCGCACGTCCGTTCGCGGAGGCCGAACAGAAGCTGTCCAGTGGTGAGTACACGTACCGGATGTACCACTTCATCAAGGACTGATCTGATCATGTCGCGGCGTTGAGGATCTCCCTGAGCACACCGGGGATTCGGTCTGCAAGGCTCCACAGATCCGGGAGCAGTTCCGGGCATGAGGCTAATCCGATGTCCAGCTTGCCGTTCAGCGAACTCACCCCGGCGTGCAGCCCTATGCCGTGCATCACCGGCGGCACACCGTACATCGCCTTTACCCTCGCGCCGCCCAGATACCACTGCACTGGCGGCGCTGGCACATTGGACACCGAGATGTTGCACGCCGGCCTGCGCGCGCTGGCGCCCGACCACACGTACAACCTCATGACGGCACCCAGGATCCTGTGGGACACGTACTGCAAGGTGTCCTGCAGCAGCGTCGGTCCCATCGCGGAGCTGTGCTCCTTCGCCGCTGCACTGGCTCCGGCTATCGCCCTCAAGCGTGCGACTGGGTCTGTGGTCCTGGTGTACAGGCTGCAGAACGTCGCGGAAAGCTGGTTCGCGCCGACACTTGTGGCCCGGTCTTCGACCGCCATGGGCACCAGTGCGATCAAGTCGGAGGTGGGGAGTGCGCCGAGGTCGAGCAGGTGATCGCGCAGGGCGCCGGACAACAACGCCAGAATGACGTCGTTCACCTTGACGCCCCAAGCGTTCTTCGCGGCCTTCACGTCCGCCAGATCCAACTGTAGATAGGCGATGGTGCGAGAGCCGGTTGCGTTGCCGTTGAACGGTGTCGATGGTGTCTGGAATGGGCTGGACATGACCCGCGACGATGTTGCCAGGCGCACCGAGTTGGCAATCGAACGCAACACGGCCGGCAATAGTGTGCCGACGATGCGTGATGGCCTGCGGGCGAATCGGGCCGCGCCGTCCAGTGCGAGTGCCGCGGTGGTGGCGGTTCCCGCGCCGGGCAGCCGATCCGGCTTCACCGCATCGGCCTCGGTGCTGCACAGGCGCCCCATCAGGTCGGTATCGCTGGCGCCGTCCATGATGGCGTGGTGCTGTTTGAGCACCACGGCGAAGGGCCCACCTTGGTCTGGCCCCTCGACCGCCCACATTTCCCAGAGGGGCCGGCTGCGGTCCAGCCGGGCCCCGGCGTGTTGCGCTGCGACAGCGGCCAGCTCATGACGGCCGAATGGGACAGGAAGCACGACCCGATGCAGGTGATGATCCAGGTCGAAGTCGGGGTCGTCGACCCAGATCGGATTGTCCAGATTCAGCAGACTGTCTGCCAGTTTCACGCGGAGTTCGGGAAGTGCGTCCATCCGTTCGGCGAGGTGCGCGCGAAAACGTTCGAAGCTGTAACCGCCGGGCACCGTCGAGCTGTCCAGTTCGATGAGGGTGCAGATGTTCATCGTCTGGTGGCCGAATTCCAGAAACAACAGGCTCGCATCCAGTCCACCGAGCCTGGCCAGCGTCATCGCGATCAGTCCCCCAACTGCGCTACTGCATTCTCGGATTACATAACGACAATTCCGGTTGTAGAGAATAATATTGCACACTCGGAGACTGGTGGGCGGGGATAAGCGATGCGATGGCGGCGGCTCTGGTGAAGGCGGTTGTGGCGCAGCAGTTTTCTGGACCCGGGGGATTGGCCTTCGCCGATGTCGATGAGCCGGACGGAACAGGCCTGGTGGTGATCGACGTGGTCGCCGCCGGCGTGTGCTTCCCGGACCTGCTGCTGATCCGTGGCGAATACCAGTGGAGGCCCGAACTCCCGTTCATCCCGGGAAACGAGGTCGCAGGTGTCGTCCGATCGGCCCCGCGGGGCTCGGGATTTTCTGCCGGACAGCGGGTTTCGGCGTGTCCTTTACTCGGCGGATATGCCGAAACGGTGGCTGTTCCGCCGGAGTACGTGACCGCTACGCCGAGTGGCGTCGATGATGCGGCGGCCGCATGCCTACTGGGAAATTACTACACCGCGTACTTCGCATTGGTGCACCGTGGCCGGATCCGCAATGGTGAGACGGTGCTGGTTCTCGGAGCGGCGGGCGGCATCGGCACCGCCGCGACGCAGGTCGCCAAGGCTCTCGGCGCGACAGTGATCGCGCTGGTGAACCGGCCGCATGCGCTCAGCTTCGCTGAATCCCTGGGGGCCGACGTCGTCTTGCCACTCGTCGACGATTGGCCGCAGCGGATCCGGGAGTACACCGCTGGCCGCGGTGTGGACCTGGTGATCGACCAGGTGGGTGGGCCCGTATTCGGCGACGCGTTGGGGGTGCTCGCGCCGGAAGGCAGGCTGTTGGTCCTCGGTTTCGCATCCGGCGGTGGGGTCCCCGAGTTGCAGGTGTCACGACTGGTCGCGCCCAGCATCAGCGTGGTGGGCGTGAACTCGTACGACTTCGTCGCGCGTACACCGGATGGGCGGGCGCAGTTGCAACGCGGAGTGGCGGAGCTGGTGCGGGCGGGCTTGCGGCCGCCGCCGCCGGTGCTGGTTCCGTTGTCCGACGCGGGCGGCGCGTTGGAACGCCTTGCCGAGGGCGATGTGTTGGGCAAGGCGGTGTTGGTGCCCTGACCCGTCGCGGTATCGTCGGGTCGTGTCCTCCCTGTCCGCGGATCTGGTGCTCTCCGGAGGCGGAGTCAAGGGTGTCGGACTGGTCGGCGCGGTGGTGGCACTGCTGAATGCCGGTTATGCCGCGCAACGGGTGTCGGGGACCTCGGCCGGCTCCATCGTCGGCGCGATCGTGGCGGCAGGTTCGGAACTCACCGGAGCCGAAGTCAAAGACCTTGCCCTGCAACTGGATTACCACAAGTTCCGGGACCCCGTCGCGTTGCAGCGGCTGCCGTTGGTGGGTGGCTCGCTGGCGGTGCTGCGCGGCGACGGAATGTACAAGGGCGACTACGCCCACGGCTGGGTACGCAGTCAGCTCAGGGGCCTGGGCGTCGAGACGTTCGGCGACCTGGCCATCGACGATGACGAGTTGCCCCCCGAACAGCGTTACAAGCTCGTCGTCACCGTCGCCGATGTCACGACCGGTCAGTTGGTCCGGTTGCCGTGGGACTACCGGCGGGTGTACGGCCTGGATCCCGACGAGCAGAGCGTGGCCGACGCGGTGCGCGCTTCGATGTCCATCCCGTTCTATTTCCGTCCGGCCACCCTGACCAGTGCCACCGGACGCACTTCGACCCTGCTGGACGGCGGCCTGCTGTCGAACTTCCCGGTCGACTCGCTGGACCGCACCGACGGTGCGGCGCCGCGATGGCCCAGCTTCGGGGTCACCGTCGTACCCGACCTGCCCGACGGCAAGGATCAGGTGATCCCGGACTGGGGGCCGCTACGCCACCTGGGGCCCTCACGCCTGCTCGACGATCTCATCACCACCGTGCTGGTCGGCCGGGACCAGGCCTACCTCAACCAGCCGTGGGTGCGTGCACGCACCATTCGGGTCGACTCGACGGAGGTCGGCTTCCTCGACTTCGACATCACCGACACCGAGGTGGAAGCGCTGTACGCCAAGGGTTACCACGCCGCCCAGGCTTTCCTGGCCGGTTGGGACTGGAACACCTACCTGCTGCGATTCCGCGCCACGAGCCCGATAGCCTGACCGGCGGTGAAGATTTCAGCGATCGTGCCGGTGCGCCGGGCAGAGGTGTTGGCGCCGGTGGCGGGGCAGCCTGCCCTGCGGCGCGTGGTCCAGGCGCTGTCGGAAGCCGGCCTGCACAGCGTGGTGGTGGCCGTCGCGCCACCGCTGGCGTCCGGCGTCCGGCTCGCGCTGGCGGATCTCTGCGCGACGGTGCTGGACATCGCCGATGAGGACGCCGTCCCGGCGGCGGTGGAACATGTTCGGGCGGAAGGGGTTTCCCATGTGCTGGTGGCCGACCCGCGCCAGGTGCTGGTCTCGCCGCGGGTGATCGAGCGGGTGGTGGCGGCCCTGTCCGGCGGTGCGGTCCGGGTGGTGCCGATCGTGCCCGTCACCGACACCGTCAAAACCGTTGACGCCCAAGGTCGCATCCTGTCCACCGTGGACCGGTCGGAACTGCGGACCGGCCAGCACCCCTACGGGAGGGCCATCGACGCGCCGGCGGATGCGCAGGTCGTGACCGTCGAGGGTGACCCCGACGCGATCCTGGCCGACCTGCCCGCCGATGCCGCCTTGATCGAGGCTCTCATCGCGTGCCGCTGAGCAGATGCTCGGCAAGGGCGATGTCGTGGCGGAACGTCACCTTCAGGTTGGCCGCCGCCCCAGGGAACACCCGCACGTCGACGTCGGTGAAGTGCTGGACGCACGACGAGGTGTCGGTGCCGTCGAATCCCGCCACACCGGCGCGCCGGTAGGCCGCCAACAATGGGGCGGCGCGGAACGCCTGCGGGGTCTGGACCCGCACCAGGTTGTCGGCGAGTGCGGCGTTGGTGTCCGCGCGCAGCACGCCGTGGGCATCGACGGCGGGCACCGCGCCCCCGAATGTCCGTGCGGTGGCCAGGGCCGCCGTCATCAGGTCCGGGGTGGCCAGTGGGCGGGCGGCGTCGTGGATGAGCACGACGTCGATCACGCCGGAATCGATGTCGGCGGCGAGGTGATCCAGCACGTTGGATTCGGAGTCGTGGCGGGTGTCGCCGCCCTCGACGTACTCCACCGGGGTGTCCGGAAGATCGTGGCGCACGGTGCTTTCGGCGATATCGCGCTCACCCTTGCGATAGACCAGGACGGTCCGGTCGATTCCGGGGGTGGCGGCCACGGCCTGCACCGACCAGGCCACCATCGAACGCCCGGCCAATCGGAGGTATGCCTTGTTGCCGTCGGCGCCGACCCGCGATCCGATACCTGCGGCGAGCACGACGCCGACCGCGGACCCTAGGGTGTCGGGGGTGGGCATTCGCCCACGCTAGCGCGTCGGGTGGAAAAGGACGGTGTCGTGAGCGAAGCAGGCGACCGCGGGGGCGACATGACGCATCGGGTGCAGGTGATGTCGGGACGAGATCCGCACGAACGGCACCGGGTCGCCACTCCGTTGGAGCTGCTTTTCGACCTCACGTTCGTCGTCGGATTCGGCACCGCCGCTTCCGAGTTCGCCCACGCCCTGACGGGTGATCACATCTGGACCGGCCTGATCTCCTTCGTGTTCGCGGTGTTCGCGATCTGCTGGGCCTGGATCAACTTCACCTGGTTCGCCTCGGCCTATGACACCGATGACTGGGTGTACCGGGTGACGACCATGGTTCAGATGGTCGGCGTGGTGATCCTGACGCTGGGTATCCCCGACGTGTTCGCCTCCATCGAGCACGGGGGGCACGTCGACAACGCGGTGCTGGTCGCCGGCTACGTGGTGATGCGCGTCGGGCTCGTCGCGCAGTGGCTGCGCGCGGCGGCCGGGGATCCGCTGCGGCGCCGCGCGTGCCTGACGTACGCGATCTCGGTCAGCGTGGTGCAGATCGGCTGGATCGCCCAGATCTTCGCGCACACGTCCCTGATGGTCACGCTGGTCTGGTGCGGAGTGCTGATCCTGCTGGAGATCTCCGTGCCCGTGCTGGCCGAGCGGCAGGTGGGCGGCACGCCGTGGCATGCGCACCACATCACCGAGCGATACGGACTGATGGCCATCATCGCCCTCGGCGAGGGTGTGGTCGGGACGGTCGCAACCTTGTCGGCGGTGGTTCAGGAACAGGGCTGGACGGTCGACGCCATCCTGGTCACGGTCGCCGGAATAGGGCTGACCTTCGGCATGTGGTGGGTGTACTTCACGGTGCCGACGGCCGACCTGCTGCACGCCCATCGCGAACAGTCGTTCTGGTTCGGCTACCTGCCGATCTTCCTGTTCGGATCGATCGTCGCCACCGGCGCCGGGTTACACGTCGCCGCCTACTACCTGGAGGGGCATTCGAAGTTGGGCTCGGTGGGCACCGTGTTCTCGGTGGTGATCCCGGTGGGCCTGTTCGTCTGCCTTGTCTTCCTCATCTATTCGACGCTGGTGCGGCAGACCGACCGGTTCCATCTCCTGCTGCTGGTGCTCACCGCCGGCGTCCTGGTGGGTGCGGTCCTGCTGGCCCTGGCCGGGGTGTCGATGGCGCTGTGCCTGCTCGTCGCCACGGCGGCTCCGATGGTGTCGGTCATCGGGTACGAACTGGTCGGGCATCGGCACATGGCCGCGGCGATGGCCCGGCGGCTGGTGGCCTAACGGCCGGCGTGGGTGTCGAACGTTTCCAAGAGATCCCGTTCTTCTTCAGCGCGCATCAGCTTCCGCGCTTTCTTGCGGGTGATCAGGATGCCGACGACGGACAGCACCCATACCGCGTACTGCAGCGTCCAGGCCAGGTGGAACGAGTCGAACGAGTAGCCGCCCGCAGCGTCCAGGATCCAGCCCATCGCCTGCATGAGGATGAGCGAGGCCAGAAAGCCGCCCATGTTGACCATGCCCTGGGCGGTGCCCAGCGTCGCGCTCGGATTGAACGTGCGGGCGAAATCGAAGCCCACCATGGAGCCCGGGCCGCCGACCGAGATGATCACGATGAGCAGGATCAGCAGCCACAGTGGTGCGGGACCGGGCAGCGCGAGCACCACGGTCCAGATCGCGGCGCTGCTGCCGATGATGCCGAGCACCATCCAGGATCGGCGGTGTGGGTAGCGGCCCGTGTAGATACCCAGCACGATGCCCGCCGCAATGGCGGTGACCACCGAGATGGTCAGCAGCATGCCGGCCACCGCGCGGGATTGGTGCTGCGCCACCGTCACATAGGGCACGCCCCACATGAGGGCGAAGATGGTCACCGAGAACTGGGTGCCCATATGCGTGAAGAACCCGAGCCGGGTGCCTGGGCGCATCCACACCGTCCGGACGCTGATCAGGGTGTCGCGCACGCTCATGGTCTCGGTGGCGGCCAGCTTGCCGTGCGGGGTGTTCTGCACGATCACGACGGTGAGCACCAGGGCCAGCACGCCGAACGCCGTGACCGACAGGTAGGCGGGCGTCCAGCCGGAGATGCCGAGCAGCGACAGAAACGGGATGGCCGAGAGCACTTGGCCGATCTGACCGGAGATGCCGGTCAACTGCGTGAGCAGGGGGATCTGACGGGGCGGAAACCAGTGCGGCACAAGGCGTAACACCGAGATGAAGGTGATGGCGTCGCCGAGGCCGACGACCGCGCGGGCGGCCAGCGCCAGCGGAAGCGACTCGGTGAGCGCGATGGCCAGCTGCCCGGCGGCCATCACAGCGGCGCCCGACACGATCAGGATCTTGGAGCCGTAGCGGTCCAAGAGGACGCCGGCCGGGACCTGCGCCCCGGCATAGACGATGACCTGCAGCACGACGAACGAGGACAACACGCTCGGGCTGGCGTGGAAGCGATCGGCGGCTTCCAATCCGGAGACGCCGAGCGTCGTTCGGTTGAGCACGGCGACAATGTAGGCGAGTAGCCCGGTGGCCCAGACGATCCAGGGACGCACGGCGGCAGCCTCTCTTCGGGAACAGGCAGACATGATTTGTCCTGTCATATCCTCCCAAAATGATGGGACGATTCACCAATCGATTTCCGGTGAATTTGCTCACGAGGCCGCGAATGCGTTCGCTGAGAGTTGGCTAAGTCTGACGGATTCAGTGTCGTTCGTCGCTGCCGCTAACGAATTTGCGCAGCTGAGACGCGTGATTATTGACAGTCGCGGAAGTGACGTACCGCTGATTGATATTCGCTCCGCGTTGCCTGGTGCGGGCTAGGATGTCGGAATGGGTGGTTGCAGAAGCGGGCGGGCGACCACTTTTGCCTGACTACCGCATGGGTGAGTTGGCCCGCATCTCCGGGGTGACCGCCCGCAACATCCGTGCTTATCGCGAACGAGGGTTGCTGGACCCGCCGCGCCGGGCCGGTCGGGCCGCGCTCTACGACGACCACCACCTCATCCAGCTGCAAGCCATCAACCAATTGCTGCGGCGCGGTTTCACGTCCGCCCACATCGCCGAGTTCTTCGACGGGGTGCGCAGCGGCACCGACCTCATCGGGTTCCTCGGGCTGCGCCAGCCCGCGTCCCTCGTCGATATCGATGTCGATGTCAGGGACGCGGACGCCTTGCTCGCCGCCGGGCTGGTCCGGCGCACCGATGCCGGACTGGCGTGGCTGAACCCGGCGATCGGGGCGATCGTCGCGCGGGCCGACGACCGACGCGGTTACCTGCGCTTCATGCTGCAACTGATCGA
The DNA here is from genome assembly GCF_056403275.1 of Mycobacterium sp. P2_H7. Taxonomy (NCBI): domain Bacteria; kingdom Bacillati; phylum Actinomycetota; class Actinomycetes; order Mycobacteriales; family Mycobacteriaceae; genus Mycobacterium; species Mycobacterium sp. P2_H7. The sequence goes on along the minus strand of NZ_JBFUFU010000022.1, from coordinate 57,340 downwards.
GGCGATCGACGGCGATGTCCAGCGGGTGGCCGACGACGTGTCCTCGACCGTGGGAGCGATCGCCGATGCGCCGGCCGATCACGTCGAGCTGAGCCGGCTGGTGGCATCCGACCGGCTCGAGCGGGCCCTGGCGCAGCGGCCCTGACGTTCACAGGCGGGTGGTGGCGGGATCCCCGCCGAACCGTTGCGCCAACCACACCGGCAGGATCGCCAGCGCCGTCAGCACCGCGGCGACCACGTTGATCACCGGCGCCTGATTCGGCCGGAACAGATTGGCGAAGATCCAGATCGGCAGGGTCTGCACGGCCGGGCCCGCCGTGAACGTCGTCACCACGATCTCGTCGAAACTGAGCGCGAACGCCAGGATCGCGCCGGCCACCAGCGCCCCGCGCATCATCGGCAGGGTGATGAAGCGGAACGTCTGCCATGACGACGCACCGAGGTCGGCCGAGGCATCCTCGAAGTGGGTGCCGAGGCGCCGCAGCCGGGCCTGGGTGTTGTTGAACACGATCACAATGCAGAAGGTGGCATGCCCGATGATCACCGTGGCCATGCCGAGCGTGACGCCCAACGCCGAGGTGAACGTGGCGTTCAGTGCGATGCCGGTGACGATGCCGGGCAGCGTGATCGGCAGCACGACAAGGAAACTCACGGCCTGTCTGCCGAAGAACCGGTAGCGCTGCACGGCGAAGGCGGCCATGGTGCCCAAGACCAGGGCGATGGCGGTGGCGGCGACGCCGACCACCGCGGAGTTGGCGAGTGCCTGCCACATCCCCGCGCTGCTCGCGGCGTCGGCCCACCAGCGCAGCGTGAACCCGGTGGGCGGGAAGGCGAACGTGCGTGACGCGTTGAAGGCGTTGACCACCACCAGAAGCATTGGGGCATAGAGGAAGAGCAGCACCAGCGCGGTCCAGCACCGCAACACCCACCGGGTCCGCACCGATCGCATCAGACGTTCTCCAGTGCACCGGTGCGGCGCATCGCGAGCAGGTAGGCCACGATGGCCACCAGCGGGATGAGCGACAGCGCCGCGGCCAGCGGCTGATTGTTGGCGGTCACGAGCTGGCCGTAGATGAGGTTGCCCAGCATCTGGGTCTTGCCGCCCACGATCGTCACCGCGATGTAGTCGCCCAGGGACAACGAGAACGTGAAGATCGACCCGGCTGCGATCCCGGGAAAGATCAACGGCGCCATCACCGTCCGCAACGTCGTCGCATCGGAGGCGCCCAGGTCGGCGCTCGCGTCCAAGAGCGCGTCGGGCACCCGCTCGAAGGCGGCGAAGACGGGAATCACCATGTAGGGAAACCACAGATAACTCAGTGTGATGACGGTGGCGGTGATGCCGTAACCCGGTGTGCCGCCGGCGGCCCAGGCCAGCGGGCCCTCGGGGGACAGCAACATCCGCCACGCGTAGGCCTTCACCAGGTAGCTCGCCCACAGCGGTGTCGTCACCGCCACGACCAGGAGCAGGCGCACCCGGGGTGAGGCGTATTTCGCCATGAACAGCGCCAGCGGCACCGAGAAGACAATGCAGATGATGGTCACCGCCAGCGCGATGCCGAGGGTGCGCAGCGTGACCGCGCGGAACACCGCGTCGGTGAGCACCCGGACCAGGTTGTCGGTGGTCGGGGTGTGCACGACGGCGCCGGTGAAGCTGTCAGTGCTCCACAGTGCCGAGACGAGCAGCACCGCAAGCGATCCCAGATACGCGATGCCCAGCCACGCCAGTGGCGGTACGAGCAGGAGAGCCAGCCGCAGGCGCGCCATCACCCCTTGATCTGCTGCCACTTGTCGACCCACTGATCGTAGGTCGTGCAGTCGTCGCCGGTGCCGTCGATGCACTTCTTCTGCGGGGTCGTCCAATAGTGGATCTGCTCAGCGTATTTCGGGTCCGTCGCGTGGAAGACGTCGCAGAAGTCCTTCTGGCTGGTGTGCTCACAGGCCTTGGCCTGCGCCGGTGCTTCACCGAAGTATTCGGCAACCTGAGCATTGACCTCGGGTGAGGTGATCCAGTTCATCCACTTGTACATGCAGTTGGGATGCGCCGCCTTGGCCGACACCATCCAGGTGTCCGACCAACCGGTGGCGCCTTCCTTCGGCAGGATCGTGTTGACCTGAACCTTGTTGTCGCCGCCGATGGTGTTGGCGATGACCTGCCAGGTGGTGCCGATCACCGAGGTGCCGGATTCGAAGGCCTGCACCTCTTTGGTGTAGTCCGACCAGTATTCGCCGATGTTCTCCCGCTGGGCCTTGAGCAGATCGGCCGCGGCGTCGAGCTGACCGGCGGTCAGCGCGTACGGATTCTTGATCCCCAGTTCGGGTTTGGTCTTCGACAGGTACAGCGCGGCGTCGGCGATGTAGATCGGTGAGTCGTAGGCCGTCACGCGGCCCTTGTACTTGGCCGAGTCGGTGAACACCGCGCCCCAGGAGTCGGGCGCGTCCTTGACGACGCCGATGTTGTACATCAACAGGTTCGCGCCCCAGCCGTGCGGGATCCCGTACATCTTGCCGTCCACCGAATTCCACGGCTTGTCCTTGAGGAACGGGGTGATGGTCGCGTAGTTGGGCACCAGAGCGGTGTTGACCGGTGCCACGTCACCGCCGTAGATGAGGCGCAGCGACGCGTCACCCGATGCCGAGACACCGTCGTATTGGCCGGTGCGCATCAGCTGCAGCATCTCGTCGGAGGTGTTGCCGACCTTGACGTTGGTCTTGCAGCCGGTTTCCTTCTCGAACGGTGTGACCCAGTCCACGGCCTTGTCGTTGGAGCCGTTCTCGGCGTACCCGGCCCACGCGATGAGGTTGAGTTCGCCCTCGCCGTCGCCGAGCGAGGTGGGCGCTTCCAACTTCGGTGGTGCCTGCCCGGTGGGCCCGCCGCTGGAACCGCTCGAACACGCGGCCAACAGGGCCGCCGTCGCGGCCAGGGCGAGCCCGGTGCGGATCACGGTGAGTTTCATGGGTGGCCTCCTCAGGACTTCAGGTGGTGGACGGCGGAGTCCGGAAAGGACAGGACGACGGGGGAGCCGTGGTCCAGGCCTGCCGGCAGGGAGGTGGCGGAGGTGAGCACCGTGGCCGTCAGGGTCGCGCCCTGGGCTGTCGACGTCACCCGGGTGAGCGGGCCCGCATAGATGATCTCGGCGACGGTGGCCTCGACGGTGCGAGCCCCGGCCTCGGGTGGGCGGCCCGGTGCGTGCACCGCGATGCGCTCGGGGCGCACGGCAAACGTGCCGTCGCGGCCGAGCAGCGTCTGCGCCGCCGTCCCGTCGAAGACGTTGGAGGTCCCGACGAAGTCGGCGACGAAGCGGTTGGCGGGCGACTCGTAGACCTCCCGCGCGGCGCCGATCTGTTCGATGCGCCCGGCGTTGAACACCGCCAGCCGATCGGAGAGGGTCAGGGCCTCGTCCTGGTCGTGGGTGACGATGACGAAGGTGATGCCCACGTCACGCTGGATCGCCTTCAGTTCGACCTGCATCTGCTCGCGGAGCTTGAGGTCCAGCGCTCCGAGCGGCTCGTCGAGCAACAACACCCGTGGGCGGCCGACGAGAGCGCGGGCCAGGGCGACCCGTTGCCGCTGCCCGCCGGAGAGCTGTTCGGGCCGTCGATCGCCGTGCTCGGACAACCGAACCATGTCCAGCGCGTCGGCCGTGCGACTGCGCCGCTCGGCCTTGGCGATGCCGCGCACCTTCATGCCGTACTCGATGTTCTGGCCGACCGTCATGTGCGGGAACAGGGCGTAGTCCTGGAACACGGTGTTGACGTCCCGGCGCTGCGCGGGCAATCCGGTGACATCGGTACCGCCGAGCCGGATGACCCCCGCGGTGGGCTGTTCGAAGCCGGCGATCATCCGCAGCACGGTCGTCTTGCCCGATCCGGAGGGGCCGAGGATGGCGAACAGCTCGCCGTCGGTGACGGTGAGGTTCGCGCCCTCGACCGCGACCACCTCCTGTGATCGGTTTGCGAAGACCTTCCTGACCCCGGCGAGCTCGATGCGCGGGGTGCCCGTGCTGGTGGTGTCCGGGGTCTCGGCGAGTCCGGAGATCGGTGCGGGCATGGTCGAGATCGTATGGATTCGCCGGTGAAGCCGCAGCCTAAGTGCGGATTTCGTGCCATAACTGGGAGGTGAGCACGATATCCGCCGACGGCCGGGGGTGTTGGTTCCCACGTGACCTCGACCGGGCCCTGCCGGAGGTCGTGTCACGGCAAAGGGGGCACCGCCGACCGGTTCGGCGGGCAGGACGCCGGTGTCACGCGCTCCGAGCGTGGCTTGGGTCTGCACCGCCCCGTGCAACGGCTCCAGGGAGAGATCGACCGGCTCCCGGTCGTCGCGTGGTCGTGGACCCTTAGCCAGAAAACCTTACTGATCAGTAATAAAAGCCAGCAAACTTTCGCCGCTGACTGGCACCCTTTTGTAGACACTTCTGGTCAAACTGTCGATCGCGGCGATGCGTCCGGTGGGCGCCGGAAATCGACATAACGATTTGATAACAATGCTGCTTTGATCTGGGAAGTTATAGCTACTCGACCGTAACCACCTGCCAACAGGACGTTTGTCCCGTAGGGCTTTACTCGCCGTGCGAACCGGCGTTATGCGCGCCGAGGTTACCCGAGCGTAGAACTCGCTAGTAACCATTTAGGGGCGGATGATCACACCAGCTCTTATGACACTCTTAGTACAGCTGGACTGCCCTGCTGGACCTGGCTCCGGGGGGCCGCACCGTGACGGTGCGGCCCTCGACCATGCCGGCAGGCCGGCGCCCGCTGAGAGCTCATGGAGATTCAGTGCCGAATCGCCGGGGCCTGCATGAGGCAGGCCCGTCCGGGATCCGCCGCGATGGCGCGGCGACACCGGCACCATCAGCCAGACGCGTGACGAGATCTGTACCGAGGGAGATGGCAAGACGTGACGATCAATGAACACGACAGAGTGACCGCCAACGGCAAGAGCGACCTCGGCCGAGCGTCGCTGTCGGGCGCGCACGCGCTCGTGGATCTGCTGAACGCCGGCGAGCCCTACGCGGTCGCGTTCGGTGGGCAGGGCGGCGGCTGGCTGGAGAGCCTCGAGGAACTCGTCAGCTCCGCGGGCATCGAATCGGATCTGAGCGAACTGGTCACCGAAGCCGACATGCTGCTGGAGCCGGTGGCGCGCGAGCTCGTCGTCGTCCGCCCCATCGGCTTCGAGCCGCTGCAGTGGGTGCGCGCGCTGGCCGCCGACGAGCCCCTGCCAGCCCCCAAGCAGCTGATCAGCACCGCCATCTCGGGCCCCGGCATCCTGCTGGCGCAGATCGCCGCCACCCGCGCCCTGCTGCGCCAGGGACTGGACCTGCACGGCACCCCGCCGGTCGCCGTCGCCGGGCACTCGCAGGGCATCGTCGCGGCCGAGGCGCTGAAAGCCAAGGGCACCCGCGACGCCGAGATGCTCGCGATCCTGCAACTGATGGGGGCCGCGGGCTCGCTGATGTCGCGCCGCCGCGGGATGGTCGGCCGTGGCGACAAGTCGCCGATGGTGTCGGTCACCAACGCCGACCCCGACCGCATCGCCGAACTGCTCGAAGACTTCTCCACCGACGTGCGCACCGTGCTGCCGCCCGTGCTGTCCATCCGCAACGGCAGGCGCTCGGTGGTCATCACCGGCACGCCCGAGCAGCTGTCCCGGTTCGAGCTGTACTGCAGCAAGATCACCGAGAAGGAAGAAGCCGAGCGCAAGAACAAGACCCGTGGCGGCGCCGTGTTCGCCCCGGTCTTCAACGGCATCCAGGTCGAGGTCGGCTTCCACACCCCGCGCCTGGCCGACGCCGTGGACCTCATCGACTCGTGGGCCAGCCGCATCCCGGGCATCGATCCCGAGCTCACCCACCACTTCGCCAAGGCCGTCTTCGTCGACCCGGTCGACTGGGTCGCCGAGGTCGAGCGCCTGCACGAGGCCGGCGCCAAGTGGATCATCGATCTCGGGCCCGGCGACACCGCCACCCGCGTGACCGCCCCGGTCATCCGCGGGCTGGGCATCGGCATCGTCCCCGCCGCCACCCGCGCCGGCCAGCGCGCCCTGTTCACCGTCGGCGCCGCACCCGAGGTGCCCGCCCCGTGGAGCAGCTACGCGCCGTCGACCGTCACGCTGCCCGACGGCTCGGTCAAGCTGTCCACCAAGTTCACCCGCCTGACCGGACGTTCGCCGATCCTGCTGGCCGGTATGACCCCGACGACGGTGGACGCCAAGATCGTCGCCGCCGCAGCGAACGCCGGCCACTGGGCCGAGCTGGCCGGTGGTGGTCAGGTCACCGAGGAGATCTTCGACGGCCGCGTCGCCGAACTGACCCAGCTGCTGGAGCCGGGCCGCGCCATCCAGTTCAACTCGCTGTTCCTGGACCCGTACCTGTGGAAGCTGCAGCTCGGCGGCAGGCGCATCGTGCAGAAGGCGCGCCAGGCCGGTGCCCCGATCGACGGTGTCATCGTCACCGCGGGCATCCCCGAACTGCCCGAAGCCGTCGACCTGATCGAGGAGCTCAACGGCATCGGCATCACCCACGTGGTGTTCAAGCCCGGCACCATCGACCAGATCAAGTCCGTCATCAAGATCGCGGCCGAGGTGCCCGGCAAGGACGTCATCGCCCACATCGAGGGCGGTCGCGCCGGTGGCCACCACTCGTGGGAGGACCTCGACGACCTGCTGCTGGCCACGTACTCGGATCTGCGCAAGCTGTCGAACATCACCATCTGCGTCGGCGGCGGTATCGGCACCCCGGAGCGGGCCGCCGAATACCTGTCCGGCCGGTGGTCGGAGACCTACGGCTTCCCGCTGATGCCGGTCGACGGCATCCTGGTGGGCACCGCTGCGATGGCAACCTTGGAGGCCACCACCTCGCCTGCGGTCAAGCAGCTGCTGGTGGACACCACCGGCACCGACATCTGGGTCGGCGCCGGAAAGGCCCAGGGCGGCATGGCATCCGGGCGCAGCCAGCTGGGTGCGGACATCCACGAGATCGACAACACCGCATCACGTTGCGGCCGCCTGCTCGACGAGGTCGCCGGCGACGCCGACGCGGTCGCCGAGCGCCGCGACGAGATCATCGCCGCGATGGCCGACACCGCCAAGCCCTACTTCGGCGACCTGGCCGACCTCACCTACCTGCAGTGGCTGGACCGCTACGTCGAGCTGGCCATCGGCAGCGGTGATTCCACCGCCGACACCAAGCACGACGATTCGCCGTGGCTCGACATCACCTGGCGGGATCGCTACGCCGACATGCTCAAGCGCGCCGAGGCCCGCCTGCACCCGCAGGACTCCGGCCCGATCGACACGCTCTTCGCCGACAGTGCGGAAGGTGAAGCGCTGCTGGAGGATCCGGCCGCTGCCCGCGCCGCCCTGCTGTCGCGCTACCCGGACGCCGAGACCATCAAGCTGCACCCGGCCGACGTGCCGTTCTTCATCACCCTGTGCAAGGTGCCGGGCAAGCCGGTCAACTTCGTGCCCGTCATCGACAAGGACGTGCGGCGCTGGTGGCGCAGCGACTCGCTGTGGCAGGCCCACGACGCGCGCTACACCGCCGACCAGGTGTGCATCATCCCGGGCACGCAGGCCGTCGCCGGGATCACCCGGGTGGACGAGCCGGTCGGTGAGCTGCTCGACCGCTTCGAGCAGGCCGCCATCGACGAGGTCGTCGCGACCGGTGCCGCCGCGGTGCCCGTGGTGTCCCGCCGTCAGGCACGCGCCGACGTCGTCGGTCCCATCGCCGTCGTGCTGGATTCGCCCGATGTGCTGTGGGCAGGTCGCACCGCCATCAACCCGGTGCACCGCATCGGCGCGCCCAGCGAGTGGCAGGTCAACGAAAACCGTTCTGCGGTACACCCGTCCACCGGTTCACGCCTGGAGCTCACCGAGGCCGGCGTCACGCTGAGCGTGCCGCTGTCGAACATCTGGATCGAGATCAAGTTGACCCTGCCGGCCGCCACCGTCAACGGTGGCATGCCGGTGGTCACCACCGAGGACGCCTCGGCCGCGATGCGCGCCGTGCTGGCCATCGCCGCCGGTGTCGACGGGGTGGATGCGCTGCCCGTCGTCGTGAACGACACGGCCACCGTGACCGTCGGCTGGGATCCGGAGGAGATCGCCGACCACACCGGTGTCACCGCCACCTTCGGCGCCCCACTGGCGCCGGGCCTGACCCTGGTTCCGGACGCCCTGGTGGGCCGCTGCTGGCCGGCCGTCTTCTCGGTCATCGGGTCCGCCGTCACCGCGGACGAGTTCCCGGTGGTCGAAGGTCTGCTCAGCCTGGTGCACCTGGACCACGCCGCGCACCTGCTGGCGCAGATGCCCACGACCAAGGCCGAATTGACCGTCACAGCAACCGCTTCCGCGGCCAGTGACACCGAGTATGGCCGCGTCGTGCCGGTCTCGGTGACCATCGCGGACAGCACGGGCACCGTGCTGGCCAGCCTCGAGGAACGCTTCGCGATCCGGGGCCGCAACGGCGCCGCCGAATTGGCCGACCCGCTGCGTGCCGGCGGTGCGATCACCGACAACGCCACCGAGACCCCGCGTCGTCGCCGTCGCGATGCCACCGTCACCGCGCCCACCGACATGAGCGCGTTCGCGGTCGTCTCCGGTGACCACAACCCGATCCACACCGACCGTGCCGCAGCACTTCTCGCCGGGCTCAAGGGTCCGATCGTGCACGGCATGTGGCTGTCGGCCGCCGCTCAGCACGTCGTCACCGCCACCGACGGCCGAGCCACCCCGCCCGCCCGTCTGGTCGGCTGGACCTCGCGCTTCCTGGGCATGGTGCTGCCGGGCGACGAGATCGACTTCCGGGTCGACCGCGTCGGCATCGACCGCGGCGCGGAGATCATCGAGGTCACCGCGAAGGTCGGCGGCGACCTGGTGATGTCGGCGACCGCACAGCTGGCCGCCCCGAAGACGGTGTACGCCTTCCCCGGTCAGGGCATCCAGCACAAGGGCATGGGCATGGAGGTCCGGGCCCGTTCCAAGGCGGCCCGCAAGATCTGGGACACCGCGGACAAGTTCACCCGCGACACCCTGGGCTTCTCGGTGCTGCACGTGGTGCGCGACAACCCGACCAGCCTGATCGCCTCGGGTGTGCACTACCACCACCCCGAAGGCGTGCTGTACCTGACGCAGTTCACCCAGGTCGCCATGGCGACGGTGGCCGCGGCCCAGGTCGCCGAGATGCGCGAGCAGGGTGCGTTCGTCGAGGGCGCCATCGCGTGCGGCCACTCCGTCGGCGAGTACACCGCACTGGCCTGCGTGTCCGGCGTCTACAAGCTGGAAGCCCTGCTGGAGGTGGTGTTCCACCGCGGCAGCAAGATGCACGACATCGTGCCGCGCGACGAGAAGGGCCGGTCCAACTACCGGCTGGCCGCCATCCGACCGTCGCAGATCGACCTCGACGATGACGACGTCACCGACTTCGTCGCCGAGATCTCCGAGCGCACAGGCGAATTCCTGCAGATCGTGAACTTCAACCTGCGCGGCGCGCAGTACGCGATCGCGGGCACGGTGCGCGGCCTGGAGGCGCTGGAGGAGGAGATCGAGCGTCGTCGCGAAATCAGCGGCGGCAAGCGGTCCTTCATCCTGGTCCCCGGTATCGACGTGCCGTTCCACTCCGAGGTGCTGCGGGTCGGCGTCGCCGACTTCCGCCGCGCGCTGGAGCGCGTCATGCCGGTCGGCGCCGATCCGGAACTGCTGATCGGGCGCTACATCCCGAACCTGGTGCCGCGGCCGTTCACCCTGGACCGCGACTTCATCCAGGAGATCCGTGACCTGGTGCCCGCCGAGACCCTCGACGAGGTGCTCGCCGACTACGACACCTGGCGCAACGAGAAGCCGGAAGCCTTGTGCCGCAAGGTTGTCATCGAGTTGCTGGCCTGGCAGTTCGCCAGCCCGGTGCGCTGGATCGAGACGCAGGATCTGCTGTTCATCGAGGAGGCCGCGGGCGGTCTCGGCGTGGAGCGGTTCGTCGAGATCGGTGTGAAGACCGCGCCGACCGTCGCCGGCCTGGCCACCAACACGCTGAAGCTGCCGGAGTACTCGCACAACACCACCGAGGTGCTCAACGCCGAGCGTGACGCCCCGGTGCTGTTCGCCACCGACACCGATCCGGAGCCCGAGCCCGAGGCGGACGAGGCGCCCGCAGCGCCGTCGGCGGAGGCCGCACCGGCAGCCGCCGCACCCGCAGCGGCACCGGCCGCGGCGCCATCGGGCGGGCCGCGTCCCGACGATATCGTCTACGACGCCGCCGATGCGACCATGTCGCTGATCGCGCTGTCGGCGAAGATGCGCACCGAGCAGATCGAACCGCTGGATTCCATCGAGTCGATCACCGACGGTGCCTCGTCGCGACGCAACCAGCTGCTGGTGGACCTCGGCTCCGAGCTGAACCTCGGTGCCATCGACGGTGCGGCCGAGGCCGACCTGTCGGGTCTGAAGTCTCAGGTGACCAAGCTGGCCCGGACGTACAAGCCGTTCGGTCCGGTGCTCTCCGATGCCATCAACGACCAGCTGCGCACGGTCTTCGGGCCGTCGGGCAAGCGGCCGGCCTACATCACCGAACGTGTCACCAAGACATGGGAACTCGGCCCCGGCTGGGCCAAGCACGTCACCGCCGAGGTGGCGCTGGGCACCCGTGAGGGATCCAGCGTCCGCGGGGGCAGCATGGGCGGCCTGCACGAAGGTGCGCTGGCCGATGCGGCCTCGGTGGACAAGGTGATCGACGCCGCGGTCAGCGCCGTGGGTGCCCGCAAGGGCATCCCGGTGAGCCTGCCGTCCTCCGGCGCCGCCGGTGGTGGCGTCGTGGACTCCGCCGCGCTCAACGATTTCGCCGCGCAGGTGACCGGACCCAACGGTGTGCTGGCGTCGGCGGCCCGCCTGGTGCTCGGTGAGCTCGGGCTGAACGCGCCCGTGACCGCTGAAGCCGTCAGTGATTCCGAGCTGATCGACCTGGTGACCAACGAACTCGGTTCGGACTGGCCGCGTCTGGTGGCTCCGGTGTTCGACGCCCGCAAGGCCGTCGTCTTCGACGACCGGTGGGCCAGTGCCCGTGAGGATCTCGCCAAGCTGTGGCTGCTCGACGAGAGCGAGATCGACGCGGACTGGGAGCGGCTCTCGGAGCGCTTCGAAGGTGCGGGCAACGTCGTGGGCACACAGGCCACCTGGTGGCAGGGCAAGGCCCTGGCCGCCGGGCGCAACGTGCACGGCGCGCTGTACGGCCGGGCGGCCGCGGGTGCGGAGAACCCCGAAAAGGGTGGCTACGCAAACGAAGTCGCCGTGGTGACGGGTGCCTCGAAGGGCTCGATCGCCGCGTCGGTGGCCGGGCAGCTGCTCGCGGGCGGGGCGACAGTCATCGCGACCACGTCCAAGCTCGACGACGACCGGCTGGCGTTCTACCGCACGCTGTACCGCGACCATGCCCGCTTCGATGCCACCCTGTGGGTCGTCCCGGCGAACATGGCGTCCTACAGCGACATCGACTCGCTCGTCGAGTGGGTGGGTAGCGAGCAGACCGAGAACCTCGGGCCCAAGGCGATCCACCTCAAGGACGCCCAGAACCCGACGCTGCTGTTCCCGTTCGCCGCTCCGCGCGTCGCCGGGGATCTGTCCGAGGCCGGTGCGCGCTCGGAGATGGAGATGAAGGTCCTGCTGTGGGCCGTCCAGCGGCTCATCGGCGGGCTGTCCCGCCTGGGCTCCGAGCGCGATATCGCCTCGCGGCTGCACGTCGTGCTGCCGGGCTCGCCCAACCGCGGCATGTTCGGCGGTGACGGCGCCTACGGCGAGTCGAAGTCCGCGCTCGACGCGGTCGTCGCCCGCTGGAGTGCGGAATCATCGTGGGCCCAGCGGGTTTCGCTGGCGCACGCGCTGATCGGCTGGACCAAGGGCACCGGCCTGATGGGCCACAACGATGCCATCGTCGGCGCCGTCGAAGAGGCCGGCGTGACCACGTACACCACCGCCGAGATGGCCTCGATGCTGTTGGCGCTGTGCGATATCCAATCCAAGGTGGCCGCGGCCCGCGAGCCGATCAAGGTCGACCTGACCGGTGGCCTCGGCGAGGTTCAGCTCGATATGGCCGAGCTGGCCGCCAAGGCCCGCGAGGAGATGCTGGCCGAGTCGGACACCGAGGGCGACGCCGCCGACGAGGACGGCGCAGCCACCATCGCCGCGCTGCCGTCGCCGCCGCGCGGCTACCAGGCGGCCCCGCCGCCGGCATGGGACGACCTGGACGTCGACCCCGCCGACCTGGTGGTCATCGTCGGCGGTGCCGAGCTCGGGCCGTACGGCTCGTCGCGGACCCGCTTCGAGATGGAGGTCGCCGGCGAGCTGTCCGCGGCCGGCGTGCTGGAGCTGGCCTGGACCACCGGTCTGGTGAAGTGGGAAGACGATCCCAAGCCGGGCTGGTACGACACCGCGAGCGGCGACCTGGTCGACGAGGGTGAACTCGTCGAGCGCTACCACGACATCGTGGTGGAGCGGGTCGGCATCCGCGAGTGGGTCGACGACGGTGCGATCGATCCCGATCACGCTGCGCCGCTGCTGGTTTCGGTTTTTCTGGACAAGGACTTCACCTTCGTGGTGTCCTCGGAGGCCGACGCCCGCGCATTCGTGCAGTTCGATCCGGAGCACACCGTCATCGCGCCGGTGCCGGACAGCGCGGACTGGCAGGTCACCCGCAAGGCCGGCACCGAGATCCGGGTTCCCCGCAAGGTGAAGCTGTCCCGTACGGTCGGCGCGCAGATCCCGACCGGGTTCGACCCGCAGGTCTACGGCGTCACGCCGGACATGGCCAGCTCGATCGACCGGGTGGCGTTGTGGAACCTGGTCACCACCGTCGACGCGTTCCTGTCGGCGGGATTCAGCCCGACCGAGCTGATGCGGTGGGTGCACCCGAGCCTGGTCGCCAGCACGCAGGGCACCGGCATGGGCGGCATGACCTCGATGCAGACCATGTACCACGGCAACCTGCTGGGCAAGAACAAGCCGAACGACATCCTGCAGGAGGTGCTGCCGAACGTCTTCGCCGGACACGTCGTGCAGTCCTACATCGGCAGCTACGGCTCAATGATCCACCCGGTCGCTGCCTGCGCGACGGCCGCGGTGTCGGTCGAAGAGGGCGTCGACAAGATCGCGCTCGGCAAGGCCGAGTTCGTGGTCGCCGGCGGCTACGACGACCTGACGCTGGAAGCCATCATCGGCTTCGGTGACATGGCGGCCACCGCCGACACCGAGATGATGCGGGCCAAGGGCATCAGCGACTCGAAGTTCTCCCGCGCCAACGATCGTCGTCGCCTCGGCTTCGTCGAATCACAGGGTGGCGGAACGATTCTGCTGACCCGCGGTGATCTCGCGGTGCAGATGGGTCTGCCGGTGCTGGCCGTCGTCGCCTACGCCTCGTCGTTCGGTGACGGTGTGCACACCTCGATCCCGGCGCCGGGCCTCGGTGCCCTGGGTGCCGGCCGTGGTGGGCGCGAGTCCCGCCTGGCCCGTTCGCTGGCCAAGCTGGGTGTCGGGCCCGATGACATCGCGGTCATCTCCAAGCACGACACCTCCACGCTGGCCAACGATCCCAACGAGACCGAGCTGCATGAGCGGCTCGCGGCCTCGATGGGACGCTCGAAGGGTGCACCGCTGTTCGTGGTCAGCCAGAAGAGCCTCACCGGTCACGCCAAGGGTGGTGCCGCGGCCTTCCAGATGATGGGTCTGTGCCAGATCCTGCGTGACGGCGTCATCCCGCCCAACCGCAGCCTGGACTGTGTCGACGACGAGCTGGCGCACGCCAAGCACTTCGTCTGGGTCCGCGAGGCCCTGCACCTGGGCGAGAAGTTCCCGCTCAAGGCGGGCCTGGTGACCAGCCTCGGCTTCGGTCACGTGTCGGGTCTGGTGGCGCTGGTGCATCCGCAGGCGCTGCTGGCCGCACTGCCCGCCGACCAGCGGGCCGAGTACCAGGCGCGGGCCAACGCCCGGGTGCTGACCGGTCAGCGCACGCTCGCGTCGGCGATCGCCGGTGGCCCGTCGCTGTACGAGAAGCCGGCCGACCGCCGGTTCGGACACGACAACGCCGAGAAGCCTCAGGAAGCGGCAATGCTGCTCAATCCGGATGCTCGTCTCGGCGCCGATGACCTCTACTCGAAATGAGCGGAGGCCAGTCAGATAGCGTGCCGGGTATGGGCATCGTTGGGGTAGGCATCGACCTGGTTTCGATTCCGGATTTCGCGGAACAGGTGGACCAGCCGGGCACCGTTTTCGCCGAGACCTTCACGCCGGGGGAGAGGCGCGACGCCGCGGACAAGAGTTCGTCGGCGGCGCGCCACCTCGCGGCGCGGTGGGCGGCCAAGGAGGCCGTGATCAAGGCCTGGTCGGGGTCGCGGTTCTCGAAGCGGCCGATGCTGCCGGAAGACATCCACCGCGACATCGAGGTCATCACCGACATGTGGGGACGGCCGAAGGTCCGGTTGACCGGGGCGATCGCCGAGCACCTCAAGGACGTGACGATCCACCTGTCGCTGACCCACGAGGCCGATACCGCGGCGGCGGTCGCGATCCTCGAAGCCTGATTGCCGCGAGCGTGCGCGTCTGCCCGGTGACACGCCGTAATGGTGTGACATTTTGCGCACGCTCGCGTGGTCGCGGGTGCGACTAGTCTCGCTGGCATGAGCGATCTGGTCGAACGTGTCCGCGAGGTCCTGCCGTCGGTGCGGCGCGATCTGGAAGAGCTGGTGCGCATCGAATCGGTGTGGGCCGACCCGGCCCGTCGCGACCAGGTGCAGCGCAGCGCCGAGCTGACGGCAAAGCTGTTGGCGGAGGCCGGTTTCGGGGACGTCCGCATCGTGGCGGAAGGCGGTGCGCCCGCCGTCATCGCCCGCCACCCCGCGCCCGAGGGTGCGCCGACGGTGCTGCTGTACGCACACCATGACGTGCAGCCCGAAGGCGATGTGACCCAGTGGGCGTCGGCGCCGTTCGAGCCCACCGAACGCGACGGGCGGCTCTACGGCCGTGGCACCGCCGACGACAAGGCCGGAATCGCAACACATTTGGCGGCGTTCCGGGCGCACGGCGGCAACCCGCCCGTCGGGGTGACGGTGTTCGTCGAGGGCGAGGAGGAATCCGGCTCGCCGTCCCTGGCTGCTCTGTTGGCGGCGCACCGCGACCTGCTGGCCGCCGACGTCATCGTGATCGCCGACTCGGACAATTGGAGCACCGACATCCCGGCACTCACGGTGTCGCTGCGCGGGTTGGCCGACTGCGTGGTGGAGGTCGCGACCCTGGACCACGGCCTGCATTCCGGACTGTGGGGCGGTGTGGTGCCGGACGCGCTGTCGGTGTTGGTGCGTCTGCTGGCCGGCCTGCACGACGATGACGGCAACGTCGCCGTCGCCGGCCTGCACCACGCCGACGCCGCCGACGTCGCGTTCCCCGATGAACGGGTGCGTGCCGATTCCGGCCTGCTCGACGGGGTGTCCCAGATCGGCTCCGACTCGGTGGTGCAACGACTTTGGGCCAAGCCCGCGATCACGGTCATCGGCATCGACACCACGCCGATAGCCAAGTCGTCCAACACGCTCATCCCCAGGGCGCGGGCCAAGGTCAGCATGCGGGTGGCGCCCGGCGGGGATGCCGCGGCCCATCTCGAGGCGTTGACCGCGCACCTGCTGGCGCACGCCCCGTGGGGAGCGCAGGTCACCGTCACCCCCGGCGACGTGGGCCAGCCCTATGCGATCGATGCCACCGGCCCGGTCTACGACGCCGCGCGGGCGGCGTTCAACACCGCGTGGGGCCGGGAACCGGTCGACATGGGCATGGGCGGATCGATCCCGTTCATCGCCGAGTTCGCCACCGCGTTCCCGGCCGCCAAGATCCTGGTCACCGGTGTGGAGGATCCCGGCACCCAGGCGCACAGCATCAACGAGAGCCTGCACCTCGGGGTGCTGGAACGGGCGGCGACGGCCGAGGCGCTGCTGTTGGGATCACTCGGCGCGCTCTGAGCGGTCGTTCCCGACGTTCTGGTGGCCGAATCTGCGATGAGGCCACCAGAACGTCGGGAACGAACCCCTACACCGAGATGTCGCGGCGCAGTTTGGCGACGTGTCCGGTGGCCTTGACGTTGTACTGTGCTGCACTATGGACAACGTAACACAGCGCAAGCTGCGAGCCATCGTGGGCGCTCGGGTGTCGCATCTGGACGACGACAAAGAGAACACCCGCAAGGTGTCGCACCTAGCGCAGACCGAGGAGGGCGTGCGTTGGGCTGGCTTACGTGGGTTCGAGGTTGTGGGCACGTTCGAGGATCTCGGCGTATCCGCCGGGAAGACAACGCCGTTTGAGCGGCCAGAGCTGGGGGAGTGGCTGGCCCCTGAGCACCTACACGAGTGGGACGTGCTGGTGTTCTCCAAGATCGACCGGGCGTTTCGGTCGACCAAGGACTGTGTTGACTTCGCCCAGTGGACCAAGGACAACCAGAAGATTCTCGCGTTCTCCGGTGACGGTGTCGTGCTCGACTACCTGAACCCTGCGGGTGACTCGCTCGACCAGATGATGAGCGAGTTCTTTATCTACGTCGGATCATTCTTCGCGGCTATCGAGCTGTCGCGGTTCAAGACGCGCGCCACCGACCGGCTGGCGGTGCTCAAGATGACCGACCGGGTATCTCACGGCGTGGCCCCTCTGGGGTTCAAGACTGTGCCGCATCCGAGCGGCAGAGGTAAGGCTCTCGTGCGCGATCCCGAGGGGTACGCGCTACTCCACGAGATCCACGCCAAGTTGGTACACGAGAACAACTCACTCACCGAGCTGGTTCGGTGGCTGAACGACTCCGAGCATCGCACCAACCGTGCGACGGCGGCAGGCAAAGGCAGTTGGTCGGTGACCACGCTCAAACGAACGCTGACATCTCAGCGCCTTCAAGGGCTGAGAGTGTCCGGGGGTCAAATCGTGCTGGACCCTCAAGGCCAGCCGATCAGGATGGCTGATCCGACGTTCACCGACACCGAGTGGTCGCAGCTGCAGGATGCGATTGCCCAGCGATCAGCCAGCGGCAAACGTCGCCAGATGTCTCCGAACCCGTTGGCGGGTATCGGCTACTGCGGTTGCATCCTGCACACCGCCGAATGCGAGTACCCAGAGCTTTGGGTGCCTCGTCGGTGCGACTGCCCAGAGTGCGGATACGCGCTGTCCCTGCACCGCCGCAAGTCGACCAGCGGCAAGGTCCATACCTACGTCAGGTGCGGTCGGCAGACCACAGGCTGCCGGGGTGCTATGCGGTTGGACGACATAGAAGATTCGTTGCGGAACAAGTTCTTAGAGGATTACGGAGACCGGGAGATGACACGGCGGGTGTTCGTTCCGGGGGAGGACCACAGCGCAGAGCTGGCCCAGACCGAGCAATCGCTAGAGCGACTCCGCTGGGAGTCGGACAACGGCCTGGTGGACGACGAGCTGATGTATCGCTCCAGGCTGTCTGCGCTGGTGGCGCGTAAGGCCGAGCTGACCGCGAACACGTTGGTGGCCGCGCGGTGGGATGAGATCGGGACAGGGCAGACATACCGGGAGTTGTGGAGTGACCCATCAACCGACCGCCGTCAGGTGCTCCGCGACTCGGGAATAAAGGTCATGCTCTACGGACTGCCTTACGGCTCTACGGGTTCGACCAAATCGTCGATATTCAGCGGGTTCCGCGTGCCTGAGTCGTGGCCTCAGCCGGTGCTCACCGAGGAGCAACGGCGCATCCGCGACATGCTGGCGGATGCCTAGCACGTATAGGTACCCACGATGGCTACCTGTTGTTGAACGGGGCCCAGTGGTTCGGCCCTGGAACGGCAGACATCTCAAGTCGCCTCGAGGACGACCTCATCGCGCGGGATGCTGTTAAGGTGCCGCAATGGCGAGGGGGATTACACCATCTAAGCGGGTGGCGTCGATACGACGACTTGGCTTACGCCCGCCTAAGAAGCGGTCGTTGTGGCAACGAATGCGGCTTGGGTCGAGAGGCCAAAGAGGTGGAAGTCTTCTAGGGCCTGTAGTAACTCCGCTCGTAGCAGCGATGGTCGCTTTCGGTGGGGGTCTGTTAGTAGCTGACCTGACCATCGAAGGCCAGAAGGAGCAGGCGCTCGCAGAGTTCCAGAGAGACCAACGCCAACAGCATTATTCCGAGATCCTCCAGCAAGCGACTCGGCTACACAATGCCGGTGATGCCTCAGCGCTAGCGCTCAATGCAGGTCTTTTCACCTCAGCGAGTGCTGGTCTTGCAGGTATCGGAGTCTCAGGAGGCCAGATGGACCTTGGCGCCGGGCAATTAGATTCGAAACCGTCCGTCTCTCCAAACGTTAAGGACAAGCAGCTGAGCGGATACGGGAACCAGTACGTGGTCCCAGGCTTCTACAACGACACCGGCGCCGACGCCCAGTTGCGGAAGGGATCGTCTTGGCAGGGCGCTTATACAGCGCTCGACCAAGCCATATCGAATGCTGAAATAGCCAGCGACGACCGGGTTATCGCGCTCGCGCGTGCGCTGAGAGACAAGTACCGCGCTGACTACTACCAATCCGTCATGAAGAACATTGACGACATAGTGGCGCTCTATCCCGACCCAAAGCCTGATAAAGCCAAGCTGGCCGACGCGCTCGTCGGTGTGCCTGCTGATCGTTTGCCACCAACATACGATCCGGGCATCCTCTCCAAATCAACTGATGAACTGACCGCGATGTACGCAGATGCCGCCAAGCGGAACCTCGGAATCGTCGACGAATTAGTTTCCTAGAAATTCACGAATTGCAGCGCCCGCGAGTACTCGCTCACCCCCGGACCATCGTGTAGACCGCGTGAGCGGTCCTGCTGCTGCTGGTGTGCAACTGGGCATCACCTTCGATTGAGTATCGCTTATCGCGCCACTCGACTTGGGCCTGAGCCCCGAGGATGCCGCCGCCAATCGGGAACCCGCCTGCCAGCCGCAGCCGGTATCGGCTGGTGGTGTGGAAGCCTCCACCGTCCTGGTCCTCGGTGGAGGTGATCGGCTGCACCGATGCCTTGACGACGATTCCCATCGTCCCGGCCTGTGTGAACTTGTTGCCGTCAGCGTCGGTCACGGTTACCTCTGGGTACACCGTGACGGTCTCTGTTCCGCGCCTAAGAAGTGACATATCAGCCTCCGGTATCGAACGATGGGTACCCAACCGGCGCAACCAGATTCGGAACGATCTGGAACATCCGACTCGGCTTGATACCGAGCAATTTCCACTCCTCCGCTGTGATGCGGAGAGTGTTGTCGGCAGCCTCCCGGCTGAGCTGATAGTGGTAGTTCCCATCAGTCTCGGATGCGAGACCGTCCGGGTTGCGGACGACCCGATAGACGGCCTCGGCCTCGATGTCGGTCACGTCGTCCTGGTCGATCTGGCCTGCCGCAATTTGGCCGGCCAGGTCCGGGACTCGACGGAGGATCATCCGCTCCACTTGAGCCAGTCGGCGGTCCACCAGTGCTGTCTCTAAGGTGTCCAGCTCTCGCGCCAGGAGCGCGGCAACGTCACTGGCTATAGCAAGTGCCACGGTCGGTCTCCTTGCTCAGCATCGCGATAGCGCGGCGTCGGGTGTAGCTCTTGCTCCTAGCCTTCGCACGGTGGTGAGGCCAGCGGCTGCCGTCGGTGCCTGCGAACGGGCACGGCGGAATCGTCAGGTCTGTCATGGTTTTCCTTTGGTCAGTCGGTCACGAAGGACGATGCAGAAAGCGACCCCGGTCGCTGCGGATACGTCCGGTGCCAGTTGCGCCGAGAGATCGGCAGAGACGCCCACTTTGCGGAGGTAGTCAGCGACGGCTCGGCGGTGGTCGTCCAGGGTCGGCCAGTTCCGAGGATCCGCGATGCGGAGGTGCTCGGGCAGTTCGGCTGCCAGAGCCGCCGGATTGGAGACGGACAGCTTGCGGCTGTGCCGTTTGAGGCTACCCACGGTTCTTCCACCGTCCGGTAGCGCCGAGCTTGCCGAGCTCGGAGCGAGTCAGTGTGTCCTCGTCGTCGGGGCATCCGAGGGCCTTGAGCAGTTGCACCATGAGAGCGCGGTACTGCCGCAGCTCCCCGAGCTCGGGCATCGCAACCGGCTGGCCCTGCGAGCCCTTAACGCGTATCTCAGCGGCTCCGTCCACGACGGCCTGGAGCCGCTTCACCACGTCTGCGGTACGGCAAGCCTCCTCGAGGATGGCTCCCTTCTCGGGTGCCTCGGAGAACTCGTAGACGGCGTGCAGCTCTCGCCAGAGCTGCCTACCGCGTGCCAAAAGGCCCGTTGGAGCCCTCGGAATCGTGGGTACATCGGCCATTGCGGCCTCCTTATGTGGTGGTTTGAGAGGAGTTGAAGGGTCGCGATCGGATCTAGACCCTCAGAGTCTTCGCAGGTCAGCGACAGCCATCGCGTGTCGCGGTGGCTGAGTGAGTGCGGAAAAAGGCAGCGAGTCGGTAAGGCATCGTCTGCCGAGAGGGGCGTACAACGGTTGGACTCCCCCTCTAGGGGCAATTCGGCCACCTGTCGTGACCCGGCATCACGCGCGCTGGAGTCGACGACATTTCAGTTCGATGCCACGGCATCCGATTCGGCACCCGCATAACCGACCGGTCACGGTGGGGGCATGGGGGCAACCCCCCTGGGTACATCCGGTATTGATGGGGTGGCAATCCAGGGTGCGATACCTCGCCGTGGTGTTACATCAGGAGTTGATGGCGCGCTTCGTGTCGCTGTTCGCCGATAGCTACCTTGCCAAGGGGGATTTATGTCAGAAGTGCCGTGGACGCGTGTGCAGCAGACCACCGTTTTGAACGCTATAGACCTCGCACGGGAGAAGCTCGCCGAACAAGGTATGGGGCCTGCTGCTGGTATGGCGGAGTTCATGGCCCAGGCGAGAGCGGGCCAAGAGGCTCTGGTCGAACAGGTCGCCGGGCTGAATCAACTCGTCGTGCTGATCCTCAAGCGCATCGAACGTGAGTTCGGCGAGGAGCCATCTGAAACACTGAAGTTGATCGCGGCCGAGGTTCGAGATAAACCACTAAGCAAGCCTCAGCGATGAGTCGTCTTCCCGAGGCCGAGTTGCACCTACCCTCCTCGTAGTTGTGCGAACCAGACTTCGATTGACTCGACATCTGACTGCCTAGCCAAAGGTGTAGTCCGAAGGGTGGGAACAACCCTCCTACCCTTCCTTCATGGTCTGCCATTGCTCGTCCGTGAATCCAACCGAGAGCGCGGCTCGGTACAGGCGGCTGTCTAGCTCCCTGAGCTGGCTCCATCCGTCGCTTAGTGCGACCGTCTCGGCCCACACCTTCGACGCCATCGGATTGCCGGCCCCGAGTGCCTCGCAGATCCTCTGCGCTCTCGCCAGCTCGTCATCGATCGCTCTGCAGATAAGCGTGCAGTAACCGTCACTGGCGTTGTTCGCGAGCCTTCGGCAAGTCTCCCGGCGACACGGCTGCTTCACCTCTGCGCGGTTGTCAGCCACCGCGATTCGGCACTCTGCTGAGCAGAAGTATCGCTGCCCTGCAGAGCGGACGACTGCCTCTGACTCACAGCCTTCGCAGGCGCACTGCTTCTGCCTCAGACTCTTTCGACCACGACGGGTGTGTCGAGCTTCGTAGGTCGCGACGTCGCTGTCTGGTGCTGTCATGTGGGGCTCCTCGTAATAGCGGGTCTGGAATGTCATCCGACAGACGGACAGAATTCGCCGACGTTGTGTCGGTGGGAGGTTCTAGATTCGATGAGTGACGACTGACGTGGATACCGAATACCTGCGAGCAGCTGAGCAGGTGATCGACCTTGCACAATCGCTCATCATCTCGCTTGATGACGTACCGATTTACCGAATCGATGTCTTGGCCGAGCGGCCTCTAGGGCAACTTATTCGCGCGACGAATAATGTTGCGGCGGTTGCATACAAGGGTGTAGCTGAGTACACCGGTGCCGACTACGACGACATAGAGGAGATACGGCGTGCTCTTGAGCCGTATGAACATGGCGAGTTGTTCAACATTCTTCCGCAGGCCGGGGAAGCGTTCACGGGTGACGTGATACACGGCATCTGGTGGGGTATCCAAGACTGGACCTCGACTACGTACGAGGGCAAGCTACAGACCGCCGACGCGGTCGTGCCGGGACATGTCAGTAACGAGTTGCTACCCGCAGCGTTCGTGATTAACGGCGCGATGCCAGTCATCGTCAAGCTGATGAAGAAGGTCAACGCTCTCAACAACAACGAAAGATTGGAGGCTGGAACCGACCGCATTCGCAGACGTCACCGTAGTGCGATCGGCATACCGAATTGACAAGGCGGGAAACCCAAATCGATCCGGGCAAATCCATGGAAGGTGTACAACATGGCAGAGGCCCCGGAAGGCAACGGCGTTGTGCTCCCCGACTTGCCCACCCTGGGGGTGTCGTCGGACCTGATGGAGACCTTGTTCAGTGCAATGCTCGGAGCGGTGCCCGACTCGCTTCGAGCAGACCATCGATACCTGTGGCTCTACGTACACCTTGTACGCATGCTCGATAAGGCGATCTCGGAGTACGACGGTGCTGGTAAAGCCTGGGCACGCGCGGAAGCGCTGACAGAGCAAGATTGGATCCGCAAATTCAATGACCTACTCGCTGGCGCGCATCACATTGAGAACTGCGTTGACGCCACTCATCGGGCCGTGACCGCTGCGACCTTGCTGCGTAACAAGTGCTTCGGAGTGTCCTTCTCGGCTCCCAACTCAGGTGCCATATTGAGGCTCAACAACATTCGCGATGCGATGCAGCACACACCGGAACGCTTACTGGATAAAGACCTCAGGCCGGGAAGGCTTCCGTTCAGGATCGACCAGGGAGATCCCTACGCCATCAGCCCACGAAAACACGAACTGGCAATAGGGCAAGAGGCCCCGCTGACATACACAGAACTTGTTGCGCTTATCGAGTGGTGTGATCTAGCTGCAAGGGCGGTTGGCCGCTCGCCAGCACCAAAGCGGAGTTGAAGGAAAGCCCCAGACCCGCAATGGATCTGGGGTAACCGTCAGCTATCAGGCGGCGTCGTACAGACGAACGACCGACAGCGGGTGCAGGAAACCGAATCCGACGCGGGCGATGCCGCGAACGTCGATGGCGTCCTGGCGCGGAACGTCGAACGTCTCCATCTCGGTGTCCTGGCGAAGGACGATCTTGACCCGCGAGGAGTCGATGCCCCACGCAAAGGTGGAAGCGTCCACCTTGGAGTCGGTCAGAACCTTGATCCCTGCGATGAATGCGCCGTCAGTCGTGCGCTGCAATAGACGCTCGTTCGAGCCGGTCGCCTTCTTGATCTTGCTGAGGGTCTTAGCGACGTTCGGGTGCATCACCCAGCGGTCGATCTGAGCACCGACCGCCTCGGCGGCGAAGATCGCGTCGATGAACGGATCCTCGTTCGTGATCGAGGCCCCGGTGTCAACGACGCTGGTGGTCAGCGACAGCAAGCCGTTGTTCGCCTTGGCCGTGGTGTTCGCCAGGAACGCGGCGTCAATCGTGTGCGCGATCTGATTGGCGATACCTGCGGCAGCCTGGTCGGCGATCTCGGGATCGGAGTCCTTGCGGATCTCGTTCGAAAGCGTGACGATGCCACCGGCCTTCGACGGGATGACGATCACCTCACCGGTCGTGCCATCAGTCGGAACGATCACCTCCAGCTCGTCCAGCCAGGTGACAGCCGGGTCCGAGTTCCACAGCGGGAACTGAACCTTGACCTTGTCGGTGCCGAACGTGCTCCCCGCGAGGAACGCGGTGGACTTGGCCTGAATCGCCTTGTTCAGAACCTTGCCGAAGTCGGCGGGAGTCCAGGTATCAGCGGTGCTTGAATGCTGCATTGCCATGTTGTGTCCTTCGATAGTTGTTGTCTAGCAATAGAAAAGGACCGATCACAGATCGGTCCTCAGATGCCTCACAGAGGCGTTGGGTTGAGCGCAGGCCACGGACCCACACTCGAAATCAGTTGCGCTGGCTGAGCAGGTCGGCCATCGTCGGCTCACGCTTGGCCTGCGGTGCGCCTCCGAAACCTTGCGTCGGATCGAACGCGGGAGAGCCCTTGCGGAGACCGGGCCGCTCGGCCAGGACGGCGGCGACATCAGCGGCCACCTTCTCGGCGTCCACCTCACCCTCATCGGTCAGGTAGTCGGTCAGCTCGTTACCGCTCAGGCTGAACAGATCGCCGGGATGGCTCAGGGCATCGGATGCGAGCCGTTCAACCTCGGCACGGTTCAGCCGTTCGACGCGCTGCGCCAGGGCGTCACGCTCGTCTCGGGCCTCGTTGCGCTCAACGCGGTACCGGGCCTCCTTGTTGGGCCGGGGGGCTGTCTCGGGAGCGGGCTCGCCCTCGGGGGTCTCGGTGGTCGTCGCGTCAGTGGTGGTCTCGCTCATGCTGCGGTGCTCCTCGTATTGCGGCGCTCCCATAGAGCGCGGCGTAGTTCGGTCGGGTCGGTGTTCTCAGGCAGGCCGAGCCGCTCAGCGATAGCGGCTCGCTTCTCGGGGTCCAGCGGCCAGGGTGTCCCGCCGCCCTCGGTCACGGCAGCCTCGTAGGGCTGGCCGTGTCGCTCCCACCATTCGGCGAAGTTCTGCGGTCTCTCGTAGTCGCTCACGCTGCGACCGTTTCCGGTTGGTCGGACGCACGCTGCGAGCCGCGCTGCGGAGGCTGACGCACGGTCAGCTCCAGCGAACCTGCCTCGCTGGGGTGAAGGGACTGACCCGGCCTCAGGGTGCTGTGTGTCATGCCTGAGGCGATGCCACGCCGCCAGCTCCCGTCACCGGGAGCCTTGCCGTGGCGACCGGCGCACTTCGGTGTGCTCGCATGGCACGTCGGGCAGAGCCCTGGCTCGGTGCCGGTATAGGCGCAATGTCGATGTCGTGGGCAGTCGGCCATCAGTCGACGGTCCAACTGGTGACGCTCATCCCGTCGAACGGATGGCGTCCGTCTCCGAGGTTCACGGCGGCGTAGGGGCCGACGCTCCAGACCTTCGGGGGCGCGCCGAACTCTGCGGCTCGCTCGGCTGCCTCAGCGATTGGATCTGTCATGTGTGCTCGCTCCTCTGTTGGGTGCTGCCTTGATCCGGGCAGCAAAAAGGCCCCGGTGGTGCCGGGGCCTCGATTGGGGGGTGTGTGTTCAGTTGGCGTTGAGAACGTCAGCCCGGAGGGCTGGCGAACGGATCCTCTATCGGCAGTCGCACTGTTGCCGATCTCGGACGGCGCTTCTCGCGTGCCTGCACCTCAGCGACCCACGCGGGTGGCTCGCAGGCCCAAGGGTCATCGGGATGGTGACGGCCTGCGGTTGACTGTTGCAGACTGACAAACCCCTGCGGTGCCTCGGTTGCGGTTGCAGATTCAGCCGGCCAAAGGGCGGCAGGCTGTGCGGTTGCCTCTGTTCTTCCCGTATCCGTAAGAGAACGGCTCCCTTGGCCGGTCTCGCCCTGGTCCTCAAGATGGTTCGGTGAATACCGAACCTCTGCCTGATCTGATCCAAAAGGATCTGATCCGGATCTGATATCCGGATCTGTAGGTGTTCGCTCCAGCGGACCAACTGGGTCCGCTCCAGCGGACCAACTGGTTCGCTCCACCGGACCAACCTCTATGGGGTTGGTCCGCTCCAGCGGTACTACCTCCGTCTCAGGTGGTACCGCTCCAGCGGTACCACTCGGAGCTTCCGGGACCAGTTCGTAGACCGACGTTTTCCCCGAGGTGCCCGACCCCTTGCGAGTCTGGGTTATCCAGCCTCGGGCCTGAAGAGCCGCCAGGGCCTCGGAGACGGCGGTCTTGCCGTAACCGGTCTCAGTCATCAGCAGCTTCAGGCCGGGGTGTGATGTCCGGCCATCCTTGTCGGAGTGATCGAAGATCGACATCAGCACGCGGAACTCGGCACCGGCGAACGGGTGCCCGTGCGTGCGCTTGTGCCAGCTCAATTTCGAGAACTGATCACTAAGCACCGCGACCGGCCTCCTGGTCGGCGCGGAGTGAGGCCAGCTCGGCCTGTAGGGCCTTGCGCTCTGTGCGGTACTTGCCGTTCTCCTTGCGGAGATCGGTCAGTGTCTTCTGCCACCGAGGAGACAGTTCGATGTGGTCTGAGTTGTTCACCCGCTCACGCAACCGCTTGTTCTCGACTCGGTACTGACGGAGCTTCTCCTGCCAGTAGTAAGGCAGGTCGTGGAGTTGGGCGTCTTGGTCAATCATGGGTTTCCTCCGGGGTTGGTTACCTGCCACCTGGGCAAGGCAATTGGAGCAATCGCGTTGGGGCGATTGCGTTTCCGTCTCCGCGATCGGTGACGGGAATCAGTGAGCTAGCGCGGCCTCGATAGCGCGGTAGCGCTGGAGCTGGCCTCGGCACTTCGCTTGGTATCGATGTACTGCGGCTCGCTGGCATGCACCACAACGCCCCGTACGGCGTGTGTCATCTGGGTGCAGCGTGCAGCGGTGTCCGTGTTGGTTGATCATGTCGTGTCCCTGTTCTTGGTCGCCTCCGACGACCTTCGACTGGCATCCGGCCACAGACCGGACGTGCGGCTGATGTCAGCCAATTGGGTTAAACAAAAAGTGCCAGAACGCATCTAGGCGTTCCGGCATTGGACATAGAGAAACCCCCGGTTGGTCTCATGGACTCAACCGAGGGCTCTCAACCCACTAACAGAAGATCGGGACGACTTCGCAGCGGCCCTTATCCGTCCGGTAATCAATCGGACGGCCTACCGCTGGAGTCAACGCCAACGGGAAGTTTGTGACGGTCGGGAGGAGCGAACCTGACCGACCGTCCGGGTGCCTGGGAGGGCACCCGCTGCGGCGCTCACCCCGAGGGAAGCAGCCTGCAAGTTTGGGAGGGGCCCTAGGCCCTCACTATGTATATACCTGAGTATTGCGAGAGAGCCGTCTCCCGGCTCAGTCCCTCACTAGGTATATACGCGACACTCAACCCTCTACCCATCTATAGGGGAGTATTCGTCGCACCCGTCTACCTACTAAATAGGGGTATGTCACTAGCTCAAACTGAGTGATGTGATCGAGGTCACCGGAGAACGGCCACGTGGTGCCAGGCCGGCCCCACTATGTCTATAGGCGTCTGCGGCAGCCCTCTACTTTTGTCTGTAGGCGTTACGCGCAGGCATTTTCCCGGATGTGTGAGGCAAGTCACTCGATTTGAAGGCCTTCGGCCCTCTCTATATATATAGGTGAGTATCCTTGACACCCACGTCGCAGGGCTCTGACCAGGCTCAACAAGGCAGACATCAGTTCAACTGAAGTATGGTCCATCCCTCGAAGACGGAGGCTCGATCATCAACGCCGAGGTCCGCGTCGTCTCCATCGACGGAGAGCCGTGGTTCTTCGCACAGGACGTGTTGCGGGGTGCTGGGAATCAGCACGACCAATCTAAGTCGAGACCTCGATTCTGACGAGCGGAGGCTCGTTGACGTGCGGGAATTGAATACCTCGTCAACTGGACGAGGTAATCCGAACATGTACATCATCAGCGAGCCAGGTCTCTACTCGCTGATCGGCCGCAGCCGGAAGCCTGAGGCCAAGGCGTTCAAGAGATGGGTGAACCACGAGGTGCTGCCGACGATCCGCAAGACCGGAGCCTACGTCGACCCGGCGAGCTCGCTGGCGCGTCGTGCCTCTTCTGCGCTCCTAGGTGCCATGAGACCGAACATAGTGACGACAAAACCCCCGCACGATGGCGGGGGCTTGCCGGGAGGTTCGCGGTTACAGGTTGCACACCTGCGCGTAGCTCGCGTTGCGCGATGCGGGTGGGACGTAGACGGACATCTCGACCGAGCCGAACATCCAATGCTCATCCTCGAACGTCTCTCGTGCCGCCAGCACGAGACCGTGATCCGAGATGTACCGACGCACAGGCTCGTACTTCTGATCATCGTCACGAACCAGCGGCGACCGCAGCACCTGTAGGCGCTCGGCGTCTCCGGTAGCGATCAGGAAGCTAGGCCAGACCACCAGGGGCTTGGCGGTTGCGTCGTAGTCCCTGCAGAAACCGCAGATAGCGACGTTGTCGGTCGGTACGGTGCAGAGCTGGCATTCGATCATTTGGTTACCTCGCAGGTGGTCGGCGTCACACGACGACAAAGAGCCGAGGTCACTGGGCCCTAACGGCCTCCAGTATCTTCTGAATCTTGGTTGTCGTATGTGCAGCCTTGACGTTGTACTGGGCCACCTCGACGTTGCCCTTCTCGTCGACGACGAACGTCGACCGGATGACGCCCTGCACGGTCTTGCCGTACATCGTCTTCTCGCCGAAGGCGCCCCACGCGGTGAGCACGGACTTCTCCGGGTCGGACAGCAGCGGGAAGGTCAGGCCTTCGTTGTCGCGGAACTTGGCGAGCTTCTCGGGCTTGTCGGGGGAGATGCCGATGACGTCCAGGCCCGCGCCGTTGAGTTCGGCCAGGCTGTCGCGGAAGTCGCAGGCCTGCTTGGTGCAACCCGGCGTGGACGCGGCCGGGTAGAAGTACACGATGACTTTTCGGCCTGCGAAGTCGGACAGCTTGACGGTGTTGCCGTCGGCATCGGACAGGCTGAAAGCGGGCGCTTTGTCGCCGGAGGCGAGGCGCGGAGTCTGAGGCATGGCTGATACACGTCTTTCTCATCGACCGGTGCAGCGGAGTGGACTGCGGCTGCTCTAGGGTAAGTCGGCAAAGGTTGTGAGATGAACGCGCACATGGAGGGGCACAGTGGCCGACCGGGATCCCGAGAGCATCAAGCGCGATATCGACCAGGCGCGTGATCAGCTCGCGTCGACGGTCGACCAGTTGGCTGTGCGCGCAAATCCGCAGCGTCTCGCGGACGATGCGAAGGCCCGTGTGCTTGCGTTCGTGAAGAAGCCCGCGGTGATCGGTTCCGTGGTGGGGACCGTTGTGGTGGTGCTGGTGGTCCGCCGGGTTCGTCGCCGCTGAGGCAGCCGAACAGGTCGGCAGTTCAGCGCCGGCGGCGGGGCCGGAACCAGCTGACGAAGGAGAAGCTGGGCGGATTGGCGGTCATGCCGATGCGACTGCAGCTGATGACGGCGACCGTGCTGTTGCTGGGCGTCGTGCCGTCGTTGCCGGTGACATCCGGCGTCGGCGGTGCACTTCCGCTTGGCATCAGCTAATCCTCGCTTTGTCCCTTGTACGTTTGCCAATGTCGGCAACTTCCGACATGCAGCTAACTTGAGACTAGCACGGCACTGGTCATTGTGGCGCGCCAATGGGTGGCCTCTTACCTGGTACTTTGCGTCACACAGCTAAGCGTACGCCTTGAGGATTCGTCGATTCAGCACATTTCCGGTGTCGGCCGCGCCGCCTCGTCCTCGATATTGACGTTGACGTCGGTCGCAACCGTAACATTGCTGAGTTTTCCGATGTGGTCGTTTGCGCCGGATCAGCAGCTGCGTAGCGTTCCCACGTCGAAAGAGTCTCGAGCTGTCAGCTGAGGCCTGTACCGGCGTGGTAGCCGTATTCGCCGACGCCGGTCAGCACCGCCACCATGACCTCGTCGGTCAGCAGGTTGGTGTTGAGCGGTGGTCCCGGTGGCGGCGGGGCCGGAGGCGCGGGCGGCGGTGGGGGACCCGGCCGGCCGGCCGGAACCGGGAAGGTGATGTTGAGCTCCGGTCCTGCGTCCAGCGGAAAAGTGCATCCCGGACCGTAAGTGGCTTTGCTGAGGATCGTCCCGCTATAGGCCGATGCCACCATCGTGCGCATCTGTTCGAAGCTCAGGACGCAGGGGTCCGGAGCGCCGGGTGGGAGCGGTATCGGTGCGGCCAGTGCTGCCGGCGGCGGTGGTGGCGCGGGCGGCGGTGGTGGCGGAGGTGGTGGTGGTGCCGGAGGCGCGGGCTGCGGTGGGGGTGGCGGGAGCGGAGCCCGAGGCGGCGGTGGGGGTGGCGGGGACGGCGGTCCTGGTCGTGGCGCCGGAGCGACGGCGGCCGGAGGTGGGGGCGGACCAGGCGGTACAGCCCGCGGGGGTGCGACGGCGTCGGGCGGCGGGAGCGGCACTTGCGCGCCGATCGGTACCGGTGCCGGAGCGGCAATCACCGGCAGTGGTGCGGCCGGCGTCGGCGGCGTTTCGGCGGGATTGTCGCCGTGGGTCACCACCATGGCGGCACCCACCAAGAGAAGAGGTACGACACCTCGAGACCAGCGCACTCCAGGGTGTGTCACAGTGCGTCCCTCCCAGGTGGCCTGCGTTGTGGCACCCCGACTCCCCGTTGACAGGGCGAATAATTGTGGCTAACGTCAATTAGTTCGCTACTGCAAAATGCATCATGGCAGAGTGTGCTGCGCCGCGCGGCTTTTGTGGCACTTTTGCCGGTCTGGCACCAAACGGTTCCCGCAAAGTTCCGTGCGACCATATCGATACAGAAAGTTCTGTACTATTGCGGCGTGGAAACCGTGATGCACACCGACGCGCTGGCACGCTTCGGGCACGCCCTGGCCGATGCCACCCGCACGCGAATCCTGTTGAGCCTCAACCGGGCACCGGGCTACCCCTCCGATCTCGCCGAGCAGATCGGCGTCACCCGGCAGATCCTGTCCAACCATCTGACGTGCTTGCGTGGGTGTGGTCTTGTCATCGCGGTCCCCGAGGGCCGGCGGGCGCGTTACGAACTGGCGGACCCGCGGATCGG
Source organism: Mycobacterium sp. P2_H7 (assembly GCF_056403275.1). NCBI lineage: Bacteria > Bacillati > Actinomycetota > Actinomycetes > Mycobacteriales > Mycobacteriaceae > Mycobacterium > Mycobacterium sp. P2_H7. The sequence continues at coordinate 26,723 of NZ_JBFUFU010000022.1, read as the reverse complement.
AAGCGCGCTGGGCGAACTGATGGGTCTGGTGCTGGCCGTCGACCCGAAATGCAGGTGCGTGGGGCCGGACGGCCGGGAATGCGGCTGCGGGTGACGGCCATCGTGGACCCGGCCCGTCGCGTCGTTCTGGCCCGCCGGATCCGGCTCCTCGTCGCGCTGACCATCTCCTACAACGTGATCGAGGCGGTGGTGGCGATCAGCGAAGGGGCGCGCGTCTCATCGACGGCGCTGGTCGGCTTCGGGCTGGACTCCGTCATCGAGGTGTCGTCGGCCGCGGCGGTGGCGTGGCAGTTCGCCGGGCGTGATCCGGAATCTCGGGAGAAGGCCGCCCTGCGCGTCATCGCGCTCTCGTTCTTCGGCCTGGCCCTCTACGTCACGGTGGACGCCATCCGGGCACTCGGCGGAGATCTGCGCTCCCAGCATTCTGTTGTCGGGATCGCGCTGGCGGCAACAAGTCTGGTGATCATGCCGGCGTTGTCTCATGCGCAGCGCCGGGCCGGCCGGGAACTCGGCTCGCGGTCGGCGGTCGCCGATTCCAAGCAGACGCTGCTGTGCACGTATTTGTCGGCGGTCGTGCTCGCAGGATTGGTGCTCAACAACCTGTTCGGCTGGTTCTGGGCCGATCCGCTTGCCGGACTGGTGATCGCGGCCATCGCGGCCCGCGAAGGATGGGCGGCCTGGCGCGGCAGCGCGTGTTGCTCGGCTGTTGAGCATCGTTGTGGTGCAGACGAAGTTAAGGGGCGAGGTGATGGGCGCGGCGGCGTGGAGTTCGCGCCACGCCCATCACCTCGGCAGAACTAGTGCGCAGCGGTCGTCAGCTGCGGCGGTGGCGCATCAGCCACCGATCGATGAACTGCCCGAACCCGAGCCCCCGGACGACGAACCGCCGCCCGAAGGGGAACTACCACTCGGCGAATGCGCCGGGGGCGCAATCGGTGTGGTGGTCGTTGTCGTGGTCGACGACGAACCGCCCGCCGATGGTTCGGCGTTCGCGACTGCACCGACTCCCAGGCCGAGAAGTCCGACTCCGGTTGCGAGTGCGCCCATTGCGATCATGGGTTTGATTTTCATGGCGTTGCCCCTTCCGTTGTCGATGATGTGAGACCGGCCGGTCGCACATCCGTTGACGGCGCGCCGGGACCCAACGTACCCACACCCCGGGGTCGAAGTGCAACCGCCGAAACGGATCGGGAGTGGATATCCGCGTCGATGATGCTGGTAGGCAGATACTTTCGCGCGTTCGAAAATTCTCGGCCGAGCTGGAATCGGCTCGGCGAATCCAAATGCCTTGCATCGCCTGGTGATTGACAGTTCATATCGAGGTGACGCACAGCGGCGCGCGGAAGCGCGGCAGGCGCCCCTGTCACGAGAGCGCACAATTTCCCAGGTTTCTTGACGTAAAACCCGAGGTGAAATTGACGAGATATTCGAATGCCGCACGACACTTTGCTGTAGCGTCCGGTTCGGCGCCTCGATGGCGCAATCCACAACCTTGCGGGGTGTCGAGAATGGGCATGCAACTCGGTCGACTGCGTCGTCACATGATGACGCGAATGGTGATAGTAATCCTGATGCCGGCCCTGCTCTGTGCGGTAATGGGAAATCTGTTCATAGCTGGTGCTCCCGCTAAGTCATATGACGTCGTCCCTACCGCGGCAATTGATCAGTCGTCATCGACATTGGGCTTTGCCGACTCCGATCTGAGTAATACCGGAATGACGTCGACACAGATCACCGAGCAACTGACGATGATGCAATCACTCGGTGTGAAGAATGTCCGCATCCTCATACCCTGGGCGGACATCGAGAAACGCCAGGGCGAGTACAGCTGGGACTACGTCGACTCCATCGTCGAATCGGCGACGAACCTGGGCATGGGGATTCTCGGGGTCATCAGCCAGACCCCCAGCTGGGCCGGCACCCCGATCCTGGCCGGTATGCCCGAGCCGGAGGTGTTCGGTGCCTTCGCTCAGGCCGTGGCCACCCACTACGTTGGCCAGATTTCCACCTATGAGATCTGGAATGAGCCCAACGCGCAGAATTTTCTGGACCCGGTAGATCCTGCCGCATACACCACGCTGCTACAGGCGGCTTACCCCTTGATGAAACAGGCGGATCCGAACATCACCGTGATCGGTGGCGTCGTCGGTGCCGGTGCGTCCGAGGGCAACGTCACGATGGATCCCGACGATTTCGTCCAGGGTATGTATGCCGCCGGTGCCAAAGGTTTCTTCGACGCGCTCTCGTTCCATCCGTACGCGTACTCACTGGAGTTTTCGGCCGGCGCGGGGGTCGCGGGTTCGCCGCTCGAACAGCTGCAACAGATCTTCAGCATCATGGCCGCGAACAACGATTCGGATCACTTGGTGTGGGCCACCGAATACGGCCAGCCGACGACGGGTCAGTACACCACGCAACAGCAAGCTGATTTCATCCAGGATTTCCTGAATTCATGGCCGGAGATTGCCGGCACCGGCCCCATGTTCATTTACACCTTGCAGGATACGGATTCGGGCAGCGCCAACAAACAAGACAACTTCGGCGTCTACTACTCCGATGGCACCGCCAAACCCGTCGTTCAGATCATCACTGACTATCTGGACTCGCTCGACCCCACCGATCCCACAGATCCGACAGATCCGGGTCCGACGGCGCCGGGTAATCCACTGATCCAGGCGATCAGCGCCGCGGTGCACTGGCTCGGCGCTGCCGCCCGAACCGTGATCAACGGTGCCGTCACGGTCGCCGCGGGGGTCGTCAAAGTAGTGGCCGCGGTCGTCCGAGCCGTCGTGCAGGCCACCGGCAATGCGATTCGCGGTGGCATCAAGCTCGCGAAGTCCTTTGTCACGGGCCTCGCCGACGCCGCGAAGAACGTCGTGACCGGTATCAAACAAGCGGTGCATCCGAATGCGTCGGCGACCGCAGTCGATGCGGTGGCCGTGGCGCCTGCCGCCACCTCGGCGAACAGCAGCGCGAGTACTGCCAAGGCGACCGGACAGCAGCGCCGCGACGCAGTGGAGCCTTCGCAGGCAACAGGTCTCACCGCCGCGCATCCGTCGACCACCCCTCCCGTGGGGGAGGTGAAGCCAGAGCAGGCTCCTGCTGCCGACACGGGCGGCCCGGCAGTCGACGCGGCGGCACCGGAACCGTCCTCGGCGGCACCGGAACCGTCGAGCGAAGGAACGAAGGTCGTGCGCAAGCCTCGACGTGGACACCGCCCGACGGCCGCGCCGTCGCCGGCGGACGTGAAGGCGGGCCGCGCGCCGAGCGCTGACACCAAGGAATCCGACGAGAGTTCCGACGCGGACAAGCCGGCTCCCACCGCGTAGTTCGGCACCTCCGCTGAAACGACAGAAGCCCTGCCGGAGCAGGGCTTCTGATGGGTGCGCCGTCAGGGTTTCGAACCCCGGACCCGCTGATTAAGAGTCAGCTGCTCTACCAACTGAGCTAACGGCGCGCGGGTGAAACAATAACAGGCCCCACGGCGCGAGGTGAAATCCGCATGAAGCGCGGGGTGCGGGCCGCCCAGAACCGCATCGGGAGGCCGCCTGAGCGCCGGTCTCAGCCGGTGCGCTGGTCGGCGTCGATTCCCATAGAATGCTGGCAGGTTGCTGCGAACACGCGGCGCTGATGAGGTGGAGCAAGACAATGGTGCAGGTCACAATGCGGGCGGCCGCGCGCCGGGTGAAGGTGCTGGGCGTCGTTGTCGCGCTGGCTTCTGCGTTCGTGTTGGCCGGCTGCGCCACCAACCAAGCACCGCCCGCGCCGCAGACCATCGCCGACAAGGGCACGCCGTTCGGTGATCTGCTGGTGCCGAAACTGAACGCCTCGGTCACCGATGGTGCGGTCGGCGTCACCGTCGATGCCCCGGTGACGGTCAGTGCCGAAGACGGCGTGCTCGGCGCGGTCAGCATGGTCGATTCGGCGGGCACCGCCGTCGCCGGCAAGCTGAGTCCCGACGGCCTCACCTGGGCGACGACGGACCCGCTGGACTACAACACCAGCTACACGCTGACCGCGCGTTCGCTCGGGCTCGGCGGCGAAGCGAGCCGGCAGATGACGTTCGAGACGCACTCGCCGAAGAACCTGACCATGCCCTATCTGCTGCCGAATGACGGCGAGGTCGTCGGAATCGGGCAGCCGATCGCCGTCCGATTCGACGAGAACATCTCCAACCGTCTCGCGGCGCAGAAGGCCATCAAGGTCACCACCAAACCTCACGTCGACGGTGCCTTCTACTGGCTGAACAATCGCGAAGTGCGTTGGCGCCCAGCGGCGTATTGGAAGCCGGGAACCGACGTCAAGGTCGAGGTGAACACCTACGGGGTGGACCTGGGCAACGGGCTGTTCGGGCAGGAGAACGTCGCCACGCATTTCACCATCGGTGATCAGGTGGTCGCCACCGCCGACGACGCCAGCAAGACACTGACCGTCCGGCGCAACGGTGAGGTGGTCAAGACCATGCCGATCTCGATGGGCAAGAACAGCACACCCACCAACAACGGCACCTACATCATCGGTGACCGGTTCTCACACCTGATCATGGATTCGTCGACGTACGGCGTTCCGGTCAACTCGCCCAACGGGTATCGCACCGAGGTGGACTACGCCACCCAGATGTCCTACAGCGGCATCTACGTGCACGCCGCCCCGTGGTCGGTCGGCAGCCAGGGCTACAGCAATGTCAGCCACGGCTGCCTCAACGCGAGCACCAGCAATGCCCAGTGGTTCTACGAGAACACCAGCCGCGGCGACATCGTCGAGGTGGTCGGCACCGTCGGGTCACCCTTGCCCGGGACCGACGGCCTCGGTGACTGGAACATCCCGTGGGATCAGTGGAAGGCCGGCAACGCCAACGATTGAGCGGTTACCCCTCGGGTAATCGACAACGCGCGGACGGTCGGTGAATCTGGTTCGGTACCAGTTCAATTCCGCGAAAGAGGAACACCATGACCGACATCGTCACCGCATATCTGAACACCTGGAACGCCACCGACGGGACCGCCCGCCGAACCCTGCTGGATCAGCATTGGGCGCCCGGTGCGAGCTATGTCGATCCGCTGGCCGACGTGACCGGCCACGACGAGATCTCCGCCGCGATCGATGCCGTACACACCCAGTTCCCGGGATTCGAATTCACCTTGGTCAGTGGGTCTGACACGCATCACCGGCACACCCGATTCCAGTGGGGTCTCGGTCCGCGCGGCGCCGATCCGCTGGTGGTGGGTTTCGACGTGCTGTCCACCGACGACGAGGGCCGGATCGAGTCCGTGCTCGGCTTCCTGGACAAGGTGCCTGTCGCTACGTAACCGAACGCTCCAGTGTGGCAAGCGATTCGTCGATGAACTCGGGTCCGAAGACGGGCATGCCGCCGACCTGGTCGCGGAACTCCTGTGAGGTTCCGGTCCAGTCGTAGGTGAGCGTGACGTCGGTGCCCTCGCCGTTGGGGGACAGGTCGTAGCGCCACCACCAACCGCCGGGTGCCAGCTGCCCTGACTCGTCGAGTTGGCCGGGTTGCCAGCCGATGGTGCGGTCCTGCTCGAACGCGTCGACCAGGTTGTGCATGACGTAGGGCCCGCCGGCGTTCTCGAAGTACATGTTGATCGCGAAGATCTGGCCGGTGCCGGTGATGGGCTGCGGATCGATGGCGTCACGCACCCAATCGCCGGGCTCGGTGTCCTTGTGCCGGGCGGGGTCGCTCAGCAAGGCGAAGACAGTGCTCGGCGATGCGGGGATGGTCCGGGTGACGACGTAGTTCTGGTCGGTGGTCATTACGAGTCCTCTCCATAGGTGCGGGCGATGTCCGGGCTGTCCAGCCAGCCCGAGTAGGTGGGGCGCGACGGCCAGCCGGCCGGCGAATCGAGCCATTCCTCCTGGCGGCCGTAGGGCAGCAGGTCGATCAGCCCGAAGCTGCTGTTCAGTTGCTCGGTACCGCGGCCGTTGGTGTGCCAGGTCCGGTAGACGGTGTCGCCGTCACGCAGGAACACGTTCACCGCGAAACCTTCCCCGGGCGCCGCGTCGACGTCGGTCCCGAACGTGGATTCCGAGGAGGAGTACCAGGTCATCTTGTTGCCCACCTTCTTGCGGTAGGCCAGGGCCTCCTCGATGGGGCCGTTGGTGACGACGACGAACCGGGCGTCATAGCTGTCCAGAAAGTCGAGCCGGGTGAACTGCGAGGTGAACCCGGTGCAGCCGCCGCACTGCCACTCGGCCCCGTCGGTCCACATGTGGTGATAGGTGATCAGCTGGGTACGGCCGTCGAACACCTCGGCCAGGCAGACGGGGCCGTCCTCGCCGATGAGTACGTACTTCGGCAGTTCGACCATCGGCAGGCGCCGGCGTGCGGCCGCGATGGCGTCGAGTTCGCGGGTGGCTGCCTTCTCCCGGGCACGAAGCTCGTCCAGAGCGACGCGCCAGGTCTGGGGGTCGGCCAACGGCGGTTTGGCTGTTGTGGTCATGCGATGTTGACCCACGTCACACCCGAAACTCATCGCACAGGTACTGTCCCGGAACTATAAGGGTGTCCTAACCGATGATGAACGAGGGTGAGAATGACTGATCAGCGCACCGACGCCGCCGGACTGCGACTTCTGGTGGTCGGGGCATCGTCGGGCATCGGCCATGCCGTGGCGACCAGCGCCGCGGGCCGTGGCGCCAAGGTCGCGGTGGCCGCCCGCCGGCTGGATCTGCTCAGCAGCCTGGCCGCCGAGGTCGGCGGATCGGCGTTCGAGCTCGACATCGAGGACACCGCGGCCATCGCCTCGGTCGTCGGTGCCGCGGTGGCGGCCCTCGGCGGCCTCGACGCGGTGGTGTTCACCAGCACCGTCGCGCCGCTGGCGCACATCGAGGACACCGACGTGGCCACCTGGGTCCACGCCTTCAGCGTCAACGCGCTGGGCGCGAACAACCTGCTGCGCGCCGTGCAGCCGCACCTGTCCGAGGACGGGGTGGTGCTGATCGCCTCCAGCCATGACGTCGGGCGTCCGCGCGCCGGGGTGGCCGCCTACAACGCCAGCAAGGCCGCACTCGACGAGATCCTGCACTCCTGGCGCAACGAGCATCCGGACCTGTCGCTGCTCCGCGTCGGCATCTGCCCGACCGAGGGCACCGAGATCCTGCGCGGCGCGGACCGCGACCTGCTGTCGCAGCTGTTCGAGTCGTGGGTGGAGCACGGCCAGCTGCCCGCCCGGATGGCCGCCCTGGGTGATGTCGCCAACACACTGCTGTCCCTGGTGCTCACCGCCCACGAGAACCCCAGTGTGGTACCGGAATTCGTGCAGCTCTCGCCGCGGATCAAGAAATCGGTCTAGCGACCCGTGCGCTGACGCGGTCGGTCGCCCGCGCGTTCGCCCGCCAATATTTCGTCGTAGTCCCAATGCGTAGGCTGTTTGAAGCCGAAGAACCACGAGGTGGTGCGCCAGACGCCCTTGGGGTGTGCCACTTCCGTGGGCGCGATACCGAGTAGCTCCCTAACCTGGTCCATGGGCTTATCCAGCAGCTCCTCCCAGGGAGCCGCCGCAAGTAGATCAGCACGCTGACCCCGTTCGACGGCCTGCAAGTAGGCCCGCACCTTGTGTCGCACGGGTGCACCGGGCGACATGACGGCCAACAACAGGCCGATCCACTTCATCGGTCCGGCGGGTTCGATTTGTCCGCACTGGAACCCGATGTTGAGGACCTCCCCGGCGATGTCGGTCGGGTAGCCGCACATGACGTGAATGAAATCGTGAAGGGTGGTGGAACGTCGCGTCAGCCAATAGTAGTCGTCGGACCAGTTGCCCCGCTGGGCAATCGGACGAAAGATCGTGGCTTCGTCGTACACGCCGGGATGCAGGTCGTTGGCATTCATGTAGGTGCGGTAGGCGTGGCCCACCGAACCGACGGGCAACGACGTGAGGTAGTCGTCGTCGCACAGAATGGGCAGCAGATCCGGTTGGTCCCGGAAAAGCTTGCGGCCGTTGGGATGTGACCGAACCCGATAGAACTGCCGGGCGGCCTCCGGTGCCGACATCGCCACGAAGGCCTCGTAAACCCGCCCGTAGCCGGTGCTGGTATTGGCAACCCGGCGCCAGYAGTCGAAAAAGGTGCGCCAGTTGCGTCGTTCGGGGATGATCCCTGTGGGATTGCGGTACGGAGGCAGTTCGGTTGTCGCAGACATCTTGTTGCATACCTTCTGACTCTGGTCAGGACAACGGTCCGACGACGATGTGCGGTTCGGTGAGTGACTCCCACGCGGAGCATGACTGCGAGTTGAACGACAAGCCGAAAGGTGCCTCCACGCGCCCCTCCACGCATCAGAGTCGGCTCTTCGTCGAGCATTGCGACTCGGACCCCACGCTGAGCGAACGCCCAGCGATGCTCAGTAAATCATCCGCATTCCGCCATCGCAGTCGCTTGCGTCAATCAGCAAGGGGGCGGCCCCCGCACGGTCCCAGAAACAAACACCGCCCCACCCGCTTGTTAGCGGGTGGGGCGGTGTTTCTACCTCGGGTGGCTGACGGGACTCGAACCCGCGACATCCAGGATCACAACCTGGTGCTCTACCAACTGAACTACAGCCACCATTGCCGCGTGAGCGGCGTCCTAGATACTAACTGCTCCGGTGCGCCGGAGCCGAATCGGTTTCCTACGTGTCGGTCTTCGGGGGGCCAAGCTCGGCGGCGACGGCGGCGATTTCGCTGGTCGACGGCCCGGGAGCGGGGACGAACGCGGTGCCGCGGTAGTACTTGAGCTCGCGGATGGACTCATGGATGTCGGCCAGCGCGCGGTGCGCCAGACCCTTCTCCGGCTGCCCGAAGTAGATGCGCGGGAACCAGCGCCGGCACAGTTCCTTGATGGAGCTGACGTCGATCATCCGGTAGTGCAGGTACTCGTCGAGGGCGGGCATGTCGCGCGCGATGAAGCCGCGGTCGGTGCCGATCGAGTTACCGCACAGCGGGGCGGTTTTGGCTTGCTTGACGTGGTCTCGGATGTAGTCGAGCACCATCTTCTCCGCGGTCGGGATGTCGACGGTGGAGGCCAGGACCTCCTTGTCGAGCCCCGAGCTGGAGTGCATCTTGGCCACCACGTCGACCATGCCCGACAGGGCATCCTCGTCGGCGTGGATGACCACGTCGATCCCGTCGCCGAGGATGTTCAGGTCGGCATCGGTGACCAGTGCCGCAATCTCGATGAGCTTGTCGGACTTGAGGTCCAGCCCCGTCATCTCACAGTCGATCCAGACCAGTTCTTCACGCACAGCGATCCACAGTATGCGCATACTCCTGCGGCAGCTGCCCGCACCCACCGTTTGGGCCGCGGTTCAGTAGTGTCTGCCCATGACCTCAGAATCCACCGCAACCCCCGCACAGCAGATCGCCGCAGGTTACGCCGTCGAGGGACAAGCTCTGGAGCTGGGGACGGTGGTGGTCGACGGCGTCGTCGATCCCACCGCGTTGGTGCGTATCCCACTGGCCACGGTCAACCGGCACGGTCTGATCGCCGGCGCGACGGGCACCGGCAAGACGAAGTCGTTGCAGGTGATGGCCGAGCAGCTGTCCGCGGCCGGGGTGCCGGTGCTGATGGCCGACGTGAAGGGCGACCTCTCGGGCCTGTCGCGCCCGGGGGAGACGGGCGACAAGACCACCCAGCGCGCCACCGACACCGGTGACAGCTGGACGCCGACGGCGTTCCCGGTGGAGTTCCTGTCGCTGGGCACCGACGGCATCGGTGTGCCGGTGCGCGCGACCATCACCAGTTTCGGTCCGATCCTGCTGTCGAAGGTGCTGGGGCTCAACGCAACCCAGGAATCTACCCTGGGCCTCATCTTCCACTGGGCCGACCAGAAGGGCCTGTCGCTGCTGGATCTGAAGGATCTGCGCGCCGTCATCCAGTACCTGACCGGTGACGAGGGCAAGCCCGAACTCAAGGCGCTGGGCGCGGTGTCGCCGACCACCGCCGGGGTGATCCTGCGGGCCCTGGTGAATCTGGAGGCCGAGGGCGCCGACACGTTCTTCGGCGAGCCGGAACTGGAACCCAAGGATCTGATCCGGCTGGACGCGCAGGGCCGCGGCGTCATCTCGCTGCTGGAACTGGGCGCGCAGGCCGCCCGCCCGGTGATGTTCTCCACCTTCCTGATGTGGGTGCTGGCCGACCTGTTCACGACGCTGCCCGAGGTCGGCGACATCGACAAGCCCAAGCTGGTGTTCTTCTTCGACGAAGCCCACCTGCTGTTCACCGACGCATCCAAGGCATTCCTGGAGCAGGTCGAGCAGACGGTGAAGTTGATCCGCTCCAAGGGCGTCGGCGTGTTCTTCTGCACCCAGCTGCCCACCGACGTGCCCAACAACGTGCTCTCGCAGTTGGGCGCCCGGGTGCAGCATGCGCTGCGCGCGTTCACCCCGGATGACCAGAAGGCGCTCACCAAGACGGTGCGGACCTACCCGAAGACCACTGTCTACGACCTGGAGGAGGCGCTGACCTCGCTGGGCATCGGCGAGGCCATCGTCACCGTGCTCTCCGAGCGCGGGGCGCCGACGCCGGTCGCATGGACCCGGATGCGGGCGCCGCGGTCGCTGATGGACACCATCGGCCCCGACGCCATCAAGGCCGCCGCGTTGGCCAGCCCCTTGCAGGCGACCTACGGCCAGACCATCGACCGCGAGTCGGCCTACGAGAAGCTCAACGCCCGGTTGGCGCCTCCGCCGGAAGCGCCCGCGGATCAGCTGCCGCCGCCGGTCTCCACCGGTGGCGGGGCGGACATCGAGGGCACCTCGACCGCGCGCAACGCCGCCGAGCCGGGCTTCTTCGACAAGATGGTGACCAGCCCGGCGTTCAAGAGTGCGATGCGCTCGGCGGGCACCGTCATCGGCCGGGAGATCACCCGCAGCATCTTCGGTACGGGCCGCCGCAAGCGGTAGTCGCCGAGCGGCCAGTTGCCGCACACGTTTCGCGCTGAAACGTGCACTAAGTGGCCACTCGCCGGGTGAGCAGCTAGTCGCCGCCGAGTTTCTTGTACACAGCCCCGACGATGGGCGTGACGATCGCGCGCGGTCCGTACCCGGTGGCCGCCGACATCGCCTTCGATGTCAGGCCGGGGACGATGCGCATCTTGTTGCTCTCCAGACCGTCCAGGGACAGCTTGGCGGTGTACTCGGTGTTGATCCAGAGGAAGTCGGGGATCAACCGTTCGACGAGCGACTGCTCGGACACGTCGGGCAGGTCGGTGCGCACCGGGCCGGGAGCCAGCAGCGTGACGTGCACCCCGGTGCCCTTCAACTCCCCGCGCAGCGACTCGCTGAAGGTGTTCGCGAACGCCTTGGTGGCCGCGTAGGTGGCGTTGTTGGGGATGGGCGAGTTCCCGGCCACCGAACCGGAGATCAGGATGCCGCCGGCCTTGCGCTCCAGCATGCCGGGCAACACGGCCAGGCAGAGATCGTGCACCGCAATGGCATTCAGCTGAACCTGGGCCTTCTCGCCGGCGGGGTCCAGCTTGGCGACCGGGCCGAAGGTGGCGGTGCCCGCGTTGGCGCACAGCACCGAGATGTTGCGGCCGGCGAGCTCCTCACACAGCACATCGCGGGCGGCCGGGTCGGCGAGGTCGACGGCGCGCACCTCGACGGTGACGCCGTGTTTCTGGGTGAGCCGCTCGGCGAGCTCGGCGAGCACCTCGCCGCGGCGGGCGGTGATGATCAGGTGATGGCCGCGGGCGGCCAGTTCGTCGGCCAGGGCTTCACCGATGCCCTGAGAGGCGCCGGTGACGACCGCGCGGGCGTCGGGATGTGGTGCAGGTACTGGCATGGGAGAAATCGTAGGGACTTATAGGGTGGCGATCATGAGCAGCCCCGTGTCGGAGCCGCGCGGGGCGCGGCGTTCACAAGTGCTGTCGTGGGTTCTGTACGACTGCGGCGCCACCGGCGTCAACGCGATCGTCGTGACGTTCGTGTTCTCCGTCTACCTGACCAGCGCCGTCGGCAAGGACCTGCCGGGGGACACCACCCCGGCGAGCTGGCTGGGCCGGGCGCTGACCATCGCGGGCATCATCGTCGCGGTCCTCGCGCCGGTGACGGGCATCTGGGTCGACGCGGCGCATCGCAGGCGGCGCGCGCTCGTGGTGCTGACGGCGGTGGTGGTGCTGCTGGTGGCCTCGATGAGTCTGATCCGCGCCGACTACCACTATCTGTGGGCCGGGCTCGCGCTGCTGGCACTGACCGCGGCGTGCAATGACCTGGCCACCGTGCCGTACAACGCGATGCTGGGGCAGCTGACCACACCGAAGAACTCCGGGCGGATCTCCGGGACGGGGCTGGCGGTCGGCTACGGCGGCAGCGTCGGGCTGCTGTTGATCATCTACGTCGGATTCATCGCCGGGGACGGCGGACTGCTCGGCCTGCCCCACGATGACGGTCAGAACGTGCGGGCGGCCATGCTGCTGACGGCGTTGTGGTTCGCGGTGTTCGCGGCGCCGTTGTTGCTCAGGGCGCCGTCACCGCCCGCTGACGACGCGCACCGGCCGGTCGGGATCGTGGCGGCCTACCGCACGCTGTGGGCGGAGGTGACGGGCGAATGGCGCCGCGACCGCAACGTCGTCTACTACCTGATCGCCAGCGCGGTGTTCCGCGACGGCCTGACGGGGGTGTTCACCTTCGGGGCCGTGCTCGGGGTCAACGTCTACGGCATCTCGCCGGCGACGGTGTTGTTGTTCGGCGTGTGCGCCTGCCTGGTGGCCGCGGCGGGCGCGATTGCCGGGGGCTGGCTGGACGACCGGATCGGTGCCAAGCCGGTGATCGTCGGGGCGCTGAGCCTGATGATCGTCGTCGCGCTCACCTTGATCACGCTCTCGGGTCCGTTGGCGTTCTGGGTGTGCGGGCTGCTGCTGTGCCTGTTCGTCGGGCCGACGCTGTCGGCGGCGCGCACGCAGATGCTGCGTCTCACCCACGAGGGCAAGGAGGGTGTGGCGTTCGGCCTCTTCACGATGACCGGCCGGGCGGCGACCTTCCTGGCGCCGGCATTGTTCGCGTTGTTCATCGACATCTTCGACAGCGACCGCGCGGGCATGGGCGGGATCTGTGTGGTGCTGGTGCTCGGCCTGGTGCTGATGCTCGGGGTGAAAACCCCCAGCCGGTCAGCCGATCGGGCTGCAGATCGTCAGGCCTGACCCACTGCGCTGCTGCACCTGCGCGCCGTCGATGGTGATGGAGCAGTTGACCTCACGGCCGACGTTGATGATGCTGACGCTCGCCGAGCCCTTGGCCGGCTTGGCCAGGTCCACCTGCTTGCTCCACGGCAGGAGCACATTGAACTCGGTCTGCAACACACCGCCGGTGTCGACGTAGGTGATGTTGATGGCCCGGCCCGTGCCGCCGACGTTGTAGACGACGGGCTCGGTGACGCCCGGCTCGGCACCCGTGGTGGTCGGGGTGGCGGGGCTGGTGGCCGACGGCGCGGGCACCTGCGTGGGCGTCGAGGTGACGGTGGTCGGGCGGCGCGTCGTCGTCGGGCCGGCCGTGGACGTCGGCTCGGAGAGTGACGGGACCGGTGCCACCACGGTGTCTTGCTGTGAGCTGTTGACGATCACCAAGGCGATCACCAGTCCGAGTACCACGATGATGGCGATGGCCGCGACCACCCAGAGCCAGCGTGGGGTCCGCGGGCCTTCCGGCGGGGTGGGTGCACCGGGCGGAGGCGGCGGGCCGCCGTAGTACTGATTGGTCGCGTAGGCGGGGTCATACGCCGGGTACGCGGGGATCGGCTCGGTGGGTCGTGGGCCGTGGGGGGACTGTCCATAGGGCGCCTGGCCGGCGTAAGCGGGATCGGGGTAGCCGGGATATCCCGGGTAGCCCGAATAAGCGTCGCCAGAGCGGTCGTCGTTGCGGCCGGTCAGTCTCTGGGTCGGCTCATCGCCGCGTGGTGAATTGGTCATGCCCACCTCATGGCTGCAGGGTACCCGCGCCGTCTGGCCTTGCACCGCGCTGCGGGACCGCCGGGTTGCTCACGCGGGCTATCGGGAGGAGCCCAGCGCGGCAACCGTCATGGCCCGCAATACCGCTCGTGAGCTGTGGGTGCGGGTCGGTGTCTTGACGCTGTGCGGGGTGGAGTTCAGCAGCCCGAACACGGCCTGTGACATGAGTCGGGCGTCGGATTCGTCCAGGGTGTCGTCGAGGCGGCGCAACACATCGACCCAGATCTCGATGTACTGCCGCTGTGCCTTCCGCACCTGGCGTTTGGCTGGGGCGGGCAGGTGCGCGAGGTCGCGGTCCTGGATGCGGATCAGGTCGGATTCACCGAGGGCGAAGTCGAGGTGGAAGTCGATCAATCCGTCGAGTGCCGGTTCGGGTTGCGGGTTGGCGTCGACGACGTCGGTGGCGCCGGTCAGCAGCCGGGTGCTGATCCCGACCAGGAGCTCTACCAGCAGGGCCTCCTTGTTCGGGAAGTGCCGGTAGATGGCGGGACCGCTCACGCCGGCCGCCGCGCCGATGTCCTCGAGACGCACCGCGAGGTAGCCGTTTTCGGCGATCAGCCGTTCGGCGGCGCCGATCAGCTGATCGCGGCGGTCGGACTTGGCTCTGCTGCGCGCGGTTTCGGTCGTCACGGCCGTCCGCCCTCCCTCCGGCTGTTTACATTCGGGTTAATCGTGATTAACATACTACGAGTTAGTCGTCATTAACTCAACTGAAATGGGTTCAGCGATGTCACATCGCGACGCACACCTCGCGCTGGTGGGGGAGTTGCGCACCAAATTGGCCGAGGCGGCACTGGGCGGTTCCGAGAAGGCCCGCGACCGGCACGTCAGCCGCGGCAAGTTATTGCCCCGCGACCGGGTCGACGGTCTGCTGGACACCGGGAGCCCGTTCCTGGACATCGCGCCGCTGGCCGCCGACGGCATGTACGACGGCGACTGCCCCGGCGCCGGCATGATCGCAGGCATCGGGCGGGTGTCCGGCCGCGAATGCATGATCGTGGCCAACGACGCCACCGTGAAGGGCGGCACCTACTACCCGATCACGGTCAAGAAACACCTTCGCGCACAGGAGATCGCCGCGCAGAACCGGCTGCCGTGCGTCTACCTGGTGGACTCCGGCGGTGCGTTCCTGCCGCGTCAGGACGAGGTGTTCCCCGACCGTGAACACTTCGGCCGGATCTTCTTCAACCAGGCCACCATGAGCGCGCAGGGCATTCCGCAAATCGCCGCAGTGCTCGGCTCCTGCACCGCAGGCGGCGCGTACGTACCCGCGATGAGCGACGAAGCCGTCATCGTGCGCAACCAGGGCACCATCTTCCTGGGTGGCCCGCCACTGGTGAAGGCCGCGACCGGCGAGATCGTCACGGCCGAGGAACTCGGCGGCGGCGACCTGCATTCCAAGACCTCCGGTGTCACCGACCATCTGGCCCACGATGACCGCGACGCACTGCGCATCGTGCGGCGCATCGTCTCGACGTTCGGGCCGCGACAGGACCCGCCGTGGGAGGTGCGGCCGACGGTCGCGCCGGTCGCCGACCAGTCCGAGCTCTACGACGTGGTGCCCGTGGACTCCCGCGTCCCCTACGACGTGCACGAGGTGATCACCCGCATCGTCGATGGTGGCGAATTCGCCGAGTTCAAGGCCGAATACGGCACGACGCTGGTCACCGGCTTCGCCCGCATCCACGGCCACCCCGTCGGGATCATCGCCAACAACGGCGTGCTGTTCGGCGAATCCGCCGTCAAGGGTGCGCATTTCATCGAACTCTGCGACAAGCGCAACACCCCGCTGCTGTTCC
Source organism: Mycobacterium sp. P2_H7 (assembly GCF_056403275.1). Taxonomy (NCBI): domain Bacteria; kingdom Bacillati; phylum Actinomycetota; class Actinomycetes; order Mycobacteriales; family Mycobacteriaceae; genus Mycobacterium; species Mycobacterium sp. P2_H7. The sequence continues at coordinate 10,985 of NZ_JBFUFU010000022.1, read as the reverse complement.
TGCAGAACATCGCCGGCTTCATGGTGGGCCGCGACTACGAGGCCGGTGGCATTGCCAAGCACGGTGCCAAGATGGTCACCGCCGTGGCGTGTGCGCGGGTCCCGAAGCTGACCGTCGTGATCGGCGGCTCCTACGGTGCGGGCAACTATTCGATGTGCGGGCGGGCGTATTCGCCGCGCTTCCTGTGGATGTGGCCCAACGCGCGGATCTCGGTGATGGGCGGCGAGCAGGCCGCGTCGGTGCTGGCCACCGTGCGCGGCGACATGACACCGGAGCAGGAAGAGGCGTTCAAGGCGCCGATCCGCGCCCAGTACGAAGATCAGGGCAATCCGTACTACTCCACCGCGCGGCTCTGGGATGACGGGGTCATCGACCCTGCCGACACCAGAACCGTTGTCGGTCTTGCCCTCTCAGTTGTCGCACAGGCTCCGCTGGAGCCGGTGTCCTACGGCGTCTTCAGGATGTGAGCGGGATGACCACCTTCGATACCGTGCTGGTCGCCAACCGAGGTGAGATCGCGGTGCGCGTCATCCGGTCACTGCGCGCCATGGGCATCCGCTCCGTCGCGGTCTACAGCGACGCCGACGCCGGCGCCCGCCATGTGGCCGAAGCCGATGTCGCCGTGCGCATCGGCCCGGCCGCCGCCCGCAAGAGTTACCTCGACATCAGCGCCATCATCGGCGCCGCCACCCGCACCGGTGCGCAGGCCGTGCACCCCGGGTACGGATTCCTCGCCGAGAACGCCGAATTCGCCAAGGCGCTGCACGCGGCCGGCATCGTGTTCATCGGGCCGCCGGTCGGCGCGATCGGCACCATGGGCGACAAGATCGCCGCCAAAGCCGCGGTGTCGGCGTTCGGTGTTCCGGTGGTGCCCGGTATCTCGCGACCGGGTCTCACCGATGACGACCTGATCGCCGGCGCTCCGGATATCGGCTTCCCGGTGCTGGTCAAGCCGTCCGCCGGTGGCGGCGGCAAGGGGATGCGCGTCGTGCACTCGGCCGACGAACTCCCGGCCGCCCTCGTCAGCGCCCGTCGCGAGGCAGCCTCGGCCTTCGGTGACGACACCCTGTTCCTGGAGCGATTCGTGTTGCGGCCCCGCCACATCGAAGTCCAGGTGCTCGCCGACGGACACGGCAACGTCATCCATCTCGGTGAACGCGAATGCAGCCTGCAGCGCCGCCATCAGAAGGTCATCGAGGAGGCACCGTCGCCGCTGCTGGACGCGGCGACCCGCGCCCGTATCGGTGAGGCCGCCTGTAACACCGCCCGCAGCGTCGACTACACCGGCGCAGGGACGGTCGAGTTCATCGTCTCCGCCGAGAAGCCCGACGAGTTCTTCTTCATGGAGATGAACACCCGCCTGCAGGTCGAGCACCCGGTCACCGAACTGGTCACCGGCGTGGATCTCGTTGAGCAGCAGGTCCGTATCGCCGCGGGGGAGAAGCTGCCGCTGGCCCAGGCCGACGTCACGATGACCGGGCACGCCATCGAGGCGCGGGTGTACTCCGAGGACCCGGCCAACGGCTTCCTGCCGACGGGTGGCACGGTGCTTGACGTCGTCGAGCCCTCCGGCGGGCAGGAGCGAGGCGACCGGGGGATTGGTTCGCACGCGAGGGTCGATTCCGGCATCTACGCGGGCACCGTCGTCGGCAGCGACTACGACCCGATGCTCGCCAAGGTCATCGCCCACGCCGACGACCGGGCCGGCGCGCTGCGCGGGCTGGACCAGGCACTGGCTCAGACTGCGGTGCTCGGTGTCACCACCAACATCGACTTCCTGCGGTTTCTGCTGGCGGATCCAGATGTGGTTGCCGGACAACTTGATACAGGTCTGTTGGACCGCAGGTTGCCGGATTACGGGCTTGCCCCAGCCGGCGACGAGGATCTGATCGCCGCGGCCGCCTACCGATGGCTGCGCCAGTGGGCCGCCGCCGATGACAACCTCTGGTCGCTGCCCTCGGGTTGGCGAACCGGCGGGCAGGCGCCGAGTGTGTTCCGGCTCAGTGCGGGCGACCGCGTCGACCACGTGCGGATCACCGGAACGCCTGAGGCGGGCACCGCCGTCGTCGAGGACGGCGGAAGCTACTCGTTGACCGCCGCGCTGGCCGGGCGTGACCTGACCGTCACCGTGGACGGGTTGCGCACCGAATACGTGGTGGCCGCCGACGGTGCATACATCTGGCTGGCCGGTCCCGCGGGCACCGTGGTGGTGCACGAGGTCCGCGAAGCGCCGGTGCGCGCCGAGGACGAACACTCCGGCGACGCCGAATTGCTCAGTCCCATGCCAGGTTCGGTGGTCGCAGTCGGCGTCACCGACGGCGCCACCGTGGATACCGGGGCCGTCGTCGTCACGGTCGAAGCCATGAAGATGGAGCACGCGTTGTCGTCACCGGTCGACGGGGTGGTCGAACTTCTCGTCGCCGTCGGCGACCAGGTCAAGGTGGGCCAGCCGCTGGCCCGAATCATCGCCGCTACCAAGGAGGCCCAGGAATGACTGATTTCCTGTCAACCGAGACACTGCCCGACGACTACGCCCAACTGGCCAAGACGGTCCGCGACTTCGCGCAGACCGTCGTCGCCCCTGTGGCCGCCAAACACGATACGGAGCACTCATTCCCGTATGAAGTGGTGGCCGGAATGGCGGACATGGGCCTGTTCGGCCTGCCGTTCCCGGAGGAGTACGGCGGCATGGGTGGCGACTACTTCGCGCTGTGCCTGGCGCTGGAGGAACTCGGCAAGGTCGACCAGAGCGTGGCGATCACCCTGGAGGCCGGGGTGTCCCTGGGCGCCATGCCCGTCTACCAGTTCGGCAACGAGGCGCAGAAGCAGGAGTGGCTGCCGCTGCTGGCCAGCGGAAAGGCGTTGGGCGCGTTCGGTCTGACCGAGGCCGGCGGTGGCAGCGACGCCGGGGCCACCAAGACCACCGCCAAACTCGACGGTGACACCTGGGTGATCAACGGCTCCAAGCAGTTCATCACCAACTCCGGCACCGACATCACCAAACTGGTGACCGTCACCGCTGTCACCGGCGAGCAGCCCGACGGGCACAAGGAGATCTCGGCCTTCCTGGTGCCGGTGCCCACCGCGGGATTCACCGCCGAACCCGCCTACAACAAGGTCGGCTGGAACGCCTCGGACACCCATCCGCTGAGTTTCGACGACGTCCGCGTGCCCGCCGAGAACATGCTCGGTGACCGCGGCCGCGGCTACGCCAACTTCCTGCGCATCCTCGACGAGGGCCGGATCGCCATCGCCGCACTATCGGTGGGCGTCGCACAGGGCTGCGTCGACGAGTGCGTGAAGTATGCCAAGGAGCGGGAAGCGTTCGGCCACAAGATCGGTGCGTATCAGGCAGTCGCGTTCAAGATCGCCCGGATGGAGGCCCGCGCCCACACGGCCCGCACCGCCTACTACGACGCCGCGGCGCTGATGCTGTCCGGCAAGCCGTTCAAGAAGGCCGCCTCGGTGGCCAAACTGGTCTCCAGTGAGGCCGCGATGGACAACGCCCGCGACGCCACCCAGATTTTCGGCGGCTACGGTTTCATGAACGAATATCCGGTGGCCCGGCATTACCGGGACGCCAAGATCCTCGAAATCGGCGAAGGGACAACGGAAGTGCAGCTGATGCTGATCGCGCGGGGGTTGGGCCTGTGACCGAGAAACGTGTTGTGGAGCAGCGCGGCCTGTGGTTCGAGGAGTTCGAGACCGGGGTGCTGTACCTGCACCGCCCTGGGCGCACCATCACCGAAGCCGACAACGTGCTGTTCACCACGCTGACGATGAATACCCAGGCGCTGCACCTGGATGCGGCGTTCGCCGATGCGCTGCCCCCGTTCAACCAGCGGCTGGTGAACTCGATGTTCACGCTGTCCACCCTGGTCGGCCTGTCGGTCGCCCAGCTGACCCAGGGCACCATCGTCGGCAACCTCGGCTTCTCCGAGATCGCCTTCCCCAAGCCGTTGTTCCACGGTGACACGTTGTACGCGGAATCCGAGATCCTCGAGAAGCGGGAGTCCAAGAGCCGTCCCGGCGAAGGTATCGTCACGTTCGCTCACACCGGGCGCAACCAGCACGGCGATGTCGTGGCCACGGCCTCGCGCAAGACCATGGTGCGCAAGAAGCCTCAGGAGGCCTAGTGCTCGACAATGCCGGACCCGCATGGATCTTCTGCCCGGCCGATCGTCCCGAGCGATTCGGCAAGGCAGCGGCCTCGGCCGACATCGTCATCCTGGATCTGGAGGACGGTGCCGGTGACAAGCCGGCGGCCCGCGAGGCCGTCGTCAACACGCCGTTGGACCCGGCTCGGACCGTGATCCGGATCAACCCGCACGGCACCGAGGATCAGCGGCTGGATCTGGAGGCCTTGGCGCGCACCGGCTACACCACCGTGATGCTGCCCAAGTGCGAGGCCGTCGAACAGGTGACGGCGCTGGCTCCGCGGGATGTGGTGCTGATCGTCGAGACCCCGCTCGGTGCGCTGAAGGTGGCCGAGACCTCCGCAGCGGCCAACACCGTCGGCGTGATGTGGGGTGCGGAGGATCTGTTCGGTTCGCTGGGCGGAACCCTCAACCGGTTCCCCGACGGCTCGTACCGTGAGGTGGCCAAACATGTCCGGTCGCAGTCGCTGCTCGCGGCCAAGGCCTACGGCAAGCTGGCGCTGGATTCGGTGTACATCGACATCAAGGATCTCGACGGCCTGCGCCGGGAGACCGACGACGCGGTGGCCGTCGGCTTCGATATCAAGGTGGCGCTGCACCCGACTCAGGTGACGGTGATCCGGGACGGCTACTCGCCGTCGGCCGAGCAGGTCGACTGGGCGCGCCAGGTGCTGGCCGCCGCCGCCGACCAACGGGGCGCCTTCGCGTTCGACGGCATGATGGTCGACGCGCCCGTCATCCGACGCGCCGAGAGAATCGTCGCGCTGTCGCCGCGCTGACACCCCGGATCTGACGCCTCCGACACGCCGCCGAACGCGGACCGGCGGTCACAGCAGCAACGCTGTGCCCGAGCGCATACTGGTGACAGCCCCAGTAGTGCGACGGGCGGCACGGATCGTCGGTTGGCTCCACACCCAGGCAACCAGCCGGCACCCAACACCAGGGGGCGCGCCAACCGCACATTACTGAGCACCTCGCTTAATGACGGCCTAACATGCAGTCACCTGGAGGAGGCGGTATGGCGGAGGCATGTGAGCCCGTGCGGCTGTTGGCTGCAGACGGGTCTCCCACTGCAGAGACCCGGTACCGCCGTGACCTGCCCGCGGAGACGCTGAGCTGGCTCTATGAGCTGTTGGTCCTCACCCGTGAGCTCGACATCGAGTTCGTGAATCTGCAACGCCAGGGCGAGTTGGCCCTGTACGCGTCCTGCCGTGGTCAGGAGGCCGCGCAGGTGGGTGCGGCGGCGTGCCTGCGCAAAACCGACTGGCTGTTCCCGCAGTACCGCGAGCTCGGCGCCTTCCTGGCGCGGGGCATCGCACCCGCTCAAGTGGGAGCGGTCTGGCGCGGATCATGGCACGGCGGGCTGTCCTTCACCGAGAAGTGCTGCGCCCCCATCTCGATCCAGATGGCCTCGCACGCCCTGCACGGGGTCGGTGCCGCCATGGCGGCACAGCGCCTCGACGAGGATTCGGTGACCGTCGTGTTCATGGGGGACGGCGCCACCTCCGAAGGTGACGCCCACGAGGCGCTGAACCTCGCCGCGGTGTACCGGGTGCCCACCATCTTCTTCATCCAGAACAACCAGTTCGCCATCTCCACCCCGGTCGGCGGTCAATACGCCGCGACATCGCTGGCGGACCGCGCCGCCGGCTACGGCATGCCCGCGGTGCGGGTGGACGGCAACGACGTGCTGGCGTGCTTCGCCGTGATGTCGGAGGCCGCGCAGCGGGGGCGCGACGGCGGTGGCCCGACCTTCATCGAGGCGATCACCTACCGGATGGCGCCGCACACCACCTCCGATGACCCCACCCGGTACCGGGCCGACGAGGACGTCGAGCAGTGGGCGGCGCGGGATCCGATAGCCCGGTACGGCACGTACCTGCGTTCGGTCGGTGTGCTGACGGACCGGTTGTCCGAACGGGTGGCCGCCAAGGCGGTGCGCATGCGTACGGAGTTGCGGGACAAGCTGATCAACACCCCGGACGCCGACATCGCAGAGGTTTTCGACGTGGTCTATCACGACATCACGCCCGAGTTGGCCCGCCAGCGCGACGAGTTGCTCGTCGAGATGGGGAAGGAGTCCTGATATGACGCAGATCATCGAGCGGCCCCCGATGCAGGGTGACGACGCCCCCGAGCCTCCTTCTGCCGTGCTGACTTTGACCGTGGCGCAGGCGATCAATGCGGGGCTGCGCGACGCCATGGCCGCCGATGAGCGGGTGCTCGTCTTCGGCGAGGATGTCGCCCGTCTGGGCGGGGTGTTCCGGGTGACCGACGGATTGGCCGAAAGCTTCGGTCAGCAAAGGTGTTTCGACACGCCGCTGGCAGAATCGGCGATCATCGGCATCTCGATCGGGATGGCAATACGCGGATTCGTACCGGTGCCGGAGATCCAGTTCGACGGGTTTTCCGCACCCGCGTTCGACCAGATGGTGAGCCAACTGGCGAAGTACCGGACGCGTACGCACGGAGACGTGAGCATGGGTGTCACGGTGCGCATCCCGTCATTCGGCGGAATCGGTGCGGTGGAACATCATTCGGAGTCCACCGAGAGTTACTGGCTGCACACGGCCGGCCTCAAGGTGGTGGTGCCGTCCACCCCGGAGGACGCGTACTGGCTTCTGCGCCAGTCGATCACATGTCCGGACCCGGTCATCTACCTGGAACCCAAGCGGCGGTACTGGACCCGCGGCACGGTGGACACCATGCAGGCGCCGCTGCCCTTCGGTCGGGCGGCCATCCGTCGGCCCGGCGAGGACATCACGGTGGTCACCTACGGCGGCCTGGTCGACATCGCCTGCAACGCCGCCGAGATGGCCACCGAACTGGGCTGGAGTGTCGAGGTGGTCGACTTGCGCACGCTGAATCCCCTCGATTTCGACACCGTCGCCGAATCGGTGCGCCGGACCGGTCGGTGTGTGGTGATGCACGAAGGGCCGCGCACCCTGGGTTTCGGCGCCGAGTTGGCCGCCCGGCTTTCCGAGGAACTCTTCTACGACCTGGAGGCGCCGGTGTTGCGGGCCACGGGATTCGACACCCCCTACCCGCCCGCCCGGTTGGAGAAGTTGTGGCTACCGGGTGTGGACCGGCTGTTGGACTGCGTCGAGAAAGCGATGGGGCAGTGACACATCCGCAGATTTTCGAGTTCCGGGTCCCTGACCTCGGTGAGGGCCTGGAGGACGCCACGATCACCGGGTGGTCGGTGACGGTGGGCGATGTGGTCGAACTGAATCAGGCGCTGTGCATGCTCGAGACCAACAAGGCCGAGGTCGAGATTCCCAGTCCCTATGCGGGCCGGGTCACCGAACTCGGTGGCGATGTCGGCGACACCCTCGACGTCGGTGCGGTGCTGGTGCGGATCACCGGAGAGTCAGTCGAGGGCGAGGTCGGCGCGTCAGTTGACGACGAGCCGAGCGCCGGGGGAGTGTCCGGTCCGGTCCTGGTGGGCTACGGCGCCGACGACCGCCTCGACGGATCCCGGCGCGCCCGGGCCAAGCCGTCCACCCGCAAGATGGCCCGCGAATCGGGTATCGACCTGGCCTCTGTCACGCCGACTGGCCGCAACGGCGTCGTCACCCGCCATGACGTGCTGGCCGTGGCCCCTACCATGTCGGCCCCCACCCTGTCGGCCCCCGACATGGTGGCGCCAACCGGGGTGCAGGTCGAGATGGCCAAGCGGATGACGTTGTCGCGCAGCAAGATCCCCGATGCGCACGCGTCCGTCCTGGTCGACTGTTCAGCGTTGCGACAGCTCTCGGATCGGTTCGAGGTCACCCCGTTCGTCCTGACGCTGCGGCTACTGACACTGGTGCTGCAACGGCATCCGCTGCTGAACTCGACGTGGGTGGACACCGCCGATGGCCCGCGGATCCATCAGCATTCCTCGGTGCATCTCGGCATCGGGGTGTCCACGGCCCGTGGCCTGCTGGTACCGGTTGTCGTCGACGCGCAGCAGCGCACCACCCGGTCGCTCGCGGCGGAGGTGACGCGGTTGATCGAGCGCGCCCGCGGGGGTGGTCTGCGTCCGGCCGAACTGTCGGGTTCGACGTTCACGGTGTCGAACTTCGGGGCGCTGGGCCTGGATGAGGGTGTGCCGGTGATCAACTACCCGGAGGCCGCGATCCTGGGGATGGGATCGCTGAAGCCGCGGCCGATCGTCGTCGACGGTGCGGTGGTGGCCCGCCCGACGATGTCGCTGACATGTGGCTTCGACCATCGCATCGCCGACGGCGCGCAGGTGGCCAAGTTCCTGTGCGAACTAAGGGATCTGATCGAGACGCCGGAGCTTGCCCTGCTGGATGCGTAGTGCGCGCATACCCGGAGCGGGGTAGGGGAGCCGATCACGCTCGGGTGCCAGGGGGACGGCGCCGAGGCCGACAATCAGCGCGGTGAGATGGCCTATCTCGGTGAACGTCGGGCGGACGGCGGCGTTGACGGTCAACGCCGCGACGGCCACCGCCTGCGCGGGTGTGCGGAACTCACGCGGCACGTAGCCCGACAGCGTTCCTGCGACGCCGAAGAAGAAGTAGCTGACACCGACGTCGCGGACGTTCACCAAGCGCCGCGGCGCCGTACCGGATCGGATCGCTCGCCGAAGTTGACTCTGGCCGAGATAGGTGGCGATGACGTAGGCGGCCAGTCCGACGAGAAGCCAACGCCACCAACCTAATCGCCGCTCTGCGGGCGCGAGCACGCCGACGAACAGCGGCACGTACGGCCACCACCGCCGATCATCGAGCCAGAACAGACTGGCCGGGAGCACCCGGTGCGGCTCCCGCCGCAGCCGCGTCAGATTGGTGGAGTACGTGCGCTGCAGGCGCAGCGCTGCCCGCTTGCCTGCCGAACGCTGCACCCGGGTCGTGACGAACAGCACGGCCAGCCACCCGAATGTCAGGGGTGCGCTCGCGATGGCGCGGACGAGCCGGTCGGTGTGCACGGCGGCAGGGTCAGCGGTTCTTCGCTGCGGCCAGCCGGTTCTGAAACTCGGGCGACTCGATGGACCGCGCCTGCGGCGTGATCTCGATGTCGACGGCCAGGGCGTGCTGTTCGTTGTCCAGGAAGCCGGGGTTGGCCGTGGCACGCATGGACTTCTTGGTGTCCAGCACCACGTCTCGCGGCGAACCGGCCGGTCCGGCGGCGAGCGCGCGGGCTGCGGCCACCGGATCGTCGGCCACCTCGAGCGCCAGGCCGTAGCGCACGGCGTCGTGGGCATCGAAGCGCTTGCCGAACAGCAGTGCGGCGCGGGCAACTTGCGGACCGACACCGCGCTGCAGCATCCAGGTGGCGCCGCCGCCGGGATGGATACCCAACTTCTGGAAGCGCGGATCGAACATTGCCGCCGGCCCGGCGATGCGCACGTCGGCCGCGAGCGCGAGGTTCAGTCCGGCGCCGACCGCAGCCCCGTTGACGGCGGCGATCGTGGGCAGAGTGCAGTTGGCGACGGCCAGGAAGCCGTCGTAGATCACCCGCAGACCGTCCTCGGCCGCCTCGCCGAGCGCCGTCAGGTCCGCACCCGCGCAGAAGGCCTTCCCGGCTCCGGTCACGATCACCGCGTGCACGTCGGGATCGGCCTCGGCGGCCTCGATGGCCGCGCGCAGGGCGCGGGAGATGTCGGCGGTCACCGCGTTGCGACGGTCGGGGTCGTTGACGGTGATGGTGGCGACACGGTCGGCGATGTCGACAAGCACGTGATCGGACATGCGCTCAGGTTACGACCGTGCCCGGCGGGTGTTTCCGCTGGCCGGTGGGGAGGCGTTTCGCAGGACTGTCACAGCGTCGGCTCGCCTTCGTATCGGATCGGTAACCGTCGATTCTGTCGAACACGGAAATTACACAGGTGGGACTTACCTTCAATCCTGACTCCGGCGTCAAATACGGACTTGGGGAGAACATGCGTAGTAAGTCGAATCGGCTGACCGTCAGCATCGTGGCGACGGTCGCGTTGTGCACGCCCGGACTCGCGCTCAGCGCGACCGCGGAAGCACAGCCGATGGTGAAGTCGAGTCCGGGCGTGCCGTGTGTCGGCATGGTCCAGCAGGCCGCTGCCACCCCGCCCAGCGGCGGTCAGGCGATGACCGGGCTGGCCGCGCCGTTCACCGGCGCCGGTACCCCACCTGTCGTGATCCCGCCTGCGGGTGCGGCCAACGGTGTGGCCGGCGCCGTGCCGATTGCCGGTGCGGGCGGCGGCGGTGCTCCTGTCGCGGGTGCGGTGGGCGGCGGCGCGCCGGTGGCCGGTGCTGCCGGTGGCGGTGCCCCGCTGGCTGGTGCGGCCGGTGGGGGTGTCCCCGCCGGCGGTGCCGGTGGCGCGGGCGCTCCGGTCGGTCTCGCCGGCGGTGTGCCTGCGGCCGGCGGTGCTCCCGTCGCTGCCGCGGCGCCGCTGGCCGAAGGTCTGCCGGTCCCGGCCGGGGCCCCGATTGTTCCTGCCGCCGGCGTTCCCGGCGGCGCTCCGCTGGCCGCGCCGATCGCCGACGCGGGCGGGGTGCCCGCCGGTGCGGTGGCACCCGCCGCGGGGGCTGCCCCGTTCGGCGGCGCCGAAGGCGCGGGCGCCGGAGCGGCCGGCGGACTGAACGGTGAAGTGCTCCAGGCCGCCGCGCCGATTGCGGACGCGGCCGGTGTGGCCGGTGCGCCGATTGCCGATGCCGCCGGTGTGGCCGGTGCGCCGATTGCGGAAGCCGCGGCCGTGGCGCCGGCGGCCGGTGCGGCGGGCGCGCCCGTCGCCGAGGCAATGGTTCCCGCGGTCGCGGGTGGCGAGGCGGTGGCTCCGGCCGCGGCGGTCATCGGTGGGGAAGGCGCCGGCGCGGGAGCGGGCGGCGGCGGCGCGGCTGCGCC
>NZ_JBFUFU010000021.1:0-111580 GCF_056403275.1 Mycobacterium sp. P2_H7 | reverse complement strand
GCCCCGCCCCCCGCGGCACCGCCCGCACCGCCGCAGTTGCCCCCGCCCGCCGCCGCTCCGGTGGTCCCGGCCGCGGTGACGGTCATCGCGCCACCCGCACCTGCCGCCCCGCCGCCCAACCCGCTGCAGATGCTCGCCGCGGTGGCCGGGCCACAGCTGGCCATGCTGAACCAGGGCCTGCACGGCGGCGCCCTGCCGGGCAGTACGGCACCCGGGGCCAACCCGCTGACCGCACTGGCGCCCGGAGCCCTGCCGCCCAATCCGGCGATGGGCGATCCCGCCCTCAACAACGCGGCCTTCCAGGTGGCGCAGGCCGTGGTTCCGCCTGCGCTGGAGCGCGCCGATCAGCCGATGAATCTTCCGGCCGTGCCGCCGGTCACCGACAAGCCGATCGACCTGCCGCCGCTGCGCGACATGATCGACGGTGTCCGTCCGGACCGCCAGAACGAGGACGCGCATTTCGGGGTCAACGTGCCCAAACCGGACACCCCGTACTACCAGCCGCCGGGCGCGGCGGCGGGTGAAACCCCGGCGCCGGCACCCGTGGACGCACCGGCCCCGCCGCTGCCCGCCGAAGCTCCCTAGCCGGGTGACCTAGTGGCGGCCCGCCAGGACCGCCTCGATGTTGCGTTCGGCCAGTGCCGTGATCGACATGTACGGGTTGCAGCCGATATAGCCGGGGATCAGGGACGCGTCGTTGACGTAGAGGTTGTCGTACCCGTTGACCCTGCCGAACGCGTCGGTGGCCTTGCCGCGCACGCATCCCCCCAGCGGGTGAACGGTGTTGGGCGCGAACGCCTGTCCCGAGAACAGGTCATCGCGATAGTCGACGCCGTTGGCCTGGGTCAGCTTGTCGAAGACGATCTTGGCCCGTTCGATCAGGTGGTCGGTATGACTCTGCGGCCAGTCGATCGTGATCGAATCCGACGCCTTGTCGAAGGTGATGTCGGAGCGGTCGCCGGTCTTGACCATCACGTAGTACCCCAGCGCATTCGTCTCCACCGGGAGCGGCAGCGAGAACATGCTGGCGTACACCGGGTTCTCCGGGTCGTCGCGGCCGTCCAGGTTGATCATGCCCAGCAGCGACTGCTTGGTGCCCACCGGATCGGTGTCCTTGGTGTTGTGCGCGACCATCACGTCGCCGTTGTTGCCATAGCCGCGGCCGATCTCGTCGGACAGATCGGCCAGCGCACCGGTCTCGCGGGCCCGCAGCAGCAGTTGGTTGGTGCCCAACACGCCCGCCGCGAGATGCAGTTGATCACAACCGAATTCGTCGCGTGACTGCTCGGCGCCCCATCGGTCGATGCGCCGGGTGGACACCACGTACTCGCCGGATTGCTCCCGGCGGATCCCGGTGACCTCGGTCAGCGGTTGCAGCGTCACCTTCCCGGTCTTGACCGCCTCGGCGATGTAGGTCACATCGACGCTGCCGTCGCGGCCGTAGTTGTTGCCGAACTGGCACTCCCAATCCAGAGCCGACAACGGCACCTCACCGTTGGCCTCACGCACCATGTAGTCGAACGAATACGCACTGCCGTTGTAGTCGACCTTGTAGCCGGCGGTCTCGGCGTACATGCGGCCCACCCTGGCGTACTGGAAGTACGGGGTCTGCTCGAACCAGTCCATGTTCCGGTAGCTGATCCGCAGCGCCGTCTTGGCCCGTTCGACATAGGTGCCGAGGAACTCGGCGGGATCGATGTCGGGGAAGGCCGCGCGCACCTGATCCGCGGTCGGGACGGCCGCGATGGCGGCGTTCACCATCGAGCCACCACCCACCCCCACACCGCGGAACACGTTGTGGGCGCCGTGGGTGTCCTTCTCACAGATGCCGGCCTGCTTGGGCTGGGCACCGGGGTTCTGCGCGGCGACCGCGTCGATGGACACCCCCCGGAACGACGTCACGATGCTGGGCGGGACATCGGCGAACCAGCCCGCGCGGTGGTCTGCGGGCAACATCTTGGTGAAACGTTTGCCGTCCGCGTCGGGGGTGTCCCACAGCCTGCCCCGCTCCAGCACCAGGGTCTCGACACCGGCCTGTCCCAGCCGCAACGCACTGACCCCTCCGCCGTACCCGCTGCCGATGACGATCGCGCGGTAATGCTTGCGCGTTTCGGGACGATGTTCGGGACGGGAGAGGAGGTACGCACCGGCACCGGCACCACCGAGGGCGATACCGGTGGCAGCGCCGAGAAATTTACGTCTCGTCAACTTATTCTGCGGTAGTGTCACACACGCCCTCTCAGCAAATACGTTCCTGGACGTCGTCCGCCTTTGCGTTGCGTCAGATTCCAGGTTAAATAGTCTCTACAGCAAACAGCTCGAACCGACCGGCAAGGACTTTACGTGGCAGATCAAGAGGGCCTCCGCGCGCCGACATGGCGTGACGCGAAGCGATACCTCTGGTTGCTCGGTGCCATTGTTCCCGGCCTGGTTCCCTTTGCGTGGCTACTGGTCAAGCTGACCGGACAGGAAATTTTCTGGTGGGTGGGTCCGCTCATGGCCTTCATCATCATCCCTGTCGTCGATCACCTGGTGGGAAGCGACGATTCCCGCGCGTCTGAGAAAACCCTGGAGTGGCTCGAGGACGACGCCTTCTACCGCTGGGTGACTTACCTCTATCTGCCCAACCAATATCTGTCGCTGGTGTTCGCCTGCTGGCTGTGGAGCGGCGGCGGCTGGGTCACCATGCACGCCGCGGACAAGGCCGCCCTGATGCTCACCGTCGGGATCGTGGGCGGCATCTCGATCAATGCCGCACACGAGCTCGGCCACCGCCGGGCAAATGCCGAACGCCGCCTGTGCAAGCTCGCGCTGGCGCAGACGGGTTACGGCCACTTCTTCGTGGAGCACAACCGCGGCCACCACGTCCGGGTCGCGACGGTCGAGGATCCGGCCAGCGCCCGCCTCGGGGAGGCGCTCTGCCACTTCATCCCCCGCTCGGTGGTGGGCGGCGTGCGGTCGGCATGGAACCTGGAGAGCGAGCGGCTGGGCCGGGCCGGGACCTCCAAATGGAGCCTGCGCTGGTTCCTTCAGAACGAGGTCATCAACGCCTGGCTCCTGGGCGCCGGCCTGTTCATCGGGCTCAACGTGTGGTTCGGCATCGTCGTCACACCCTGGCTGATCGGCCAGGCCGTCATCGGGGTGTGCCTGCTGGAGTCGGTGAACTATCTGGAGCACTACGGCCTGCGCCGCCAGCGGCTGGCCAGCGGCCGGTATGAGCGGGTCGGGCCGCAGCACTCCTGGAACAGCGACACACTGATCGCCAACGTCTTCCTGTTCCACCTGCAGCGCCACTCCGACCACCACTCGAACCCGCAGCGCCGCTACCAGACCCTGCGGCCGTCCGATCAGGCACCGCAGCTGCCCTACGGGTACGGCACGATGCTGGTGCTGGCCTGGTGCACGCCGCTGTGGCGGCGGACCATGGATCACCGGGTGCTGGCCCACTACGGCGGCGACGCCGCTCTGGCGGCGCTCGGTCCCGTCCGTCCGCGTTCCACCGCCGGGCGCACGTAGAGCACGCACAAAACTCGGGCACCGTCGCGGGTCGCCGGGCGGCACCCATAGTTACGTCGCCTACTCTCGAGCATCGTGCCCGCCAGGACTGCCCGACTCGTAGCCATCATCGCGGGCATCGTCGGCCTGCTGCTGTGTGCGCTGACCCCGCTACTTCCGGTCAAACAGACCACCGCCACCATCACCTGGCCCCAAGCCCCCACCGCTGACGGATTCGTCGGAAACCTGACGGCGCCGCTGGTCTCCGGGGCGCCGCTGGCCCTCGATGTGTCCATCCCCTGCCAGGCCGTCGCCACCCTGCCGGCCTCCGGTGGGCTGGTGTTCTCCACGATTCCGCCCGGCGGTATCGACGCCACCCGTAACGGGCTGTTCGCCCGGGCCACCACCGACACCGTCTTCGTCGCCTTCCGCGATGCCGTCACCGCCGTCGCGCCGCGCGCCGCCGTCAACTCGGGCGCCTGCAGCACGCTGCACATCTGGGCCAACGGCGGTGGCGTCGGCGCCGACTTCGTCGGGATCCCCGGCGCGGCGGGCACCGCGGCCATCGAGAAGAAACCGCAGGTCGCCGGGATCTACACCGACCTCAAGATCGTTGCCCAAGCCGGGCTGAGCGCCCGGGTGGACATCGACACCCGCTTCATCTCCAGACCGACCGCACTCAAGGCCGCCGTCATGGGCCTCGGCGTGCTGAGCGTGCTGATCTCGATCGGGGCGTTGGCGGTGCTGGACCGCCGCACCAGCCACCGCATCGAGCGCGCGTGGCGACGGTTCTGGCGGGTCCGCCCCGCCACCTGGATCGCCGATATCGCGGTCATCGGCGGGCTGCTGGTGTGGCACGTGATCGGCGCGATCTCCTCCGACGACGGCTACAACCTGACCATGGCCCGGGTGTCCGGCGAGGCCGGCTACGTCGCCAACTACTACCGCTACTTCGGCGCCTCGGAAGCCCCGTTCGACTGGTATCAGTCGGTGCTCAGCCACCTCGCCGCGATCAGCACGGCCGGCGTGTGGATGCGCCTGCCCGCGCTGTTGGCAGGCATCGGCACCTGGATCCTGTTGTCCCGCTGGCTGATCCCGCGGCTGGGCCGCAAGCTGGCGGTCAACCGGATCGCCGTCTGGACGTCTGCTGCGGTGTTCCTGGCGGCGTGGTTCCCCTTCAACAACGGTCTGCGGCCCGAACCGCTGATCGCCTTCGGTGTGCTGGCGGCGTGGGCACTCGCCGAATTCACCATCGCGTCGCGCCGGCTGTGGCCCGCGGCTGCGGCCGTCGTGGTCGCGGTGTTCACCGTGACGCTGGCACCGCAGGGCATCCTGGTGCTGGCCCCGCTGCTGGTCGGGTCCCGGGCCGTGATCAGCGTGATCCGGGACCGGCGCGCGGTGCTGCCCGCGCTGGCCGCATTCGCCGCCGCGGCGTCGCTGCTGGCGGTCGTGGTGTTCCGCAGTCAGACGCTGGCGGGTGTCGCCGAGGCTGTGCGGATCAAGTACACCGTCGGCCCCACGATCTCCTGGTATCAGGAGTTCCTGCGCTACTACTTCCTGACGGTGGAGGACAGCACCGACGGTTCCCTGACCCGCCGGTTCTCCGTGCTGGTGCTGCTGCTGTGCCTGTTCGGCATGATCGCCGTGCTGCTGCGCAAGGGCCGGATCGCCGGTCTGGCGAGCGGACCGACGTGGCGGCTGATCGGCATCGCGGGGGTGGGTCTGCTGCTGCTGACCTTCACGCCGACCAAGTGGGCGGTGCAGTTCGGTGCGTTCGCCGGGATCTCCGGTGCGTTCGGCGCGGTGACCGCCTTCACGTTCGCGCGGGTGGGCCTGCACAGCCGGCGGAACCTGGCGCTGTATGTGACCGCGCTGCTGTTCGTGCTGGCCTGGGCGACCTCGGGGATCAACGGCTGGTTCTACACCGGCAACTACGGGGTGCCCTGGTTCGACCGGCAGCCGGTGTTGGCCGGGGCGCCCGTCACGTCCATGTTCCTGGCGCTGGCCATCATCACCGCGGTGCTCGCCGGCTGGCTGCACTTCCGCATCGACTACGCCGGGCACACCGAGGTGGCCAACACCGGCCGCAACCGCGCCCTGGCCTCGACGCCCCTGCTGATCGTCGCCGTCATCATGGTGGTGCTCGAAGCCGGTTCCATGGCAAAGGGTTTCGTGCAGCGCTACCCGGCCTACACCACCGCGTCGGCGAATCTGGGCGCGCTGCGCTCCGGACTGTCGGGCACCAGCTGTGCGATGGCCGACGACGTCCTCGTCGAGGCCGACCCGAATGCCGGTTCGCTGCAACCGGTTCCGGGCCAGACCTACGGCCAGTACGGTCCGCTGGGCGGCGAGAACCCGGTCGGGTTCACCCCCAACGGCATCAGCGACACCCTGGAACCGCCCAAACCCGTGGTCGCCAACCCGGGCACGGTGAACTCCGACGGTTCCCCCAACAAGCCCAACGTCGGCATCGCGTACGCCGCGGGCACCGGCGGCGGCTACGGCCCCGTCGGGGTGAACGGCTCGAATGTGTTCCTGCCGTTCGGACTCGACCCCGCGCGCACCCCCGTGATGGGCAGCTACAAGGAGAACACGACCGCCGCCAAGGCCACCTCATCCTGGTACCAGCTGCCGCCCCGCAGCGCCGATCGCCCCCTGGTGACCGTCGCCGCGGCCGGCGCCATCTGGTACTACGACGAGGAAGGCGAGTTCCACTACGGCCAGTCGCTGAAACTGCAGTGGGGCGTGCACCGTCCCGACGGCAGCTACCAGGCGCTGGACTCGGTGCAGCCGATCGACGTCTTCGCCCAATTCGCTTGGCGTAACCTGCGGTTCCCGCTTGCATGGGCGCCGCCGGAGGCCAATGTGGCACGGTTGGTGGCCGACGACCCGAACCTCTCGGACGACCAGTGGTTCGGCTTCACCCCGCCGCGGGTGCCCCAGTTGCAGACCGCGCAACAGTTCCTCGGTTCGCAGACCCCGGTGATGCTGGACATCGCCACCGCCGCGAACTTCCCGTGCCAGCGGCCGTTCGCCGAACACCTCGGCGTCGCCGAGCTTCCGCAGTACCGCATCCTGCCCAACGTCAAACAAGTGGTGGTGTCGTCGAACATGTGGCAGTCCGCCCAGAAGGGTGGCCCCTTCCTGTTCATCCAGGCGCTGTTGCGCACGTCGACCATCCCGACGTACCTGCGCAACGACTGGTATCGGGACTGGGGTTCGCTGGAGCGCTACAACCCGGTGGTGCCGCCGGCCCAGGCGCCGGTCGCCCACGTCGACGAGGGCACCCAACGGGTGTTCGGCTGGAGTAGGTCCGGACCGATCAGGGCGCTCCCATGAAAGAAGACATGAAGATCACCCGCTGGGTGGCGATCATCGCCGGGCTCATCGGCTTCCTGTGTGCGGTGGCCACCCCGCTGCTGCCGGTGGTGCAGACCACGGCGACGCTGAACTGGCCGCAGGCGGGCCAGCTGAACAGCGTCACCGCCCCGCTGATCACCCAGACCCCGGTCCAGCTGACGGCGACGGTGCCGTGTGACGTGATCCGGTCGGTGCCGCCGGCCGGGGCGCTGGTGCTGGGCACCGCCCCCAAGTCAGGTAAGCAGGCCGCGCTCAACGCGTTGTTCGTCAACGTCAGCGCCTCCCGCGTCGACATCACCGACCGCAATGTGGTGATCGCCAGCGTCCCGCGCGCGAAAGCCGCTGCGTGCCAGCGCATCGAGATCACCTCGTCCGCGGACGGCACGTTCGCGACCTTTGTCGGGGTGGCTGGTGCCGGCGGGCAGGGGGCACCTCCCGCTAGCGGGGGAGAGCGCAGCGACTCGGGGAGTGTCACAGACGGGAAGGACCTGCGCAGCGGGTTCCCGGACCCGAACCTGCGCCCGACGATCGTCGGGGTGTTCACCGACCTGACCGGACCTGCACCGCAGGGGCTTTCGCTGTCGGCGACCATCGACACCCGGTTCACCACCAAACCCACCGCACTCAAGCTCGCCGCGATCCTGCTGGGCATCGTGGCCACCGTGGTGGCGCTGTTCGCGTTGTGGCGGCTGGACCAGACCGACGGTCGCCGTATGCAGCGGATCATCCCGACCCGCTGGCGCACGGTGACACCGGTGGACGGTGTCGTGGTCGGTGGGTTCCTGCTGTGGCATGTGATCGGCGCCAACTCGTCCGACGACGGCTACATCCTGCAGATGGCCCGCGTCGCCGACCACGCCGGCTACATGTCGAACTACTTCCGCTGGTTCGGCAGCCCGGAGGACCCGTTCGGCTGGTTCTACAACCTGCTCGCCCTGATGACCCACATCAGCGACGCCAGCATCTGGATGCGGTTGCCGGACCTGCTGTGCGCCTTGGTGTGCTGGCTGCTGCTCTCACGTGAGGTGCTGCCCCGGCTGGGGCCCGCCGTCATCGCGAGCAGGCCCGCGCTGTGGGCTGCGGGTTTCGTGCTGATGGGCGCATGGATGCCGTTCAACAACGGTCTGCGCCCGGAGGGCCAGATCGCCACCGGCGCCCTGATCACCTACGTGCTGATCGAACGGGCCGTCATCTCCGGCCGGCTCACGCCTGCGGCGATGGCGATCATCTCGGCCGCGTTCACCCTCGGCATCCAGCCGACCGGGCTGATCGCGGTGGCCGCCCTGCTGGCCGGTGGCCGCCCAGTACTGCGCATCCTGGTGCGGCGTCGCCGCCAGGTCGGGCTGTGGCCGCTGATCCTGCCACTGTTGGCTGCGGGCACGGTGATCCTGTGCGTCGTGTTCGCCGATCAGACGCTGGCAACGGTGTTGGAGGCCACCAGGATTCGCACCGCCATCGGGCCCAGCCAGGAGTGGTACACCGAGAACCTGCGCTACTACTACCTGATCCTGCCGACGGTGGACGGTTCGGTCTCGCGCCGGTTCGGCTTCATGATCACGGCGCTGAGCCTGTTCGCCTCGATGTTCATCATGTTGCGCCGCAAGCGGATTCCCGGGGTTGCCCGCGGCCCGGTGTGGCGGCTGATGGGCATCATCTTCGCGACCGTGTTCTGCCTGATGTTCACCCCCACCAAGTGGGTCCACCACTTCGGCCTGTTCGCCGCGGTGGGCGCGGCCATGGCGGCGGTGGTGACGGTGCTCGCCTCGCGCGTGGTGCTGCGTTCGGCGCGCAACCGGATGGCGTTCGCGGCGGCCGTGCTGTTCGTGCTGGCGCTGTGCTTCGCCACCACCAACGGATGGTGGTACGTGTCCAGCTACGGGGTGCCGTTCAACAACGACAAACCCGCGATCGGTGGGATCACCGTCAGCGCGATCTTCTTCGCGCTGTTCCTGATTGCCGCGGTGTGGGCGTTCTGGCTGCACCTGGCGCCCCGCGACCGTCCCGAGAGCCGGGTGGTGCGGTGGGTGACGGCCGCGCCCGTGCCGATCGCGGCCGGCTTCATGGTGACCGTGTTCGTGGCGTCCATGCTGTTCGGTGTGGTGCGCCAGCACGGCACCTATACGAATGCGTCGTCGAACGTCGAGGCGCTCGCGGGCGGCTGCGGGCTGGCCGACAGCGTGCTGGTCGAGCCGGATCCCAACGAGGGTTTCCTGACCGCGTTACCGGGTGACTACGGCCCGCTGGGCCCGCTGGGCGGCGTCAAGCCGGTCGGCTTCGCGCCCAACGGCGTACCGGATCACATTGTCGCCGAGGCGATCCGGCTGTCCCTGCCGATGCCGGGCACCGACTACGACTGGGATGCGGCGGTGAAGCTGAAGGTCCCCGGGATCAACGGCTCGACCGTGCCCCTGCCCTACAGCCTGGACCCGACCAAGGTGCCGCTGGCAGGCAGCTTCGCCGAGGGTCCGTCGCAGCAGGAGGCCCGGTTGGCCTCAGCCTGGTACCAGCTGCCGCCGCGGGATGCCGCGCATCCGCTGGTGGTCGTCACCGCGGCCGGCACCATCACCGGCAACAGCATCTTCAACGGCCTCACCCAGGGCCAGCCCGTGCAGCTCGAGTACGGCAAGCCCGGGGCCGACGGCGCTCCGGTGGCCGCGGGACGGCTGACGCCGTATGACATCGGCCCACTGCCGTCGTGGCGCAACCTGCGGTATGACCGCGACCAGATCCCGGCCGACGCCACGTTCGTTCGTGTGGTGGCCGAGGACAAGTCGCTGTCCCAGGGTGACTGGGTGGCCATCACCCCGCCGCGGGTGCCGCAGATGAAGACGATCCAGGAGTACATCGGGTCCCAACAGCCCGTGCTGCTGGACTGGGCCGTCGGCCTGGCGTTCCCGTGCCAGCAGCCGATGCTGCACGCCAACGGTGTCACCGACGTGCCCAAGTACCGCATCACGCCGGACTACAACGCCAAGCAGAAGGACACCGACACCTGGCAGGACGGCATCAACGGCGGCCTACTCGGGATCAGTGACCTGCTGCTGCGGGCGCACCTGATGGCGACGTACCTGAACAAGGACTGGGGCCGGGACTGGGGATCGCTGCGCCAGTTCCAGACCATCGTCGATGCGGCGCCCGCCGAGATCGAGCTGGGCACCGCGACGCACTCCGGGCTGTACTCGCCGGGGCGGATCCGGATCGAGGCCTAGCCGCTCCCTACGCCGCGCAGCAGGTCGGCGGCTTCGCTCTGGTAGGCGTGCTCGGCCCAGCCCAGCGGTGTGGCACCGAACCGAGCGTCGGTGACACCCGGGTCGGCGCCCGCCGCCAGCAGCCGCGCGATGAGCGCCAGGTCGCCGTCCCACGCCGCGTGGTGCAGTGGGGTGGCGCCGTCGTCATCATGCAGGTTGGGGTCGGCGGGAAACGTGACGGGGCGCAGGCGCGCGGCGGAGGTGTCGACGCCGTGGCGGGCGAGGAGCGCCAGCCGGTCGGCGAAGCCGTGCTCGGCCGCCCAGTGCACCTGGCGCTGCCACATCTGGGCCCGCGTTTCCATCGCCTCACCGAGGCGGCGCTCCCAGGGACTCGGCGCGGCATCGGCCAGGCCGTGGGCGAAGAGCAGCCGCAGGTGCCCGTCGTCGGCACGAAACATCCTGTTGTACAACGTCTGCTGGTCGGCCGGGTGCGCTCCGCGCTCCAGCAGCAGGGTGGCCAGTTCGTCGGCCTGCGGGTGCCGCGGCTGTCTGCGGGCACCCTGTTCGCCCTCCCCGAACACCCCGGTGAGCACCGTGAACGGGGTGGACATCCCGCGCCACAGATAGCCGCCGTCGGGATCGGCGCCGGCGTCGAGCAGGAGGCGGGCGGCCGCCACCGCGGCTCCGGGAACCCGGCTGTAGGCCAGGTACATCAACGGCGACCAGCCGTACGGGCCACCTTTGGCATCCGGGGCGCCGGTACGCAGGTGATACCGCAGCGCGTCGGGATCGGCGGCCGCGGCGGCGGCCCAGATGTGCCCGCCCACCAGGTCGGGTTGCCCGGTCAGCAGTTCGGCAGCGGCCTGCCATCGCGGTGGGGCGTCAGCGCCGTCGTAGCGCAGTGCGGCCATGGCGCAGAACAGATCCGGCAGGGGCAGCGCGTCCTCGTCGACGGAACCGGGATCGACGCTCAGGCCGGCGGCGAGCTGCAGATACCGCACCAGCGCGGGCCAGCCGCTGAAGCCGTGGCCGCGCGCCACCGTCAGCTGGGCATCGTGCAGAGCGAAATCGGTTCGCGCCAGGGCGATCTCAGCCCGCAGATGGTGGCGTACGACCGTCGCCCGGGCATCGGCGTCGCCGGCGCGCACCGCCCGTTGCAGGGTTCGCGCATCGACACGGATCCGGTCGAGCGATGGGTTGTCGGGCAGTGTGCTGGCCATGACGGCCTCCTCTCGCAAGCCCGGTGTCCGCGAAGTCGGGCCGAGAAGAGGTCGGTCACCGCCGGCTGAGCCGGCAATTCAGCCGGCGTCAGGAACTGCTGCAGGAGGGCTGAGCCCCTTCGAGCGGACGTCGGGCGTTCCTGCGCGCCTGCCCAGCAACCTACCCGACCTCGCCGTACCGTCAAGCCATGCCCGATCACATCCGCCTCGGGACCGCCGTCCTCACCCGTGTGGTGGAGACGATGTTCGACCCGCCCGCCGCGGTCTTCACCCACACTCCGGCCGAGGCGTGGCGCGAGCACGCCGACCTCTTGGTGCCGACGTTCTACCGGCCGGACGCCGAGCGCTGGCGCGTCGTCGTGCAGTCCTGGGTGATCGATGTCGACGGCCTGCGGATACTGATCGACACCGGCGTCGGTAACGGCCGACGGCGCGCCGTGCCGGTCCTCGATGACCTGGACACCGATTTCCCCGCAGCGCTGGCGCGGGCGGGTGTGCCGCCCGAGAGCGTGGATGTGGTGGTCAACACTCATCTGCACAGCGACCATGTCGGGTGGAACACCCACCGCAGTGGCGACGCGTGGGCGCCGTTCTTCCCCAACGCGCGATACCTGTTGCCGGAGGCCGACTTCCGGCACTTCGAACCGGGTGGCGCGGGCGCCGACGCGGCCGCGGCCATCGTGTTCGACGACAGTGTCGCCCCGGTATATGCCGCCGGGCAGGTCGAATTGTTCTCCGGTGACCATCAATTGAGCGCGTCGGTATGGCTGCGGCCGGCCGCCGGCCATACGCCGGGTTCGTCGGTGGTGTGGCTGGACGCGGACAGAACTGCGGTGTTCGTCGGCGATCTGACCCACTGCCCCATTCAGATCCCGCGGCCCGCGGACCCCTGTGCCTTCGACGTCGACGGACCCGCCGCGGTCGCCAGCCGCAAACGCATCTTCACCGAGGCCGCGCGGCGGCGGGCGTCGGTGATCCCGGCGCACTACCCGGGCCACGGCGGCGCGACCATCGTCGCCCGCGGGGATGCGTTCATGGTCGACTCCTGGCTGGACCTCGACCCGATCTAGGGCGCCACCAGTTGCGCGCTGGTATCCCACAGGTCGAGGGCCTTGGCTGCGTCGTAGGAGTCCGCCGACGACCGGATGCGTTTGGTGCCCTCGAAGTACTCACCGGTGACGCCGTCGAACGCCGGGTCCACGGCAAGCGCGGCCAGATTCCGGCCCGACGTCGCGACGCTGTTGACGTTGGGGAGCAGTCGCAGCACCGGGGACACCACGCTCCAGACGACCTTTTGCGCCGGCGTGTAGTCACGGGAGAGGCCCGACGTCGGCATCAGGCCGGGGTCGAAGGCCGTCACGGTGATGCCGCGGGCGCCGTGCCCGAGCCTGCGGTCGAGTTCGTAGGCGAACAGCATGTTGCACAGCTTGGACGTGGTGTACCTGCGCCTGCCGTCGGCGGGGGCGCCGGCGGGCGGGTGCGCCAGCTCCCGCGCCGACGTGTAGGCGGGGTGCGGCATGCCGGTGAACTTCTTCGGATCGTGGGTGCCGCTGGCAACCACGACCACCCGGGCTGGCGTGGCCAGGTGTTCGATTAGCCCGTCGATGAGTGCGAAATGGCCGAGATGGTTGACGCCGAAGGTCATTTCGACGCCGTCGGCCGTCTTGTGCAGGCCGGAGACCATCTGCAGGCCGGCGTTGCAGACCACCGCGTGCAGCGGCGGAAGGCCGGCCGCCGCGTAGGCGGCAGGGAAGGCAAGTACAGACTGCAGCGACGCAAGGTCGCACGGGAGCACGGTGCACCGGTCCGGTGACCCGAGGTCGGCGACGGCGGCGGCACCCTTCCTCGCGTCACGCACGGCCAGCACGACATGGGCCGACGGGTCGGTTTCCAGGATGGCCCGGGCGCACTCGAGGCCGAGGCCCGCGTTGGCTCCGGTGATGACGACGGATCGCGTGTTCACTTCTCCTCCAACAGGATCGGGATCAGGGCTTGGACCGCTTGGACCATCCGGGTATACATCCGGTCCACATCGGTCGAATCGGGTTCGAGGTGCACGGCGAAGAACACCCCGTCGGACAAAGCGGTGGCCAAACCGGCCAGCTCGGCGACCACGCGTTCGGCCCGGTCCGGGTCGACGCCATCGGGAAGTAGCGCAGCAATGATGCCGCGGAAGTCCGCGATGGCCTGGTCGCGGACCCGCCGGACGGCCGCCCCGACGGCGGGATCATCGGTGCGCTCCAGCGACAGGATGTAGGTCAGGCGCAGGAACTCCGGGTGCTGGGCATGCAGTCGCACGGCAGCGGCGCGTTGACTCTCGACATCCTGGTCGCGCGGAATCTGCGCGAAGAAGCGATCGGCGCCGCGTTCCATGACCGCGGCCAGCACGCCTTCCTTGGAACCGAAATGCCAGTAGATGGAACTGGCGGGCAGCCCGCACTCCTTGCGGATGTGGCTGATCGAGGTGGCCGCGTAGCCCTGGCCTGCCATCAGCCGTTCGGCCGCGTCGAGAATCTGTTCGCGGGAGTTCTCACCCTGCTGCTGACGCCTGGTCTGCGGTGCGGTCACCGGTACTCCATGTCTGTACGGATCGTTACAGACACGGTAGCACGGGTGCGGTCCGTCCGGGACTACTGCCGCGTGTAGACGACCCGGGTGCCGAAGGCGATGTCCTGCAACGATCTCCGGCGCCGGTCGACGGCCGCCCACAGCAGCCCGACCGGGAGCAGCACGTACGCCACCGCCCGGAGCAACGCCACCGCGGGCGATACCCGCCCTCCGCGCCGGCCCGTCACCCGCAAACCCATGGTCACCGATCCGACCGTGCAGCCCGATACCGCCCAGCACGCGGTGAGGTAGCCGACCGCGACGACGAACAGCACGGCGGTGGAGAAGATCGCGCTCGTGGTCGGCACCCGGAATGCGGTGGGGTGGAACATCAACCGGCTCAACAGCAGACCGAGGTAGATCGCGGCCAGCACGATCCCGACGATCACCAGGTCGATCACCGCGGCGACCCCGCGGCTGACGACACCGGCGGCGCGGACGTCACTCACGCTCACGCCCCAGCAGGCGGTCGACAAAACCCGATACCAGGTCGTCGGCCCGTTCGCCCTGGCTGCGAACGTCGGTCATCACCTCGGCGGTGACGGACTCGGTGGACTGCCGGATGATCGCCTGCAGGTCGATCCCGTCCACCACCTCGTTCGCCAAGCCGACCAGATCGACCCGCGTGCGCACGAGCTCGTTGAGGTCCAGTTCGTCGAGCACCCGTTCCACGATCTGCACCGCGATGGTCGCGACCGCCGCCTTGACCGGTTCCATGGCGCGTTCGCCGCGGGCGGCCAGTTGGGTGCGGGTGTGGTGCAGCAGACCCCCGAGGACGGGCAACCGTTCGGCTCCGCGGTAGACGGCGACGGCGCCACCGACCGCCGTGGCGGCTATCCCGGCGGCAAGGTCGACCGGGGCCGACGACCGGGGTTCCCGGGGTCCGTCAGTGGGCATCACGCTCGGCCGTTGCCGCGCATGATGTCCTCCAGGCAGCGCAGCCGCGTCTGGTGCGTCTGGTCGACACACACCTGCACCGGTCCCTCGGTCTCGGGGGCGTAGGTGGGCTCGCCCTCGGCGGGGGTGGCGCTGGGCGCTGTGACCTGCTCCGTCAACGACCAGATGGTGGAGGCGGCATTCGGCAGCTGGGCGCAGTACGCGGGCGCACCGGACTCCGCGACGCCGGCGGCCCCCAGGGTGGCGCAGGTGGCTCCGACGACCACGACGGGGATGGCCGGGGCGACGGCGGGCGACGGTACCGGCGGTGGTGGTGGCGGTGGCGCGGCCGTCGGGGTGGCGGACTTCGGCTGGGCGGACGTGGCGGGGGTGCCGCTCGTGCCGCTGAACGCACCGAAGGCGAACGCCACCGCCGCCGCGACCACCGCGACGAGGACCAGCGCCGCGGCAGGGACCAGCAGCCGGGACCGCGGTTTCGCCGGGACCGGGTGCACCTTGGCATGTCGCGGCCCGGACGTGGACATCGCCAGCATGGTGGCGTCGGATCCGGCACTGCCGAGGCGGTGTTCGAGGGCGCGGGCGAAGTCCACGCACTTGCCGTACCGCTCGGTCGGGTTCTTGGCCAGCGCCCGCTCGAAAACCGGCCCCAGACCGGACAATTCCGGCCGGCGGTCCCCGATGGGTGGCGGAGTGGCGGTCAGGTGCGCGCTGATCACCACCGCCGGGTTCGAATGCTGGAACGGGGGCGCCCCGGTGAGCAACTGATAGGCGGTGGACGCCAGCGCGTACTGGTCGGCGCGGCCGTCGATCTCGGCGCCGGTCAGCTGCTCGGGCGCCGCATATGCCACCGTCCCGACGGTCATGTTGGTGCCGGTGAGATTGCTGGTCTCACCGGTGCGACGGGCAATGCCGAAGTCCGCCAACAGGACCCGCTCATCCGGGGTGTCCGGATTGGCGATCAGGATGTTGGCCGGCTTGACGTCGCGGTGCAGCAGTCCCTTCTGGTGCGCGTAGTCGAGCGCCTCGGCGACGCCCGCGATGACGCGCACCACGTCGTCGGCGGGCATGCCGTTCGGGTAGCGCTCGCACAGCAGCGCGCCGGCGTCGGTGCCTTCGACGTAGTCCATGGCGATCCACAACTGGCCGTCGACGTCACCGCGGTCGTGGACCTCCACGATGTGCGGGTGCCACAGGGTGGCCGCGATGTCGGCCTCGCGCTCGAAGCGCTGCCGGTATTCCGGGTCGGCGCACACGGTGGCGCCGAGCACCTTGAGCGCGTCGCGGCGCGGTAACCGCGGGTGCTGCGCCAGGTAGACCTCGCCCATCCCGCCCGCACCGAGCGACCGCACGACGGTGTACCCGGCGATCACCTGGCCTTCCTCGAGCGGCATGGGCGAAGTGTAATGGCCGATCAGAGCTGGTGTGCCGCATCTCGGAGTGCGGTCGGAGTTTCAGCGCCGAAGGTAGGCGAGGGCGTCGGCCGCCGCGTTCGCCCCGCACATCCCGTGCGCGCCGGGCCCGGGAGGGGTGGCGGCCGAGCACAGGTACATGCCGGGAGTGCCGAGCCGGTAGGGGTGCAGGGTGGTCCGCGGCCCGAACACCAGTTGACGGACGTCCATTGCCCCGGTGTTGATGTCGCCGCCGACGAAGTTGGGGTTGTCCACCGACAGTTCGGTGGTCGAGCGGACGGCCATGCCGACCACGCGGTCACGGAAGCCGGGCGCGAACCGCTCGAGCTGCCCGATGACGGCCTCGGTGGCGTCACCGGTGAACCCGTGCGGCACATGGGCGTACGCGTACACCGGGTGGATGTCGCCCACCGAGCGGCCGGGGTCGGCGAGGTACTGCTGACCGACGATCAGGAACGGGCGTTCGGGCATCCGGCCCGCCTGGATCTGTCGCTCGGTGGCCGCAATCTCCCCGAACTCGCCGCCCAGGTGCACGGTTCCGGCCCGGCGCGCCGCCGCATTTGTCCACGGCACGCCGCCCTGCACCGCGAAGTCGACCTTGAAAGCTCCTGGGCCGTATCGGAATCGCCGGAATGCCCGGCCGATCCGGCGGGGCAACCGGTCGCCGAGGATATCGGCGACGGCTGTCGGCGCCAGGTCGAAGAGCACCACGTCGGCGGTGGGCAGTTGCTCCGCCGAGGTGATCTCGACCCCGGTCACCACCTTGCCGCCGTGCTCGGACAGCGACGCGGCGAGCGCATCGGTGATCGACTGCGAGCCGCCCTCGGCGACCCCCCAGCCGTGCCGGTGCCCGGCGGTGAGGATGCCGAGCCCGATCGCCGACGTCAGCGGGTGGTGCAGGGGCCGGAAGGCGTGTGCGGCCACGCCACCGAACAGCGCGGCAGCCTCCGGGGTACGGAAGACCCTCGTCAGCGCCGCGGCGGGCAGAACCGTGGGAATGCCGAAACGGGCAAGGGCCAGCGGATGTTTCGGCACATGCAGCAGCGGCCCCATGATGTCCTGCGACAACAAGTCGAAGCGGGAGACCGGACGGGCGAACAATGCCCGCCACCGCGCACCGTCGGGGCCCAGCGCGGCGGCGGTGTCCGTGACGCTGCGGTGCAACAACCCGGCACGACCGCCGTCCAGCGGGTGTGCGCAGTCGATTTCCGGGTGGCGCCACCGCAATCCGTGCTTCGCCAGGTCCAGTCCACCGAGGAACTCGGACCCGACGGCCATCGGGTGGATGGCGGCGCAGTGATCGTGCACCAGACCCGGCACGATCGCTTCCCCCGAGCGCACCCCGCCGCCCACCTCGTCGGCGGCCTCGAGCACCGTCACCTCGACACCGGCGCGGGCCAGCGTGATGGCGGCGGCCAGCCCGTTGGGGCCACCGCCCACCACCACCGCGTTCGCCATCGTTACAGCGGAGTCAGGCCGTGCTTGCGCTGCACCTTGTGGATGTTCTGCTTGTCGCGCAACAGATGCAGCGACTTGCGCAGCAGCAGCCGGGTTTCGTGCGGTTCGATGACGCCGTCGATGTAGCCGCGCTCGGCGGCGATCCACGGGGTGGCCAGGTTGAGGTTGTAGCCCTCGATGAAGTCGGTGCGGATCTTCTGCACCTCGGGTGCGGTCGGATCCGGGAAGCGCTTCACCAGCAGCTGCGCCGCACCCTCGGCACCGATCACGGCGATCCGCGCGGTGGGCCATGCGTAGTTGAGGTCCGCGGACAGCTGCTTGGAGCCCATCACCGCGTATCCGCCGCCGTACGCCTTGCGCACGATGATGGTCACCTTCGGTACATCGGCTTCGACGATGGCGTTGAAGAACCGTCCGCCGCGCTTGATGATGCCGCCCTTCTCCTCCTCCACACCCGGCATGGCGCCCGGGGTGTCGACGACGAAAACCAGTGGCAGGTTGAACGAATCGCAGAACCGGATGAAGCCGGCCGCCTTGTCGGAGGCCTCGTTGCCCACCGCGCCGGACATGTGCATCGGCTGGTTGGCGATCACGCCGACCGAGCGTCCGTCGACCCGCGCGAACGCGGTGATCATGGACGGGCTGCGCTGATCGGCGATCTCGAATACGTCGCCGTCGTCGAAGATCCGCAGCAGGACCTCGTGCATGTCATAGGCCGTGTTGTCCGAGTCCGGGACGATCGTGTCGAGTTCCAGGTCGGACGGCGTGATCTCGGGCTCCAGGCCCGGGTTGACGATGGGCGCGTCGTCGAAGTGGTTGGGCGGCAGGAAGCCCAGGTAATCGCGCACGTACTGGTATGCGGCGGACTCGGATTCGACCACCTTGTGGATGTTGCCACGCTGCGCCTGCACGTCGGCGCCGCCCAGCTCGTCGAAGCTGACGTCCTCACCGGTGACGTCCTTGATGACGTCCGGGCCGGTGATGAACATGTAGCCCTGATCGCGCACCGCGACCACCAGGTCGGTCTGGATCGGCGAATACACCGCTCCGCCCGCACATTTGCCGAAGATCAGGGAGATCTCGGGGACCAGGCCGCGCAGCATCTCGTGGCGGCGGCCGAGTTCGGCGTACCAGGCCAGCGACGTCGCGGTGTCCTGGATGCGGGCACCGGCGGAGTCGTTGATGCCGATGATCGGGCAACCGACCATGGCCACCCATTCCATCAGCTTGGCGACCTTGCGGCCGAACATCTCGCCGACCGAACCCTGGAACACCGTCTGGTCGTGGCTGAAGACGCCCACGGGGCGGCCATCGATGGTGCCGTGCCCGGTGACCACGCCGTCGCCGTAGAAGGCGTTCGGGTCGCCGGGGGTCTTGGCCAGCGCACCGATCTCCAGGAAGCTGCCCGGGTCCAGCAGCGCGTGGATGCGGGCGCGGGCGCTGGGGATGCCCTTCTTATCGCGGCGGGCCCGCGCCTTCTCGTCACCGGGATCGGCTGCCAGAGCCAGCTTTTCGCGCAGCTCGGCAAGCTTCTGCGCAGTGGTCACGGCAGGGGCTGACGGAGTTTCAGTCACTTGTTCGCGTCCTTCTCGGCTTCGATCCGGTTGATGGCCTCGCTCATGTGCGCGCCGACCTTGGCGATGATCGGCTCGTCGATCGCCTGGATGTGCTCGCCACCGATGGCCACCACCTCCAGATCCTTGACCGCTTCGCCCCAGCCGCCGTCGGGCTGGCGGGTGGCGTAGGCGGGCTCGAACACGATCGCGTCATCGTGGTAGCGGTCGGCCATGTACAGCGTCACATGCCCGTCGTAGGGCTGGAGTTCGATGGTGTCCAGTGCACGGTTGTCCAGGTAGGACGTGCGCTGGTGTTCCACGATCCCGCCCGGCACCTGAACCCCGCTCTGGGCGACGATATCCAGGACGAACTTCACCTGGCCCTCGTCGTCGAGCTTCTCCAACTCCTCGTACGGAATGGCGGGCACCTCGACGTTGAAGGTGCGTTCCGCGAAGCGCGCGTACCGATCCCAGCGGGCACGCATGCCCGCCTGGGTGTTGTCGATCGGCACGCCAGGCCGCACGCAGTCGATCAGGCCGACGAAGCGCACATCCGCTCCGGACTGCTTGAGGCCGATGGCGCAGGCGTAGGCGAGCGCGCCACCGAGCGACCAGCCCGCCAGCACGAACGGACCCTGGTACACCTCAAGCAGTTTCGGCACGTACTCGGCGGCCCGCTCCTCGATGGAGCCCTCGACCCGCTCGATGCCGTACACCGGGGTGTCGGCGGGCAGCCGGTTGATCAGCGGCTCGTAGACCACCGTCGATCCACCGGCGGGGTGGAAGACGAAGAGCGGCACCGCATTCGAGCCCTCCTTGGGGGCCCGCAAGGTGCGCACGAACCCGTCCACCACGCCATCTTCGAGCTGGTTGCGGACCGCGGTGGCCAGCGCCTCGATGTTCTCGGCGTCCTTCACCTCGTCGACGGTGATGGTGCCCTCGGCACGCTCGGACAGGCGCTGCGCCAACTTCTCCGCGGCCGCGTCGTCCAGTGCGGGCAGCTCGTTGAAGATGCCGCCCGGTGACTTGCCGGTGACGATCGCCCAGGTGGCGAAGGTGACGCGTTCGGCGGCATCCCGCGGCGGCACATCGGCGCCGAGCGCCTCGGTGACGGCCTCCTGGGTCAGCACCTTCGCGGCAGCCGCGGCGGCGGTGGCCTTACTGGGGCCGGCCGGGTCGCTGGGCGGTGCCGGGATGGCCGGTCCGCTCGGATCGGTGGGCGGCGGCGGAATCTCAAGCTCGGTCGGGTTCGCGACCGGGGTCTCGACCGGGGCTTCCTCCGGAGCGGCGGCCCTGGCGGCCACCAGCGCGTTCATCTCCGCCGCGTTCTCCTCGGCGGACTGGCCCAGCTGGTGCTCGTGCAGGGCACCGACCTCGTCGCGGTGCTCGATCGCGTACTTGATGAGCTCCTCGACGTTGTAGAGGTTGGCGTCGCGCACCGCGGTCAGCTGGATCGGCGGCAGGTCGAAGTCGTACTCGACACGGTTCTTGATCCGCACCGCCATCAGGGAATCCAGGCCCAACTCGATCAGCGGCACCTCCCACGGCAGGTCCTCGGGCTCGTAGCCCATGGCCCCGCCGACGATCGCGCCCAACCGATCCGCGATCGACTCCGCGGAGTCCGGCGACCACTTGGCGAAGTTGGCCGCGAGACCCGCTCCGGCGGTGAGGTTGTCCTGGAGGATAGCCGGAGCCGCCCCGGCGGCGACATCAGACGGAGCATCATCCTCCGCCGGGACCTGGCCGACCACCGGAGAACCGATGGCAACTGCAGCACCGGTGGCCACCGGCAGTGCGGCGGCCGTTCCGCTGCGGCTGACCACGGCGTCGTAGACCAGCGTGAAGGACTCGTCGATCCGCGCGTGCACCTGCACGGTGCCGCCGCCCGGGTGCCGGGTGAGGGTGGTGACCAGCCGGGACCCGTCACCGGGGACGGCACGCTGCTCGAAGGCCGTCACGACGGCGTCCGAAAGAACCTGGGTGGCAGCGGCTTTCACCAGTGCCGACAGGTCGGTGGCACCGTTCGGGGCGTACTCCCACACATGCCTGCCATCGGGCGTGGCGACGTGGGTCCCCGGGATGAGCACCGAGCTGTCCCCGGCGAACCGGGCGTTGAGCCAGTGCTCCTTGTGCTTGAAGCGGGTGGCCGGGATGTTCGCGTGGTCATCCTGGCCGCCGGTCGCGGCGGATCCGTACCCGAAGAACACCCGCGGGTCCAGGTCGTGGCCGTAGACGAACAGGTTGGCCATGGCCACCGTCATCGAGTCGACCTCGTCCTGCTTGCGGGCGAGCGTGCCGATGAGTTGCGCGTCGTGCAGTCCCGCGCTGGCCGTCGTCAGGCCGACCTGCATGAGCGCCACCGGATTCGGCGCGAGCTCCAGGAACGTGGTGTGCCCGTTGTCGACGGCGTTGCGGATGCCGTGGGTGAAGTAGACGCTGTGACGCAGCCCCTTCTTCCAGTACTCCACGTCGTGGATCGGCTCGGCGCCCGCACGAATGAACTTGCCCTCGTGCACGGTGGAGAAGTACGCCGTCTGCAGTGGGTGCGCCTCGATGCCCTGGATCTCGGCCGAGAGCTCGCCGAGCAGCGGGTCCATCTGCTGAGTGTGGCTGGCGCCCTTGGTCTGCAGCTTGCGGGCGAACTTGCCCTCGGCCTCGGCGCGGGCGATGATCGCGTCGATCTGCTCGGGCGGACCACCGATGACGGTCTGGGTGGGGGCGGCGTAGACGCACACCTCCAGGCCCGGGAAATCGGAAAAGACGGTCTTGATCTCTTCGGCCGAGTACTCGACCAGTGCCATCAGCCGGATGTAGTCACCGAACAGCATGGCCTCGCCCTCACCCATGAGGTGTGCGCGCGAGCAGATGGTGCGGGTCGCGTCGGCCAGCGACAGCCCGCCGGAGAAGTAGGCCGCGGCCGCTTCACCGAGCGACTGCCCCACCACCGCACCGGGTTTCGCACCGTGGTGCTTCAGCAGCTCACCGAGCGCGATCTGGAGGGCGAAGATCACCGTCTGGACCACCTCGATGGGGTATTCGCAGGTCTCGTTGGTGTAGTCGATCGCGTCGTCGAGGATCAGTTCGACGACGGAGTAGCCGCGCTCATCCTGGATGTGTGCGTCGACCTTGTTGATCCACTCGGCGAAGACCTCGTCACGCAGGTAGAGACTCTTGCCCATCTTGCGGTGCTGCGCACCGAATCCGGCGAGCACCCAGACGGGTCCGTTGGTGACGGGACCGTCGGAGGCCAGCACCAGTGGGCTCTGCTTGCCGTCGGCGATGGCACGCAGGCCCTTGATCGCCTCGTCGTGATCGTGGGCCAGCACCACCGCGCGCGAGCGACCATGGTTGCGCTTGGACAGCGAACGCCCGATCGATTCCAGCGACGAGGCGCGGCCTTCTTCGCTGTCGATCCAGTCGGCCAGCTCGGTGGCGGCGGCCTTCTTGCGCGAAGTGAGGAAGCCGGAGATGACCAGCGGCACAACGGGAGTGGGCTGCTCCTCGGATTCCAGCTCCTGACGGCCGGCCTCGATCAGCCGCTTGGCCTCATCGGTCAGACCGGGAAGTTCATGGCTGCCTTCGTCGTAGGCCGGGTACTCGGGCTCATCGACAAACTCGCCGTACTCGTCCATCCGGACCCCGCCGACATACACGGCATCCGCGTCGTCGGCCGACTTCTGTTCGACCGCTTCGGGTTCGACCTCGGGCTCGACCAGATCTGCCGGCAGCACCTCGCGCAGCACCAGGTGCGCGTTGGCGCCACCGAAGCCGAAGCCCGACACACCGGCGATGGCATGTCCGCTGTAGCGCGGCCACTCCGAGACGGTGTCGTTGACCTTGAGGTGTTCCTTGTCGAAGTCGATGTACGGGTTGGGTCCGGCGTAGTTGATGGACGGCGGAATCTTGCCATGCTGCAGGGACAGCGCCATCTTGGTCAGGCTTGCCGCGCCGGCCGCCGATTCCAGGTGGCCCACATTGGATTTCACCGCACCGAGCAGGGCGGGCTTGTCCGCCGCCCGCCCGCGTCCGATGACCCGGCCCAGCGCGTCGGCCTCGATCGGGTCACCCAGGATGGTGCCGGTGCCGTGCGCCTCGACATAGTCGACGTCGCGAGGGTCGATGCCGGCGTTCTTGTACGCCTTACGCAGAACCGCTTCCTGCGCATCGGGATTGGGCGCCAGCATGCCGTTGGACCGGCCGTCGTGGTTGACCGCCGAGCCGGCGATGACCGCCAGGATCGGGTCACCGTCACGGCGGGCGTCCGACAGCCGCTTGAGGATGAGCATGCCGCCGCCCTCGGAGCGGGCGTAGCCGTCCGCGTCGGCGGAGAACGATTTGATCCGGCCGTCCGGGGCCAGCACGCCGCCGACCTCGTCGAACCCGATGGTGACGATGGGGGTGATCAGCGCGTTGACGCCACCGACCACGACGACGTCGGACTCGCCGGTGCGCAGCGACTGCACGCCCTGATGCGCGGCGACCAGCGAGCTGGAGCACGCGGTGTCCAGGGCCACCGACGGTCCACGGAAGTCGAAGAAGTACGACACCCGGTTGGCGATGATCGAGCTGGCCGTACCGGTGATGGCGTACGGGTGGAAGACCGACGGGTCGGAGACCGCCATGAAGCTGTAGTCGTTGACCGAACTACCAACGTAGACACCGACATTGGTGCCGCGCAGACTCGATGCCGGGATCCGCGCATGCTCAAGGGCCTGCCACGTCAGCTCGAGTGCCATCCGCTGCTGCGGGTCGATGTTGTCGGCTTCCATCTTCGACAGCGCGAAGAACTCCGAGTCGAAACCCTTGATGTCGGAGAGGTATCCACCACGGGTACGGGCCCTGCTCACCCGTTCCGCGACGCGCGGTTCGCTGAGGAACTCCTCCCAGCGGCCTTCGGGCAGATCGGTGATGGCGTCGCGGCCCTCGAGCAGTGCGGCCCACATCTCGTCGGGGCTGTTCATATCACCCGGGAAGCGGGTCGCCACACCGATGATCGCGATGTCCTCGACACCGGCCGGCCGCGACCAGTCCTCGTCACCGGTGTTCGGGGGTTCCGGCTCGCCCTCGACGATGACCTGGGCCAGCGACTCGATGGTGGGGTGCCGGAACGCGACGGTGGCGGTCAGTGCGACACCGGTCAGGTCCTCGATGTCCGAGGCCATGGCGACGGCGTCCCGGGAGGACAGGCCGAGTTCGACCATGGGTGCCGATTCGTTGATCGCATCCGCGGACTGACCGGTGGCGGTGGCGATCCAGTTGCGCAGCCATTCGCGCATCTCGTTGACCGTCATGTCGAAGGCCGGAGTGGCGGCAGTCTTTGACGATTCCTGCGAATTCTCGCTGTTTTCAGTCATTTTCATTCACTTTCGCCGCCGTGCGGCCTTGATGACGGGCCGGTTGAGTGCGGGGGTCAGTCAGCTTCGTCCGGGAAGGCATTGGCGATCTTGCCGCTGCGCAAGGAGTCGTCGAGGTAGGCGGCGCGGCAGGCGCGGCGGCCGATCTTGCCGCTGGAGGTCCGCGGGATGGCACCGGCGGGGGTGAGCAGCACGTCGCGCACGGTGACGCCGTGGCGCACCGCGATGGCGGCGCGGATGTCGTCGACCACCGGGGCCAGGTCCAGTTTGTGCGAGCCCGGCGCCCGTTCACCGACGATGACCAACTGCTCCGAGGAGTCCTCCGGGTCGAATTTCAGTCCGGCATGGCTGTTTTCGAAGACCTCGGCCGGCAGCTGGTTGGCGGGAACCGAGAAGGCGGCCACGAAGCCGGTGCGCAACGCCTTGCTGGATTCCTGCGCCGAGTACTCCAGGTCCTGCGGGTAGTGGTTGCGGCCGTCGATGATCACCAGATCCTTCACGCGGCCGGTGATGTAGAGATCGCCGTCGTAGAACGCGCCGAAATCGCCGGTGCGCACCCACATCGCGTCGTCAGCGGCGCCCTCGGCATGCGACGGGCTGGTCCGCGACTTCAGGGTGTTCTGGAAGATCTCCCGGGTCTCGTCCGGCTTACCCCAGTAGCCGGTGCCCATGTTCTGTCCGCTGAGCCAGACCTCGCCGATCTGGCCGTCGACCAGTTCGGTGGCCGACTCGGCGTCGACGATGACGGCCCACTCGGAGATGCCGACCTTGCCCGCCGAGGCCTGCGCGACAGCCTTGGGCGAGTCGGCAGCGACCTCGACGATGCGGCCGGTGTTCAGCGCATCGCGGTCGACGTTGATGATCTTGGGTTCTTCGGCCGACGGCGTCGTCGACACGAAGAGGGTGGCCTCGGCCAGGCCGTAGGACGGCTTGATGGCCTTGGGCTGGAAGCCGAACGGTGCGAACGCCTCGTTGAACCGGCGCACCGTGGCCGCCGAGATGGGCTCGCTGCCGTTGAGGATGGCCTTGACGTTGGACAGGTCCAGCGTCTCGGCGCCCTCCTTGGGAACGCCGCGGGCCGCGGCGTGGTCGAAGGCGAAGTTCGGGGCGGGCGAGATGGTGCCGCCGGTGTCGCCTTCCTTGCGGGCGAGCTCGCGGATCCACCGCTCGGGCCTACGCACGAAGGCGGCCGGGGTCATGAACGCGACGTAGTGGCCGATCATCGGCGCCAGCAGGACGGTGATGAGGCCCATGTCGTGGAAGAAGGGCAGCCAGGTGATGCCGCGGTCGCCTTCTTCGCCCTCCAGGGCTTCGACGACCTGCAGCACGTTGGTGGCCAGGTTCAGGTGCGTGATCTGCACGCCGGTGGGGATACGCGTCGAGCCGGAGGTGTACTGCAGGTAGGCGATGGTCTCCTCGGTGGCCACCACCTCTTCCCACGTGGCGGCGACGTCGTCGGGCACGGCGTCCACGGCGATGACACGGGGGCGCTGGTTGGCCGGCCGGCTGCGGAAGAACTTGCGGACGCCTTCGGCGGCTTCGGTGGTGGTCAGGATGGCGGTCGGGCTGCAGTTGTCGAGCACCGCGTGCAGACGCCCGACGTGACCGGGCTCGGACGGATCGAACAGCGGCACCGCGATGCGGCCGGCGTAGAGCGCGCCGAAGAAGGCGACGAGGTAGTCCAGGTTCTGCGGGCACAGGATCGCGACCCGGTCGCCGGGCTGGGTGACCTGCTGCAGCCGGGCCGCGACGGCCTTGTTGCGGGCGCTGAACTGGGCCCAGGTGAGATCGCGGGGGACGCCGTCGCGTTCGGTGGAGAAATCCAGGAAGCGGTAGGCGAGCTTGTCGCCACGGACCTTGGCCCAGCGCTCGACGTGCGAGACGATGCTGGCTCCATCGGGGAACTTGATCTGACCGTCCTTGAGGAACGGGTTATGGAACGGCATCAAATTCTCCTGTCACTGCACACACTTCAGCACGATCATCGCGAGCCCCGGCGATCGTACCGGGGCTCCCGGATCCCCCCTCCGACGACCGCCTGCCACTCTTAGCTTTCTCTTAATGTTAGGCGACCGATTCCCGCAGGCCAAATCTGGTTACCGGCGAGTCGGGGATCTGGGCGAGCGAAGCGACGGCGGTGGGGTGCCTGCCTCAGCTGTGCTTGGGGTGCGGAGCGTTCTCCAGCAGGTTGCGGGCCCACTGCTCCGTCCACTGGGTGGCCGTCTGGCCGTCCAGGCTCCAGAACTGCGGCGTGTTGTACAGCGCGTGCACGGGCCCTGCGGTGCTGCCCAGCAGGGTCTGCAGGGTCGCGGGCAGGTTGCCCACCGAGAACGCCTCCTCGGGGGCGGCGCAGATCAGGTCGCCGTTACCGCAGATCTGATAGGTGCGGTCGTTTAAAGCGCCGAAGCCGCCGTCGCGGGGGCCCGTCATGGCCAGACCCAGCGCCGACAGCATCGGCACCTCGTGCAACGTGATCTCGGCGCCCTGCCCCGGCGGATTCGCGGGCAGGTTCTGGCCGACGTTGTCCTGGCGCCTGCCGTCCGCGATGAGCGTCACGCCGAGCACCAGGTCCTGGTCCACCGGGCCGCGGCCGTTGCCGATGTCGCTGGCCAGATCGCCGCCGATCACCGCGCCCTGGGAGAAGCCGGCGATCACATAACTGGTCAACGGGCACCGGTTGTTGATGTCCGTCAACGCCTTGACCGCGTTCTTCATCCCCTCGGCGCGGGAGTCGTTGTAGGACATCTGCCCGTCCGCGGAGAACGGGTTATGGAACTGCGCGGTGTACGGGACGGTGTAGACCTGCACCCGGTCCGGACCGAACTGTTGCAGCAACGGGTTGGTGACGTTCAGCAGCAGCGCCAGCGGGAACTGCACCGGGTTGTTCGGGTCGAGCACCGGAGAGGACTCCCAGGTGCCGGGGATCGACAGCAGGAACACATCCGGGCAGCTGGCGTCCTGGGACTCGGGGCGCGGCTTGCTGGTCGACGGTGCGCTGCTCTGTTGCTGGCCTGACGGGGGCGGCGTCGACGGCGTGGCCAGCGGTGGGGACTCCGGCTGGCGCAGCCAGACCACCAGCGCGGCGACGATCACCGCCACCAGGACGGCGACGGCCCCGGCCGCGGCCACCGCGAGAATCCGGTGGCGTTTGCGATTGTTCGCCATAGTTCTGAGCGCTCCTCAAGTCAACGCCGGCCTGCTTGGAATCCGCGGGGCGCGGTCAGCAGAGCTGGTCGGTCGCGATGCGAATGTAGTCGGCGGTGACGGAGTCGACCTCACCCGTCGGCGGCGCTGCCGAGCTGACGTGCGCCTCACGGACATCCGCCCGCACCAACGGCAGCACGAAGTCCCACACCGCCTGATCGGTCTGCTTCGCCGCGCGGGCCTGGCAGACGTAGGACCCGATGGTCAGCGCGATGATCTCGTCGGACGGGTGCACGCCGGCCGTCCCCAGCGCGTCCAGATAGGACTGCTGCTGATGCGACATCGGCATGTGCTCGTGCCGCCCGCCGGTTGCACTGGCCGCCGGCGGCGCGATGCTGCCCAACCCGTCGGTGTGCCCCGCGGACTGCGACGACGGCAGCCCGATGGTGGTGATGACGTCGTCACTGAACGAACATCCGCACGCCGCCACCGCGGTGGAGGCCAGCATCAGCGGGGTCAGCACCAGGGCGGGTCTCTTTGCCAGACCCGCTGTCCACCGGTGGTTACGCAGCACGGTTCCACGGTACCGGCTCTCCCGCGCAGGCCCCGGCGTGAGACAAGCCCGAGACGATGCCGTGACTGTGGCGTTGGTCGCAGCGGGTCGAACCGGGGTCAGCGGATGGCGGCCGAGAGGTCGCCGGACAGCGCCGCCAGTTGCGGGCCCCAGCTGCTCCAGTCGTGCTGTCCACCGGTCGGGAAGTCGAAGTGCCCGTTGCGGCCGCCGAGGCCGCGGTAATGCGAGTAGAAGGCCCGGTTGCTGCCCTGGGCCTGATCGCAGTAGCCGATCATCGCGGCCGGATCGGCACACGTCAGGGTCTGCGGGCTGAACACCCAGATGCGGGTGTTGTTGTCCGCCAACAGCTGTACGTGGGCGTCGGGGTCGTGCCACTTCCACCGGCCGAACTGCGCGGGCCCCCACATGTTCTGGGTGTTGACCCCGCCGAACTGCGCCATCCCCGCGGTGATCGCGCCGTTGAGGAAGGTGTTGCCGACGGTGAGGAAGCCCGACATCGACCCGGCGTAGCGGAAGCGGTCCGGATGGAACTCCGCCAGCGTCAGCGCCGCGGTGCCACCCTGCGCCGCACCGACGATGCCGTGCCCGGAGGGGGCCAGGCCCTTGTTGGCCGCCAGCCAGTCCGGCAGTTCCTGGGACAGGAACGTCTCCCACTGCTTGCTGCCGTCCTGCTCCCAGTTGGTGTACATGCTGAACGCGCCACCGGCCGGGGCGGCCACCGAGATGCCCTTACCGGCAAGCGTGTTGAACGCACCCGCGCCCACCCAGTTGCTCACGTCTGGGCCGGCGTTGAAGGCGTCGAGCAGATAGACCGCGTGCGGGCCACCGCCCTGGAAGGCCACCGGGATGTCGCGGCCCATCGCCGCCGAGGGGACCTGGAGGTATTCGATGCCGTCGGCCTTGGCGGGGGTATCGACCGTTCCCGCGGCCGACCACAGGCCCAGCGCCAGCAGCACTGCGCAGGTCGCCTGCGCGGCTCGACGGATCGTCGCGTGCATATCCCACCTCATCCTGGTCACCGATCTCTCCCCACCACCGCGTTGTAGTGAATCACATCACTGACGCCCGTTGCTTTCGAAACGATCCACAAACGACTGACGGCGGCGACCCCGAGGGGTCACCGCCGTCAGTCTTCAGTTGTTCGTCGCTGTGCCGCGGATCAGGCGGTCGGCACGGCTCCCAGCACGCGCTGCATGTCCGGCTTCATGGCCTGCAGCTGCTGGCCCCAGTACGGCCAGTCGTGCACGCCGTTCTCCGGGAAGTTGAACACGGCGTTGGTGCCGCCGTTGGCGATGTAGGTGTCCCGGAAGGTCTTGTTGGTACGGATGGTCAAGCCTTCGAGGAACTTCGCGTTGAACAGGTTGCCCTGGCTGGCGCCGCCGCTGAGCTCGGACGGGGTGCCGTTGCCGCAGTAGACCCAGAGCCGGGTGTTGTTGGCGATCAGCTGGTTGATGTTCACCAGCGGGTCGTTGCGCTTCCACGCGCTGCCCGCGTCGCCCGTCTTGCCCCACATGTCGTCGGCCTTGTAGCCGCCGGCGTCACCCATGGAGATGTTGACCAGGAAGGGCCACCAGCCCTCGGACAGGTTGAGGAAGCCCGACATCGAGCCGGCGTAGATGAACTGCTGCGGGTGGTAGATCGCCAGCGTCATCGCGGCCGAACCGGCCATCGACAGACCGACGGCCGCGCCACCGGTGGGCTTGACCTGACGGTTGGCCTGCAGCCATGCCGGCAGTTCCTGGGTCAGGAAGGTCTCCCACTTGTACGTGGAGCAACCGGCCTTGCCACAGGCCTGCTTGTACCAGTCGGAGTAGAAGCTGGACTGGCCACCGACGGGCATGACCATCGAGATGCCCGAGCCGTTGTACCACTCGAATGCGGCCGTGTTGATGTCCCAGCCGTTGAAGTCGTCCTGCGCGCGCAGCCCGTCCAGCATGTACACCGCCGGCGAGTTCGCACCACCGCTCTGGAACTGGATCCGGATGTCGCGGCCCATACCGGCCGACGGAACGTCCAGGTATTCGACCGGGAGACCCGGCCGGGAGAAGGCACCAGCAGTCGCCGAGCCTCCGACAACGCCCACCAAACCGGGCAGTACCGCGGCCGCGGCGGCCGCGMCCMCCACTCGGCGCGTGGCGCCGCGAATTTTCCCAACGAAACTCATAACTGCTTACCAATCCATTCTGTCGTGTGCCGCACCCGGTCGGTGTGCGCCGGTCCGGGCCGCATTGCCCGTGTAGTCAATCACAAGTCTGTGTGACTCTCTCTTCCGCGAAAGTCCGCCCCTGTCACCGAAATGGTCCCGTTTCACTCCTGCCTCAGCCGTTCAGGGTGGCGATGAGATCGGGTTTGAGAGCCTGTAATTGGGCGCCCCAGTACGCCCACGAATGGTTCCCCGAGGAAGGGAACTGGAAGGTCGCGTTGCGGCCGCCGGCAGCGGTGTAGCGATCCTGGAATCGCTTGTTGCTGCCGATCGCCAGCCCCTCCAGGCTGTCGGCGTTCAGCTTCTGGCCGGGGTCGGCGTTCTCGTCGATCGGCGTCGACCCGCCGGGCGCGCAGTAGACCCACAGGCGGGTGCCGTTGGCCACCAGCCTGCCCACCTGTTCGACGGGGTCGTTGCGCTTCCACGCGGGGTCCCAGGGTGGGCCCCACATGTTGTCGACGTTGTAGCCGCCGGCGTCGAGCATCGCGACCCGGATGGCCTGCTTCATGAACACCGTCGACGGGTTGAGGAACCCGGACAGCGACGCGGCATAACTGAACTGCTGCGGGTGATAGGCGGCCAGCGTCAGGGCCGCCCCACCTGCCATGGACAGCCCGACGACCCCGTTGCGCGAACTGGAGATCTGCTTGTTGGCTGCCAGCCACTGCGGCAGCTCGCTGGCGAGGAAGGTCTCCCACTTGTAGGTGTAGCCCTGGCTGTTGAAGGACGACGGCGAGTACCAGTCGCTGTAGAAGCTGGACTGCCCGCCGACGGGCATCACGACCGAGACGCCGGAACCGTAGAACCACTCGAAGGCGGCGGTGTTGATGTCCCAGCCGTTGTAGTCGTCCTGGGCGCGCAGGCCGTCGAGCAGGTAGACGGCGCGACTGCTGGGCGCCGCCTGAGTCGATGTCGGCGCGGGGGCCGTTCCGGTACCCGGTGCGGGCGCCGGTGCGCCTCCGGTCCCCTGGAACTCGACCCGGATGTTGCGGTTCATCGCCGCGGAGAACACGTCGAGATATTCGACCGGCAGCCCTTCACGCGAGAACGCGTGGGCAGCGGGCAGCGGCACCACCAGCGCGGCGACCGTGGTGACAAGCGTCACCAGCACCGCGCGCAGCGGTGCTGTGATCAGCTTCACACCTTTGGTCCTGCGCATGCGTCGTTCATCCATTCCGTTTCACAGGCAATGCGATGCTTCGCATTTCAAGGCCGGAGTCCCCCGAGCGGGGGCACCAGTGCCTCCACGCTTCTTGTATCGCCACAACATAGCCGGGGCGTTACGAGACCACCAAAACCCTAGGGGCCCGTAGCGGGCATTCCGGTGTAGGGCGGAACCTTCGGCGGCGGGGCCACCAGGCCGCAGCGATACAGCTCATAGAGGGGAACCCGGTCGATCCGGTAACTGCCGAACTGCAGCGCGTGGGTGAGGTTGGACAGGAACAACCGGGGCGTCAGGTTGCCGCGCACGGAGTTCAGGATCACGTGGGTTTCCGGACACGTGAGCGCCACCTCGGCCTGGGCAATCCAGTCCTCGTCCAGGTAGACCGGGATATAGGGCCGCTCCTTGAGGAACGGGCCCTCGGCGACGGCCCAGTCGGGGAACAGGTTCTTGTCGTGGCCGATGCGGGCGTCCTCGAGGCGCGCGGTGTGCGCGGCCAAGGTGTTCACCAGACCGATCTGGTCGATCACCCGGACATCGAGCCCGACATTCATGCCCAACATGCCCATATTGGTGAAAAAGACTGTGTGCGGACCGGTTTCGCCGTTCCGATAGAGCTTGTCCGGTGGGGGTGGCTTGGCGGGCACCACATCCCAGCGGTCGTAGTCACCCGACGGCAGCAGCAGGGCACCGTCGGGGGTGTTGTTGATGGCGGTGAGCACCGCGCGCATCCGCGGATAGTCCAGGTAGTCCGCCGCGGTCAGCGGATGCGCATGCCCGGTGGCCTGGGCATAGAAACGCCGCTCGTCGACGATGCCCGAGTACGTCACCCTGGTGGCGTCGGCGCCCATGCCGGGCGAATTCGCCGCCCACAGTGACCATCCCGCGATCGCCAGCCACAGCACACTCGTCGCCCCTGCCAGCAGATAGCCGGTCTGCCTGCTGACGCGCGCCTCCTCCGGAACCCGGACCGGGATCACCGAAAGCGGTGCCAGCACACAGAACAACGCGGTGAGCAGCACCCGCCCGTGCATGAAGTCACCGCCCTGGCGAATCCAGTACACGGCCTGCAGCAGACCACTGCCGACCATGAATACGACCACCGCGGTGGGGCTTTGCACGATCCGCGCCGCACGACTCGGCCGGTGCGCGGACCCGTTCGGCTCGACCTGCCGGATGGTCCACGGGTGCGATCGGCCCCGCAGCAACACCACCGCGAGCAGCACCACCAGTACCAGCGGCACCCAGAGCAGATACGGGTTGTTGAAGTTGGTCAGGTACTCGAAACCCTGCGCCCATTTCGAGCCCGAGGCGTCCTTGGCGATGGCGGTCTGCGGGACCGCCAGTGCGTAGTAACCCATCCGGAAGATCTGATAGCCCACCGGCAATGCACCACCTGCGGCCACGATCAGGAACCGGCGTCCCCAACTCCGTTCGGCCACCAGCATCATCAGCAGAGCGACACCGCCGAGCAGGGCCAGTTCCGGGCGCACCAATACGCTCAGCCCCGCGACGAAGGCCAGCGCCGCGAGGAACACCGCGCCCTGACGCCGCTGCCCGGGCAGCCGCTGCGCCTGCGACCAGGCCACCATCAACCACCACAGCAGGCCGACATAGGCCAGCACCAAACCGTTTTCGAGGCCGGAGGTGGCGAAGTCGCGGGCCGGCGGGACCGCGATGTAGATCAGCGCACCGGCGGGCAGCAACACCGCCTGCCGACCCATCAGACCCGGTGCATACAGCCGCCCGGTGCCCAGCATCATCATCACCACGCCGGCAACCGAGAACACCAAGGCCAGCGTCAGTGCGACGTACTCCAGGCGCACCGGCCCGCTGAGCCAGCTCGCACCGTAGATCAGGTAGGTCCACAGGGTGGAGGTGTTGGACTCCACGCGTTCCCCGGC
This sequence comes from Mycobacterium sp. P2_H7, assembly GCF_056403275.1. Taxonomy (NCBI): domain Bacteria; kingdom Bacillati; phylum Actinomycetota; class Actinomycetes; order Mycobacteriales; family Mycobacteriaceae; genus Mycobacterium; species Mycobacterium sp. P2_H7. Next base: position 78,049 of record NZ_JBFUFU010000021.1, on the reverse strand, counting down.
GTTGAACACGGGCCCGTTGCCCGCCAACAGGTTCCGCACCGTACGCAACACGATGAGACCGTCGTCGGCGATCCAGCGCCGTTGCCAGGCACCCCAGCCGAAGAGTCCGGCCACCACGACCACCGAGACCCACAGGCTGATCCGCACCGATGTGCTGTAGCGGAACGACGGCCAACCGGACAACCACGCCGCGATGGCGCGGCCGGCGCGGTCAGCCGAAGTAGGCAGCGGCACCGACTGTTCCGATCAACGCCAGCGCGAGCAGCTGGAGTACCCGGTCACCCAGGGCGATGTCCTCCGGTTCACCCGCCTCGCCGCCGTCGATGTCGACGCCATAGCGCAGGATCGCGATGGTGAACGGGATGATCGACACGGCCCACCACGACGCCGACCCGCCGTCACGTTCGAAGGCGAACAGGGCGTAGCACAACACCACGGCGGTGGCGGCCAGCGTCCAGACGAAGCGCAGATAGGAACTGGTGTAGCTCTCCAGCGACTTACGGATCTTGGCGCCGGTGCGCTCGGCCAGTTGCAGCTCGGCATAACGCTTGCCGGCCGCCATGAACAGCGAGCCGAACGCCATGACCAACAGGAACCATTGCGACAACTGGATATTGGTGGCGGCGCCACCGGCGATCGCCCGGATCAGGTAGGCCGACGAGACGATGCAGATGTCGAGCACCGCCTGGTGCTTGAGGCCGAAGCAGTACGCCAGCTGAATGGCGATGTAGACCGCGATGACCACCGCGAGATTGGGACTGACCAGATAGCTGAGAGCCAGCGCCGCCACGCCCAGCACGGCGGCCAGGCCGTAAGCCAACGACTCGGGGACAACCCCCGCAGCGATCGGCCTGAACCGCTTGGTCGGGTGCTGCCGATCCGCCTCGACGTCGCGGGCGTCGTTGATCAGGTAGATACACGACGCCGCCATGCTGAACACCACGAATGCCGCGGCGACGCGGGACGCCAGGAAGCCGTAGTCGTATTGGACGTCGGTGCCCAGGGCGGCCAGCGGCGCGGCGAGCACCAGAAGGTTCTTCACCCATTGCCGCGGGCGAAGCGCCTTGATCACCCCGGTGAAGAGGTTCTTGGGCGGGCCGAGGGTCGACGCCGGCGCTTCTTCACTCACTGCACGACTCCTTCACCCAGTTTTTCTGAGATCGCCCCCACCGTCTTGGCCGTCAGTGCACCGACCACCACGCCGGTGAGGACGTCCGTCGGGTAATGCACCCCGAGCACCAAGCGCGACAGCGCCATCGGCGGGATCACCGACCACGGCAGCCGCGATCCGGTGGCCCGGCCGATCAGGATGGCGGCCGCGGTGGTCGAGGTGGCGTGCGCCGACGGGAAGCTCAACCGGCTCGGTGTCGCGACGTTCACGGCGATCGCCGGGTTGTGCGGGCGTTCACGTTTCACCACGCGCTTGATCACCACCGCCGCCGCGKGGGCGGCGAAGGCTCCGATGCCGGCGGTCAGCCAGGCCCTGCGACGCTGCGGCGCCAGCACGGCACCGAGCGCGGCGACGCCGACCCAGCCCGCGCTGTGTTCACCGAAATGCGAAAGGACGCGCGCGGCGGGGAGCACTCCCGGCCGGCCGGCCAGCGTGGCCTGCACCACCACCAGCGCGGTCTCCTCGCGCGTCAGATCGCCTGCCACATCACGCCTTTTCCAAAGAGGTGGTCTCGGCGTGCGCGTTGAGCACGGCCTCCCAGCGCTGGGTGCTGGTGAGTTCGGGCAGCGCGGCGCGGTACACCTTGCGCATCCGGTTGAACTTGCGGGCCAGCAGTGCCTGTCGCTTGACCGACTCGCGCAGCAGCTCGAACATCTTCTCGCGGTCCCGCTGGCGGTACACCACGCCACGGCCGTCGGCCGTGGTGACCGTGACGCCGTCGACCTTGCACAGCGAGAACCAGCGCGCGTCCTGGGTGGCGACGTTGATCTGCGGGCGCACATGGTGTTCGGGATCATGGGCGGTCAGCTGGTAGAGCAACCCTCGGGCCAGCCGGTAGGAGATCGATACCGGGCCGACCGGGATCTTGACCTTCCTGCGCCACTTCTTGTCCGACGGGGTGGGCAGCGTGGTGGCACTCGCCAGCACGACGGCGTCCGGGAATTCCTGGCGCATCGCCCGGATCTCGGGCAGCGCCGACTCCAGGATGGAGAAGATGTGCTCGGGGCCGGCCAGGAAGTCGTCCATCGCCTTGTTCTGGATGGCGACCGTCGAATACTCAAGGCAGAGAAGGTGTTTCAGGGTCGCCTTGAGATGGCTGGCGATCAGTCCCTTGACATCGCCGTCCCAGTGCAGTGCCGCCACCACCAGGCGGTTGCGCAGGTGGAAGTACGCCTGCCAGTCGATGGCGTCGTCCTTGTCGCTCCACGCCATGTGCCAGATGGCCGCGCCCGGCAGCGTCACCGTCGGGTAGCCGTGCTCACCGGCGCGCAGTCCGTAGTCGGCGTCGTCCCACTTGATGAACAGCGGCAGCGGCTGACCGAGCTCCTCGGCGACCTGGCGCGGGATCATGCACATCCACCAGCCGTTGTAGTCGACATCGATGCGGCGGTGCAGGATCCGGCTGCGGTATTCCTCTTCGTCGTTGAGCGGGTACTTGGCGAAGTTGTGGTCGTACTCGGTGTTGACCGCGCCGGTCCACATGAAGTTCTCCGAGTCGACCATCTCGCCCATCACGTGCAGGTGTGACGGCTCCTGCAGGTTGAGCATCTGGCCACCGATCAGGGTGGGCACCTTCGCGAACCGGCTCAGTGCCAGCGCGCGCAGGATCGAGTCCGGCTCGATGCGGATGTCGTCGTCCATGAACAGGATCTGCTGGCAGTCGGTGTTCTTCAGCGCCTCGTACATCACCCGGCTGTATCCGCCGGACCCGCCGAGGTTCGGCTGGTTGTGGATGGTGAGCCGGTCGCCCAGCGGGGCCGCGGCCGCGGCGAAACCGGGGTGGTCCTTGGCCTTGTTGTTGCCCTGGTCGGACACGATGACCGCGGTGATGACCTTGTCCACCAACGGATCCGAGGTCAGGGCCGCGAGCGCGTTGACGCAGTCGGCGGGCCGGTTGAACGTCGGGATACCGAGCGCGATGTTGGCCACACCGGGCGCCGGGACCGGTGCGTACCAGCCCGCGCTGCGCACCGTCACCGGCGAATCGGTGGTGATGTCGAACCAGATCCAGCCGCCGTCTTCAAACGGTTCCAGGCCCATCTCGAACTCGGCGACGCCGGAATCGACGATTTCGGTGCCGCCCACCGTGATTCGCGCCCCGGTCGCCTTGGACCGGTACACGTCGACGCGGGCGCTGCCGGTGATCTCGACCCGCAGCACCACCGATTCCAGGATCGACCAGCGCCGCCAGTAGCTGGCGGGGAACGCGTTGAAGTAGGTGGCGAACGACACCTCGGATTCGGTACCGATCTCCAGCGTGGTGCGGCTCGGGGCGTGGGCTCGCCGCGCGTTGGTGGCCGACTCCTCGATGTAGAGCTGGCGCACGTCGAGCGGTTCGCCCGGCCGCGGCAGGATGACCCGGGACAGCAGGCTGACGGCCCGCGACTCGACGCCTTCGAGCGCGCCGGAGGGGATGTCACTCATGGATTGCTGCTTTCGTCTGAGGCCGGCAGCGGCGCGCCGTCGCGCAGGTGCGGGGCCAGGATGTTGTCGTACATGTTGAGCGCACTGGCGATGGCCATGTGCATGTCGAGGTACTGATAGGTGCCCAGGCGGCCACCGAACAGGACCGCTGCCGCGGCCGTTTCGGCCCGGGCCCGCTCGCGGTAGCCGGCCAGCAGCGTCCGGTCGGCCTCGGTGTTGATCGGGTAGTAGGGCTCGTCGTCGTTCTCGGCGAAGCGGGAGTACTCCCGCATGATGACCGTCTTGTCGGCCGGGTAGTCACGCTCCGGGTGGAAGTGCCGGAACTCGTGGATGCGGGTGAAGGGCACATCACCGTCGTTGTAGTTCATGACGGGCGTGCCCTGGAAGTCACCGGTCGCCAGGACCTCGGTCTCGAAGTCCAGGGTGCGCCAGCCGAGCCGGCCGTCGACGTAGTCGAAATAGCGGTCCAGCGGGCCGGTGTACACCACCGGCGCATCGGGGCTCTCGGCGCGGAGTTCGTCGCGGACGTCGAACCAGTCGGTGTCCAGCCGGATCTCGATCCGGTCGTCGGCGGCCATGTTCTGCAGCCACGCGGTGTACCCGTCGGCAGGCAGACCTTCATAGGTGTCGTTGAAGTAGCGGTTGTCGAAGTTGTACCGGACCGGCAGCCGGTTGATGATCGCCGCGGGCAGGGTGGCGGGGTCGGTCTGCCACTGCTTGGCGGTGTAGTGCTTGACGAACGCCTCGTAGAGCGGGCGGCCGATCAGCGAGATGGCCTTCTCTTCCAGGTTCTGCGCGTCGCCGGTCTCGATCTCGGCCGACTGCTCGGCGATCAGCGCGCGGGCCTCGTCCGGGGAGAAGTACCGCCCGAAGAACTGGGACACCAGACCCAGGCCCATCGGGAACTGGTAGGCCTGGCCCTTGTGCAGCGCGAACACGCGGTGCTGGTAGCCGGTGAAGTCGGTGAACTGGCGCACGTAGTCCCACACCCGCTTGTTACTGGTGTGGAAGAGGTGGGCGCCGTACTTGTGGATCTCGATACCGGTTTCCGGTTCGGGCTCCGAGTAGGCATTGCCGCCGAGGTGGGACCGGCGGTCGACCACCAGCACCTTTTTGTTCAATTGGGTGGCGGCGCGTTCGGCGATGGTCAGGCCGAAGAACCCTGAGCCCACTACGAGGAGGTCGTAACGACCGGTGGAAGGGCGCGCGGCGACCCGGGCAGATTGATCGGTCATCGGCAGCAAGGGTATCCGACCGGCCCCCACCCACCCGAAACGTGTGACGGCGAGACGTTATCGGCAGGTCGCAATTCGCTCACGATTCAATATCGTCACTCCAGACTCACTAGTCACACCAGTACCATCGATCACGTTGGAAGACGGCGTTTTCGGAGCTGATGGCAAGGCACAGGACCTCAGGAAGTCAACGTCGCCGACGCTCCACCGAAACACACACCGCAAACACGTAGTCCATGTATTGAGGAGACTTCCGTGCCTAACCGACGTCGACGCAAGCTCTCGACAGCCATGAGCGCAGTCGCCGCCCTGGCCGTCGCAAGTCCAGTTGCAGTAGCTGCGATCTCAGAACTACCCGCGAACAACGAACAACCCCAGCATCGCCAGTTCGTGCAGGCCGCGCTGATCACCGACCTGCCCGGTGAACTGATCTCGGCCCTGTCCCAGGGACTGTCCCAGTTCGGCGTCAATCTGCCGCCGATGCCGACGGGCATGCTCACCGGCTCGCCCGCGGCCAGCCCCGTGCTGACCTCCCCCGGCCTGGGCGCCACCGGCCTGACCTCGCCGCTGTCACCGGGCCTGGGCGCAACGCCCGGTCTGATGCCGCCCGCGGCGGCCACCGGGTTGACGCCCGGCCTGGGCCTGCCGGGAGCGCCGGCCTCGCCGCTGGCGCCGGGACTCAGCGTGCCGCCGATCAACGCGACGACGCCCTCGCTGAGCCCCACGTCGCTGACCGATCCGCTCAACACCAATCCCGGCCTGACCGGTGCGACACCGGGTCTGACGTCGCCGTTGACGCCGAGCCTGGCCACCCCGGCAGGCCTGGGCACCACAGGTCTGGGTACCCCCGGCCTGGGCACGCCCGGCCTCGGGACCACCGGCCTCGGGCTTCCCGGTGAGGTGCCGATCTCGGCGCCGATCGGGCTGGACCCGATGGCGGGCACGTACCCGATCCTCGGTGGCGATCCCGGTCTCGGACTCGGCGCTCCGGCCGCGGCCAGCGGCAGCGGCGGTCTGATCGGCGACCTCAGCAGTGCCGCGAATCAGCTCGGCGCCGGCCAGGCGATCGATCTGCTCAAGGGCATGGTGATGCCGGCCATCCAGTCGGCCATCAAGCAGGCGGCACCCGCCGCGGCGGCAGCGGCTCCGGCCGCAGCGGCGGCACCCGCTCTGGCGGCCGCCCCGGCCGCCATCGCTCAGGTCGCTTCGGGCGCGGGCGCCTGACCCGGCACAGCCCGTCAAAAGCCTGTCACCGAACGGCACCGCAGAAGCCCTTCCGGCTCTGCGGTGCCGTTATGTGATGAGCAGAATTCATGTCGTGTCGAAACTCTGGTAACACCAGACCCATACGTAACATCAGGGCGTGTCGCGTCGTCGTCCTGCACCCTCACTGCTGCTGTCAGCGGTCGTGGGCACGGTTGTGATCCTGCCGTGGGCGGTCAACGGCGTGCCCCAGAATCCCGGTCCCCCGCCCGTCGTCATCAGCCAACAGCCGCTGGCCGGACTGGGCGGTGCCGACGCGGCCGGTGAGACCATCCGCGAAGTCCACCAGGACACCCCGTTCTCGATGGTGGCCATCACCGCCGACGACCTGGACGGCACCACCGCACGGGTTCGGGCCAAGCAACCCGACGGCGCGTGGGGGCCCTGGTACGAGACGGAGACCCTCGAAGGCGTCGGCCCGGAAGGCAAGACCACGCACGGCACCGAGCCGGTGTTCGTCGGACGCACCACCACCGTGCAGATCTCCGTCACGCATGCGCCGCCACCCGCGCATCCCAAGCCAGATCTCGGCTACATCCCGGCCAACGTCGAGCAGCCGCTGCCCATGAACGTCAATGCCGTGCTGATCAGCCCGCCCAAGGCGCCGGTGGACGGGCAGTTCAACCCGCCGGCCGCCGCGACGACCATTCCCGGCCAGCCCCCGAACATCATCAGCCGCGCCCAGTGGGGCGCCGACGAGGGCATGAAGTGCGGCGCACCCATTTACGACCGGGGCGTGCGCGCCGGCGTCGTGCACCACACCGCGGGCAGCAACGACTACCTGCCCGAGGACTCCGCGGCGATCGTGCGGTCGATCTACGAGTACCACGCCCGCACGCTGGGCTGGTGCGACATCGCCTACAACGCCATGGTCGACAAGTACGGGCAGGTGTTCGAAGGCCGCGCGGGCGGGATGGACCGGCCGGTCCAGGGCGCGCACACCGGTGGGTTCAACACCGACACCTGGGGTGTGGCGATGCTCGGCGACTTCGACGTCGTGCCGCCGACCCCCGTCCAGCTGCGCACGGTGGGCAGGCTGCTGGGCTGGCGGCTCGGGCTCGACCATGTCGACCCGCTGGGCACCGTCGCGCTGACCTCGGCGGGCGGCGGTTTCACCAAGTTCCCGCAAGGCGCCGTGGAAACCCTGCCCACGATCTTCACCCACCGCGACGTCGGCAACACCGACTGCCCGGGCAACGCCGCATACGCCCTGATGCCCGTGCTGCGCGATATCGCCGCCCGGTTCAACCGGCCCGCCGGCCCCGCCGACCTGGTGGACACGCTGCGCGGCGGTGCGATCTTCGCCAGGTGGCAGGCGATGGGCGCGGACAAGGGCCCGCTCGGTGTGCCCACCTCGCCCGAAGCCGCCGGCGACGGCGCGGCCCGCTATGTGACCTTCGATCGCGGGGCCATGTACTGGTCACCGGTCAGCGGCGCGCAACCGGTGACCGGGGCGATCTACGACGCCTGGGGCTCGCTGGGTTTCGAGCGTGGCGCACTGGGCCTGCCCACCAGCGGCGAGATCAACGAACCGCTGTGGATCGTGCAGAACTTCCAGCACGGCACCCTGAACTTCGACCGGGAGACCGGCGAGATCACCCGCGTCACCGACGGTGTGCCGCTGAAGCTGCCCGCACCGAATCACTCACCGATCCAGATGGAGCGGTTCACCCCGATCGACGCGCGCTGAATCATTTCCCGTCGCTTCGCTCGCCTGGTGAACCTACATCCACCAGCGTTCGAGCACCCGCGCCACGCCGTCCTCGGCATTGGTGCCGGTGACCTCGTCGGCCGCGGCCAGCGCATCCGGATGCGCGTTGCCCATCGCGACACCCAGGCCCGCCCAGCGCAGCATCGGGACGTCGTTGGGCATGTCCCCGAATGTCACCACGTCCGCAGCGACGATGCCCAGCGGCCGGGCCACCTCGTCGATCCCGGTCGCCTTGCTGATGCCCAGCGGCACCACCTCGATCAGACCGTTGTTGGTGGAGTACGTCAGGTCGCCCGCAGCGCCGATGTGCGGGGCCAGCGCCTCGGCCATGTCCGCGCTGCGCGCGCCGGACTTACGGATCAGCAGCTTGACCGCGGGGGCACTGAGCAGGTCCTCCAGCGACACCTCGGTGTTGTCGGGGTTCAGCCACGCATGCTCGTAGCCCGGTGAACTGACGAACTGCGGGGTGGCCGCGTCGTGCGCGCTGCGACCCACCCGCTCGACCGCCAAGCCCGCTCCCGGGATGATCGCGGTGGCGATGTCGGCCAGCACGGCGAGCACCTCTGCCGAGAGGGTGCGGGCGGACACGATGCGATCGGTCGCCGAGTCGTAGATCACCGCGCCGTTGGCGCAGACCGCCATGGGCGCGAAGCCCAGTTGCTCGACCACCGGGGGCACCCAGCGCGGCGGCCGGCCGGTGGCCAGCACGAACTGGGCGCCGGCGTCGACGGCGGCGCGCACCGCGGCCCTGGTCCTGGCGGTGACGTGTTCGTCCTCGTCGAGCAGCGTGCCGTCGACGTCGGTGGCGATGAGAGTGGGCAGCATCCCTATTCCGGCGCCTCACCGGCGCGCTGGGCCCGGCGGGCGGCCTTCTCCGCAGCCTCGTCGGCATCCATCCGGTTGGCCTCGGCCAGCGTCGGCGCACCGCCGCCGAGGCGGTGCGGAACCCAGAACTCGCCGGCCGGATGCTGCCCGTACTCGTCCTGGACCCGCTCCAGCAGGTGCTGCATCCGGGAATGCAGCAGGGCGGTCAACTCGGCGGCAGGCAGCGTCGGGTAGATGGGTTCGCCGACAGCGACCGTGATGGGCACCTTGGGCCTGCGCATGTTGCGCGGATGGCCCTTGGTCCAGACGCGCTGGGCGCCCCAGACGATGTGCGGGACGATCGGCACGTCGGCCGCGATGGCCATCCGCGCGGCGCCGGACTTGAAGTCCTTGATCTCGAAGCTGCGGCTGATGGTGGCCTCGGGATACACCCCGACCAGCTCACCGGACTTGAGGGCCTGGCAGGCGGCGGTGAACGATTCGGCGCCGCTGGCGCGGTCCACCTCGATGTGCCGCAGGCTGCGCATGATCGGGCCGCTGACCTTGCTGTCGAAGACTTCCTTCTTCGCCATGAACCGAACCTTGCGGCCACGGTGCTGCAGGTACGCGGGCAACCCGGCGAACGTGAAATCGAAATAGCTGGTGTGGTTGATCGCGATGACCGCTCCCCCGGTGACGGGGAGGTTCTCCACCCCGGTCACGGTGAACTTCAAGCCCTGCAACCGCCACACCAGGCGGGCGGCTTGAATGACAGTTCCGTATACCGGTTCCACACCGAACAGCCTAGTGCCGGACGCATTGCCCGCCCACACGGCAAGTCTCGGGCGCGCGGCCCCCGCCGCGCCGGTTACCCTGATAGCGCACGACGGTAACCATGCGAAAGGGTATTTGTGCAGGTCACGAGCGTGGGGCACGCAGGCTTCCGGATTGACACGGCGGCAGGCAGCATCTTGTGCGACCCCTGGGTCAATCCGGCGTACTTCGCCTCCTGGTTCCCGTTCCCGGACAACAGCACGCTGGACTGGGACGCCTTCGGGGACTGCGACTACCTCTACGTCAGCCACCTGCACAAGGACCATTTCGACCCGGTGAACCTGCGCGATCACGTCAATAAGGACGCGGTGGTGCTGTTGCCGGACTTCCCGGTGCCCGATCTGCGCCGCGAGCTGGAAGCCCTGGGTTTCCACACCTTCGTCGAGACCACGGACTCGGTGAAGCAGATCGTCAGCGGGCCCAAGGGCGATCTCGACGTGATGATCATCGCGCTGCGCGCCCCGGCCGACGGCCCCATCGGCGACTCGGGCCTGGTCGTGTCGGACGGCGTGACCACCGCGTTCAACATGAACGACGCCCGGCCGGTGGATCTGGACGTTCTCGGCCAGTTCGGCCCCATCGACGTGCACATGCTGCAGTACTCCGGCGCCATCTGGTACCCGATGGTCTACGACATGCCGGCCCGGGCCAAGGAGGCCTTCGGAACCCAGAAGCGCCAGCGCCAGATGGACCGCTGCCGCCAGTACATCGCCCAGGTGGGGGCCACGTGGGTGGTGCCGTCGGCGGGGCCGCCCTGCTTCCTGGATCCGGAGTTGCGCGATCTCAACGACGATCACGGCGACCCGGCCAACATCTTCCCGGACCAGATCGTCTTCCTGGACCAGATGCGCACCCACGGTCACCACGGCGGGCTGCTGATGATCCCCGGCTCGACAGCGGATTTCGCGGGCTCGCAACTGAATTCGCTGACCCATCCGGTGCCGGACCCCGAGGAGATCTTCACCACCGGCAAGGCCGCCTACATCGAGGACTACGCCCGGCGGATGGCGCCCGTGCTGGCCGCCGAGAAGGCCGCGTGGGCGCCTGCCGAAGGCGAGTCGCTCCTGGAGCCACTGCGTGCGCGGTTCGAGCCGATCATGATCCAGTCCGACCAGATCTGCGACGGCATCGGGTATCCGGTGGAGCTGCGGCTCGGACCCGAGACGATCGTCCTGGACTTCCCCAAACGTGCTGTCCGCGAGCCGGTTCCGGACGAGAAGTTCCGCTACGGTTTCGAGATACCGGCCCAGCTGGTGCGCACCGTGGTGCGCGACAACGAACCCGACTGGGTGAACACAATCTTCCTGTCCACCCGGTTCAAGGCGTGGCGGGTGGGTGGGTACAACGAGTTCCTCTACACGTTCTTCAAATGCCTCACCGATGAACGCATCGCCTACGCGGACGGCTGGTTCGCCGAAGCCCACGACGACACAGCCTCGACCACGCTGGACGGCTGGGAGATCCAGCGCCGGTGTCCGCACCTGAAAGCCGACCTGTCCAAATTCGGTGTGGTGGAAGGCTCCACATTGACCTGCAACCTGCACGGCTGGCAGTGGAACCTGGAGAACGGCCGCTGCCTGACGGCCAAGGGCCACCCGTTGCGGAGTGCGAAACAGTCATGACCACAGCGCTGTCCTACGACGACGGGCTGGTCCTGCTGGACCGCCAGGCCCTGACACTGCGCCGCTATCATTTCCCGTCCGGGACATCGAAGATCATTGCGCTGCGCTCGATTCGGGGATACAAGACCGAATCGATGCGCCTCGCTTTCGACCGGTTCCGGATCTGGGGACCGTCCGACGATCCGCGCCGCTGGCTGCCGCTGGACGTGTGGCGGCCCATCAAATCCACCCTGGTGGTGCTCGACGTGCCCGGCACCCGGCCCAGCCCCGCGTTCACCCCGCTGCGGGTCAAGGAGTTCCTGTCGGTGCTCGACGAGTTGCTGGGCCAGGCCTGAAGCGTCAGGCCTGCAGCCGGGCCCGCACGGCGGCCAGCCGCTGCGCCAGCTCCTGCTCACCGATGACCCCGCGCTCCAGGAGCGAATGGGCCAGCGCCATCAGCTGGTTCTCCGGGTAGGGAAGCTCCGAGTACACCGACGCCGACAGCGCGTCCTCCTCGTCCCGTCGTTGCTTGAAGTCGGGGATGTCGGCCTCGCACCCGGCGCGGTCCAGGGCGTCGCACATGCCGTCGAGGCTGGTTTTCCACGGCGGGACCGGATTCTCGACACCGTACTTCGCCGCCATCCGCGGCCACACCTGGTTGCGCTCGACGATGCCGGCCAGCGCTTCGGGCGGGGTGCTCATGCGCCGTTCGGGTGGATGGCGGGGCGGGTCTCGACGATGACGTTGGTGGTCACGCCGGCCTTTGGCAGGGCGACGCCGATGAGGCTGTCGCGGGTGACGATCTCGGCCAGCTGGTCCTCGGTCCAGCCGTCGGTGCCCGCCGGCCGCAGCGGCATCACCATGAACCGGTGCTTCTGGTTCGAATCCTGCACTCGCACTTCGACATCGTCGCCCAGATAGAGGCCGAACTCGGAGAGCACCTGCCGCGGCCAGCGCACCAGGCGACGCCGGTAGTTGGGTGTGCGGTACCACTCGGGCGAATTGCCCAGGATCGGGCGCGGGTAGCAGGAGCACAGCGCGCACACGATGACGTGGTGCACCGTCGGGGTGTCGGCGAGGATCTCGAAGGCGGTGAAGTCACTCGGCGTACCGAAGCCGGTGGGCTCCATCCAGTCGACGCCCACCTCCTTGCTGGCGGTCATCGGCTCCGCCAGCGCCAGTGCCTTGAAGTCGGGGTCCAGCCAGGCGCGCGCCACCAACTTCGCCGCGGGTGTAGGCCCGATCTGTTCGGCGAACTCGGTGAAGCGACGGTGCTCCTCCGCGGTGAAAATGCCCTTCTCGATGCACAATTCGCGCAGTGCGATCTCGAGCACCTCGAAGTCGGTGATCTCGTCGACCATCGGCTTGACAGTGCGGTCGTGGTCGTGGTCGTGCATCAGGCGCCTCGCAACCAGTGTTCGGGGATCTCGGTCCGCAATGTGTCGGCGGGCGCTCCGGTGTAGTCGTCCCAGAGCGACGCCATGGTGAACTGCACGACGTAGAACCATTCCGGCTTGGCGTCGGAGCGGGCCCACGTCTCATCTTCGGCGGCCGGGCTCTCGTAGGCGACGACGGCGATCTCGCCTTCGGCGCCGCGGCAGTACTCGGGTGTGCGGGTGTAGAACAGCACCGGCAGTTCGTCGCGCACCACCACCCGGTCGCCGACCTTGAACTTGGCGGCACCGGCCTGGCCCGCGTACACCTGCGGATCACCCTTGCCGACGGCATGGATGTGGTGCTCGTTGCGGGCGACCCCCGACCCGTCGCCCTCGCACTTGGGTTCGGCCTTGAGCTGCTTGCCGTCGAGGCCGTCGGCGTAGCGGCCCGCCACCTCGAGCATCCGCTCGGTGAGTTCGGTGAGCCCGATGTGGTGCTTCTCGACGAGCACCCGCGCAACCGAGAGCAGCCACCTGCCGTAGTACGGAAACCCTTGGTAGACAGCGCGTCCCACGTCGACATTGCCGATCCGGCGCCGTTCCTCGGACAGCCAGATACCGCGCCAGGCGAGCACTTCGCAGATGACGTAGGTCATGTGCTCCCAGTACTCGTAATCCTTGTTGACGTAGCGCATCGGCGCGTCGGGCTCACCGCCGACGTCGTGGACCGGCTTGGTGAGCGCGACGATCCGGCCGTGGTCCATCAGGTCCGGGTAGGGCGCGTCGGGGATCTCGGGATACGCCGATTTCAGCCGGCCAACGAGATCGAGTTGGGTAGCGCGTTCGGCAGCCGTACTCATGCGTGTTTCCCCCTAGGCAGGCGGCATGGCCATCGCTTCGGGGTCAGTACATCGCACAACGGCACCCGGTGTACGGGGAACCGCCGCGATTCATGACCAGACGCTTCGCTCAGCGAACTTTCTGGCGCAATTCGGAGTACAGGTCCGAGGCGGTGTCGTACACGCGGACCACCGCTTCGTCGCCGGGCGCCAGGAACGTCGTCTCACCCAGTGGGGTGTAGCGGGTGGCACCGATCCCGATGAGCACATGCTCGGGGTGTCCCGAGGAGACCATCAGCGCACCGACGTCCTCCAGCGGCGTGTCCGGCGAACCCTTCTGGTTGGCCAGCCGCTCGACGATCCAGTCCAGCAGCACCTCGCCGTAGTACGAGTAGCCCAGCAGCGGGCTGTCCACGCCGTACTCGTGCTCCTGGCCGTCGGCCGAATGCAGGAAACACACCAGCCGCAGGGTGGCGGTCGGGCCGTCCGGGGTGAGGTCGGTGATGTCGAAGAACTGCCGCGCAACACCTTTGGACGCCGGGCCCCAGTTCTTCTTGTGGCTGATCTTCGGGGCGTTGGGCCGCCGGATGGAACAGTCGTTGAACGCACCGAGGGCGAACGGCCGCAGCGACGCCACGGTGTCGCCCCGCCACGTCACCTCACACGCCAGCCCCACCTCCGGCTCGATCTGCAGGTTCAGCGGCGTATCGCTGGCGGGCAGGGCGATCGCGTCGTGCGAGAGCGGGAACTCGCCGAGGAAGCTGTCGTATCCCGGTGCGTACCAAGGGAAGATGCCCTTCGGTGCCGTCCCTTCCGATTGCACATTGGCGAAATCAACTGCCTCACCGGCTTGTTCGAGATGGCCGGCGAAGTTGCCCGCCACCCCGAAGCCGAACCAGTTCCGCAGCTCTGCGTCGTCGAGTTCGATCACGCTGTCAGGACCTCCGTACCGAGATAGGGCACCAGCGCGGCGGGTACCCGCACGCTGCCGTCGGGCTGCTGATGGTTCTCCAGGATCGCGACCAGCCACCGGGTGGTGGCCAGGGTGCCGTTGAGCGTCGCGGCGATCTGCGGCTTGCCGTCGTCGTCGCGGTAGCGGGTGGACAGCCGGCGAGCCTGGAACGTGGAGCAGTTCGACGTCGAGGTGAGTTCGCGATAGGTCCCCTGCGTGGGCACCCAGGCCTCACAGTCGAACTTGCGCGCCGCCGATGAGCCGAGATCGCCTGCGGCGACGTCGATCACGCGGTAGGGCACCTCGATGGCGGCCAGCATCTCGCGCTGCCAGCCGAGCAGTCGCTGGTGTTCGGCCTCGGCGTCCTGCGGCTTGCAGTAGACGAACGCCTCGACCTTGTCGAACTGGTGCACACGGATGATGCCGCGGGTGTCCTTGCCGTAGCTACCTGCTTCGCGGCGGAAGCATGACGACCACCCGGCGTAGCGCTTCGGACCGTCGGACAGGTCCAGGATCTCGTCGGAGTGATAACCCGCCAGCGGCACCTCGGAGGTGCCCACCAGGTAGAGGTCGTCCTCGTCGAGGTGGTAGATCTCGTCGGCGTGCGAGCCGAGGAATCCGGTGCCCGCCATGACTTCCGGTCGCACCAGCACCGGCGGGATCATCAAGGTGAAACCGTTCGCGGTGGCCAGCCGCACGGCCAGCTGCAGCAGGCCCAGTTGCAGCAACGCGCCCTGACCGGTCAGGAAGTAGAAGCGCGAGCCGGACACCTTGGCGCCGCGCTCCATGTCGATCAGGCCCAGCGCCTCGCCGAGCTCGAGATGGTCCTTCGGCGACTCGATCGCCGGGGTACCGCCGACGGTGTCCAGCACGACGAAGTTGTCCTCGCCACCCGCGGGCACCCCGTCGACGACGACGTTCCCGACGGCCATATGGGCCGCGGTGAACGCGCTCTCGGCCTGCGCCTGCGCGGCTTCGGCGGATTTGACGGCCTCGGCGAGTTCCTTGGCACGCGCCAGCAGGGCGGGGCGCTCCTCCGCGGACGCCTTGCCCACCGACTTGCTTGCCGTCTTCTGCTCGGCACGCAGATTGTCGGCGGCCGAGATGGCGGAACGGCGGGCGGTATCCGCATCCAGCAGCGCGTCCACCAGGCCCGGATCCTCGCCGCGGGCACGTTGTGACGCACGCACCCGGTCGGGTTCGTCACGCAGTAGCTTGAGGTCGATCACGGCGGTAACCCTACTGTGCCGATCCGCGTCGGCCGGGGCAGCATGCCACAACCCCATAACATTACAACTGCATCACTTGTCACAGCCCGTGACACGCCTGTCACAATAGAACCGATGTTGGACGCACCCGAACACCCGGAGCCGTTCCTGTACGACGGGACGGCCGAACCAGGCCACTCTCGGCGGAGGCTGGCCTGGTTGCGCGATGCGCAGCTCACCCCGACCCGACGTGCACTGCTGTTGACCGCGCTCGGCGGCCTCATGATCGCCGGCGTCATCACCGTTCTGCCCGACACCGCCGCAGGTGGCCGACTTGCCGGCCTGAGCTCTGGCGCCAACGGCCTGTCCCGGTCCAACAGCACGTTCGATCACGCCGCCAGCGGGTCCTGCCTGAACTGGCCGGACCGGGTGCCCGACGCCGCCCAGATCGTCGACTGCACCACCGAGCACCGGTTCGAGGTGGCCGAGGCGATCGACCTGCGCGCCTTCCCGGGCACCGAGTACGGCGCGGACGCCGCCCCGCCGTCGCCGGCCCGGATCCAGCAGATCAGCCAGGAACAGTGCCAGAGCGCCGTCCAGCGCTACCTGGGCGACAAGTACGACCCGAACGGCCGGTTCGCGGTGAGCCTGCTCTGGTCCGGGGAGAAGGCGTGGCGGCAGAACGGCGAACGCCGGATGCTGTGCGGATTGCAGCTGCCCGGGGCCGAGAACCAGCAGCAGGCCTTCCAGGGCAAGGTCGCTGCGGTCGATCAGTCGAAGGTGTGGCCGGCAGGCACCTGCCTGGGTATCGACCCCGCCACCAACCAGCCGACCGATGTCCCCGTCGACTGCGCCAGCCCGCACGCGCTGGAGGTCACCGGTGCGGTGAACCTCGCCGAGAAGTACCCCGCCGGCGTCCCGCCCGACCAGGAGCAGGATTCCTACGTCAAGGACACCTGCGCGACGGTCACCGACGGATACCTGTCGCCCCTGAAGTTGCGCACCACCACGCTGACGCTGGTATACAGCACCATTTCGCTGCCCAGCTGGCTGGCCGGCAGCCACCAGGTGTCCTGCAGCATCGGCACCACCCTGGGCAACGGTGGCTGGTCCACCCTGCTCAACAGCGCCAAGGGTGCGCTGATGATCAACGGCCGGCCACCCGTCCCACCGCCGGACATCCCCGACGAGCGCCTCAACATGCCCGCCATTCCGGCGCCGTCCATCGATCTGTCCCAGAGTCAGTCCTCCGGGTCCTACGACTCGAGCCAGTCGTCGCAGCAGACCCAGTCGACCCAGCAGACGCAGTCCAATCAGCATCTGCCCGGGCAGGGCACCCAGACACCCACGACGCAGAGCGCCCAGCCGTCGTCGCCGGCACCGGTACCGCCCGGCGGTGGTAACACGTTCATCAACGGTCCCCCGCCGCCGCCTCCGGGTGAGGTCGGCGACCAGCCCCTGCCGGGCGCAGGCCCGCCGCTGGACGGCCCGCCGCCCCCGGCGGATGCTCCCGCGGCACCGCCTGCGGGTCCGGCCCCCGGCCCGGCCGAGCCGGTACTGCCGCCCCCGCCGGGGCAGTAATCGCCCGATGCCGGTGCAGATGAACCGGAAACGGTTCGACGAACTGGTGGGTGATGCGCTGGACCTGATCCCGCCCGAGCTGGCCGCCGCCGCCGACAACGTCGTCTTCCTGGTGGAAGGTCGCCATCCCGAGGAGCCCGAGCTGCTCGGCCTCTACGAGGGCGTGGCACTGACCGAACGCGACTCGTCCTACGGCGGCTACCTTCCGGACACCATCACCATCTACCGCGACGCGCTACTGGAGATGTGCGCGTCCGACGAAGAGGTGGTCGAGGAGGTCGCGATCACCGTGGTGCACGAACTGGCCCATCATTTCGGCATCGACGACGACCGGCTGCACGAATTGGGTTGGGCCTAGCAGATCCCGCGTGGGAGTCCCGGCTTGTCGGTGAGCGGTGCTAGAAACGAGTCATGGATGTTGGCTGTCGGGAGTGCGGGGCCGACCTCGCACACTGCCACGGCACCGTGATCCTGCACGTCGGGCAACGGCCCGAGTGCACCGACGACTGCGGCGCCCCGGAGATCGAACACACCTTCATCCTCGACTGTGCCGCCATCGGCTGCCTCTGCGCCGAGGTTCAGCCCATCGGATCGGGTACCGGGTCCTCACGGGTGCGCTCCGCGTAGAACGGCGGGCTCAGCAGCCCCCACTGCACGCAGCTCCAACGTCCGTCGGTGATGGGGCTGAGCACCACGCTCTCGGTGTTGGCGAGGTGATGATCGAGCGCGAAGTTGCCGTCCACCCCGGCCAGTACCGCGGACACCAGCCGGATGGCCGCGCCGTGGCTGACGACCACGATGTCGTCGTGCCAGTCCCGGTCGTCGAGGTGGCGCAACCGCAGTTTGGTGAGCACCGGGACAATCCGGTTCAGAACCTGGCGCCCGCTCTCTCCACCGGGCATGGACGCGTCGAGATCGCCCAGCTGCCAACGCTTGTACACCTCGTCGAACTGCTGCACGGCGGCGTCGTCGTTACGGTCCTCCAGATCGCCGACCTGGACCTCGTAGATGTCGTCGAACTCGTGGGGCGTCAGCGTCAGACCGGTGCCGATATCGGTGGCCGTCTCCCTGGCCCGGACGGCCACCGAGTGCGCCACCATGCCGACCGGATGCGTCCAGTCCCTCGCGAAGGTCTGCGCCTGTTCGTGGCCGAGGTCGGTGAGCGCCGCGCCGGGCGGGCGGGTGTCGAGGCGCTTCTCGACATTGCCGAAGGACTGCCCGTGCCGTACCAGTACCAGCCGCCCGCTCACGATCGCTCCCCCTGCCGTAGTGCTGTCAGCCACCGCGTCGCCACATCCGACGCCGGTGGCACTGCTCCCGTCGCGGCACCCGTCGGCCACGACCCCAGATAGCGGACGTCCGCACACCGCCGGTACAACGCCTTGAGCGCCTGCGCCACGGCGTCGTCGTCGATGTGCCCGACGCAGTCCAGGAAGAACTTGTAGGTGCCCAATTCCGTTCGGGTGGGCCGTGATTCGATGCGTGTGAGGTCGATGTCGCGGATCGCGAACTCGGTCATCGCGGCCACCAGCGCACCGGGCTCGTTGGCCAGGCTCAGCACCACCGAGGTGCGGTCGGCTCCGGTGCGGGCGGGCGGCGGTCCCGGTGTGCCCGCCAGCACGAACCGCGTCCGGGCATTGGGTTCGTCGACCACATCGGCGGCCAGCACCGCCAGCCCGTAACGCGTGGCTGCCAGCGCCGTGCTGACCCCGGCATCGGCGCGACCGCCGGCGACGTCCGCGGCGGCCGCCGCATTGGATTGGGCCGGGACCACCAACGCCTGCGGCAGTTCGGCAGCCAGCCACTTGCGGACCTGTGCGGCGGCGACGGGGAAGGCCGCGACGGTGGCGATGTCCGCCGCCGCGGTGCCCGTCCGGGTGACGATGCTGAACGAGACGTCCAGGGTGTGCTCGGCATAGACCTGCAGGGCCGATCCGGTGGCCAGGCCGTCGAGGGTGGGCAGCACCGATCCGTCGATGGAGTTCTCGAACGGGACGCACGCATAGTCGGTGCTGCCGGCCCGGACGGCTTCGAGCGCACCGGCGGGGCTGTCGTAGGGGACCGGGTCCACCGCGCCGCCTCCGGGCACCATCCCGAGGGCCGCCATCTGCAGCAATGCCGCCTCGGTGAACGTTCCCTCCGGTCCGAAGTAGGCGATGCGTGGCACGCCTTCAACCCTAGTGGCTGATCCCGGCGGGTCAGGTACGCCGAGAGGGAAACCTTGCGACCCCGGCCAGCATGTAGTTAAGTAAGGCTTACCTCACTAACCGGAAGGTGATCAGATGACGACTGTGGTGGCGGCACCGACAACGGCCGAGCGGATCCGCAGCGCCTGCACACGGGCCGGTGGCGCGATGCTCGCGGTCGAAGGACTGGAGCCGGCCGCAACCCCGGTGCACCACCTGCTCGCCGACGGTTCGTTCGCGATCACCATTCCCACCGACGGTCCGCTGGCCGGCGCGCTGGTCTCGGCCGGTGCCGGTGGCCTGCAGGCGGTCCTGGAAATGACGGACTATGCGCCGCTGCCGCTGCGCGAACCGGTCCGCTCCCTGGTATGGATCCGCGGCAGGCTGTTCACCGTGCCCACCGGCGAGATCCCCGGCCTACTGGACCTGATCGCCACCGATCACCCCAATCCCGCTCTGCTGCAGGTGAACACCGAAGGCACCCAGGGCGACGAGACCCCGTACGCCCTGGTGCGCCTGGAGATCGAATCCGTGGTGGTCGCCGACTCGACCGGCGCCGAATCTGTCGGTGTCGGCGCACTGCTGGAGGCCGTGCCCGACCCGTTCTGCGGGCTGGAGTCCGGGTGGCTGCGTCATCTGGAGTCGGCGCACCGCGACGTCGTGGAACGGCTCTCGGCGAAACTGCCGATGGCGCTGCGCACCGGCCGGGTCCGGCCGCTGGGCCTGGACCGCTACGGCGTGCAGCTACGGGTCGAGGACGAGACCGGCGATCATGACGTCCGACTGCCGTTCGCCAAGCCGGTCGACGACGTCACCGGACTGAGCCAGGCGATCCGGGTGCTGATGGGCTGCCCCTTCCTCAACGGGCTGCGCGCGCGCCGGATCTGAGCCCTACCCGACGGCGGCTACCGTGTCTGCGGTGACCGCCGGACCGGACC
Organism: Mycobacterium sp. P2_H7; assembly: GCF_056403275.1. NCBI lineage: Bacteria > Bacillati > Actinomycetota > Actinomycetes > Mycobacteriales > Mycobacteriaceae > Mycobacterium > Mycobacterium sp. P2_H7. Next base: position 57,926 of record NZ_JBFUFU010000021.1, on the reverse strand, counting down.
AACCCACGGACATGCCGAAGCGCACCGTCCGCATCGAGATCCTCGTCGTCCTCGCGGTCACCTTCGGCCTGAGTGCCTACACGGCACTGCTCGACCTCATCGAGGCCGTCCTGCTCGGCCTGTCCGGCCGCCACGTCGCCCTCAACCAGCGCCGCTCACCGTTCGACCTGATCGACTTCGGCCTGAACATGGCCTCGGTTTTCCAGCTGCTCGCCTGGGGTGCGCTGGGCCTTTATCTGTTGTGGCGCAGCGGCTTCGGGCCCAGAAGCATCGGGCTGGGCCGCATCCGCTGGCATCCCGACGTGACCGGCGGCCTGGCCCTGGCGGCGCTGATCGGGCTGCCCGGACTCGGGTTGTACGTCGCGGCACGGCTGTTGGGGCTGAGCGCCTCCGTCGAACCCGCCGAGCTGTACGACACGTGGTGGCGCATCCCGGTGCTGGTGGCCCTCGCCTTCGCCAACGGGTGGGCCGAAGAGATCATCGTTGTCGCGTTCCTGATCACCCGGCTGCGTCAGCTGCAGTTCAATCCGGCGGCGGTACTGGCCCTGTCCGCGGTCCTGCGCGGCGCCTACCACCTGTATCAGGGTTACAGCGCCGGGCTGGGCAATGTGGTCATGGGCCTGGTGTTCGGCTACGTCTGGATGCGTACGGGCCGGTTGTGGCCGTTGATCGTCGCGCACGGCCTGATCGACACCGTCGCCTTCGTCGGCTACTCCTTGGCCGCCGGCCACTTGAGCTGGCTCACCTGATTTCGCGGTCACTACCAGTACATTCGCAGTTGTGAACGACTACCGGCCGCCTGGACCGGAGCCGCTGCCCCGGAGGCGGCGGCCACCGCAGCGGGAGCCGTCGCAAGTCATCCGGCGCGATCCCGGTCATCGGCCGCCGCCGCCCTGGCCACCCAATCCGCCGACGCCGGCACCGCCGCCCACACCCCGGCGACCGGTTCCGCCACCCGTCAATCGGCCGGCATCTCCGCCGCCCACACCGCGCCGCCCGCCACCACCGCCCCCACTGCGTCAGGCGGCTCCCCCCACTCCCGCCAAACCCCGTCGCCGCGGTCGTCTCCGCCGCGCGGTGGCGGTGTTCATGGTGTTACTGCTCACCGTGCTGGCCGCCGGCGCCGCGAGTGCGGTGTGGTTCGACACCACGCTGCACCGGATTCCTGCGCTCGCGAGCTACCCGGACCGGCCTGGCGCCGGCAAGGGCGTCACCTGGTTACTGGTCGGGTCCGACAGTCGTCAGAACCTCAGCCCGGAGCAGCAGGCCGCCCTCGCCACGGGCGGTGACATCGGCAACGGCAGAACCGACACCATCCTCTTGGTCCACATCGGGGGCCTGGGATCGGGTGTGCCGACGACGATGGTGTCGCTGCCCCGGGACTCTTACGTGGACATCCCCGGCCACGGCGAGGACAAGATCAACGCCGCGTTCGCCATCGGCGGCGCACCCCTGCTGACCCAGACCGTGGAGCAGGCCACCGGGCTGCGGCTGGACCATTACGCCGAGGTCGGCTTCGACGGTTTCGCCGAACTCGTGGACGCGGTCGGCGGGGTGACCATGTGTCCGGCCGAGCCGATCAGTGACCCGCTGGCGGGTATCGATCTCCCGGCGGGCTGTCAGGAACTCGACGGACGCGACGCGCTGGGTTTCGTCCGCTCCCGTGCGACACCGCGGGCCGACCTGGACCGGATGCTCAACCAGCGCGCCTTCATGGCCGCACTCCTGCACCGCGCCGCCAGCCCCGAGGTGCTGCTGAACCCGCTGCGGTGGTATCCGATGGTGCACGCCGCGGGTGGAGCGCTCGCCGTCGATCAGGGCGGGCACGTCTGGGATCTGGCGCGGCTGGGCTGGGCGTTGCACGGGGACACCGTGACCACGACGGTGCCCATCGGCGAGTTCACCAGCAGCGACTCCGGCTCGGTGGTGGTGTGGGACAGCGAGGCGGCCGGTCGGCTGTTCGCCGCGCTGGGCGCCGACACCCCGGTGCCCGACGACGTCCTCAATACCGACGGGCCCTAGCTCCAGCAAACTTTTGCCGCATTCAAATGTTGGGTGTAACTGGAGTCACTCCAGTTAGGAAACGCTAACCTGAATAAGGGTGACCTTGGCTGACAGGTGCCCTGACCTGCACTATTGTCTTGATCATGAACGACGCGACCGCACTCGACACGAAATTCAACACCCTCCTGCGTGAACAGATCCGCAGTGAGTTCACCGCGTCGCAGCAATACATCGCCATTGCCGTGTACTGCGATGGGACGGACCTGCCCCGGCTGGCCGCGCATTTCTACGCCCAGTCCGTGGAAGAGCGCAATCACGCCATGATGCTGGTGCAGTACCTGCTCGATCGCGACCTGGATGTCGAGATCCCCGGCATCGATTCGGTGCACAACACCTTCGACACCCCCGCCCAGGCCCTACGGCTGGCGCTGGAGCAGGAGCGCACCGTCACCGAGCAGATCACCCGGCTGGCCAGCGTGGCCCGCGAAGAGGGCGACTACCTGGGCGAGCAGTTCATGCAGTGGTTCCTCAAGGAGCAGGTGGAGGAGGTCGCCACCATCTCGTCGCTGGTCCGCATCGCGGAGCGCGCCGGCGCCAACCTGTTCCATCTGGAGGACTTCGTCGCCCGCGAACTCACCCGCGGCGCCACCGACCCGAGCGCTCCGAAAGCGGCGGGCGGCAACCTCTGAACTAGTCCCGACCCGCCCCGGTCAGACCGTTCTGCAACCAGTCCTTGGTCCGGCCGGGGTGATTGGTAGCCACCCAGCCCACCCCGACGTCACGGCAATACCGCACGTCCTCGTAGTGGTCGACGGTCCAGCAGTACAGCGCCCGGCCCTGAGCGGCCGCGCGGTCGACCAGCTCGGGGTGGTCCCGCAAGGTGGCGATGGACGGACCGACGGCGGTGGCCCCGACGGTGGTGGCCGCGCTGCCGCCCAGATAGCGGGACGTCTCGCCCAGTAGCACCGTCGGCAGCATCGGCGCGGCACGCCGCACCCGCCACACCGCCGCGGCGGAGAACGACATGACCACCGCGCGGGCCAGATCCGCCGACGGCGGCGCGGCGATCCCGTACCGGTGCAGCAGGGCCAGCACTTTGCTCTCGACGAGCGCGCCGTAGCGCACGGGGTGCTTGGTCTCGATGAAGATCTTCACCGGCCGCTTCGAGTCCAGCACCAGCGTGATCAACGAGTCCAGCGTCAACAACCCGGTGTCACCGGTGGCGCCGCTCTCGCGCCAGCCCGCGTGCCAGGAGCCATAGTCCAGTTCCCGAAGCTGAGCCAGCGTCATCTCGCTGACCAGACCGGTTCCGTCGGAGGTGCGGTCCACCCGGCGGTCGTGCACACACACCAGGTGGCCGTCCCTGCTGAGCCGGACATCGCACTCGACGCCGTCGGCCCCTTCCTGCAACGCCAACTCGTAGGCGGCCAGCGTATGCTCCGGACGTTCGGCCGACGCGCCGCGGTGGGCGACGACGAAGGGGTCACGTACGGCTGAGGATTCCGATGTCGGTTCCGATCCGGCTGGCCCTGTGGCGCCGGCCTCGCCCGCGGTCATATGGCTATGCTGCCGGGTTTTGGTCTTCGGTCTCAACCGCTGGAGCGGATTCGCCCGAATGTTCACCGGATTCCGCGCCGGCGCCCGTGGCGACCATGACCCAGCGCTTGACCGGGCGGTCGACCGGGCGGCGTTCGAAGCCCTGGAACACCTGCAGCGCCAGCACGACGGTGGCCAGCGCCAGCAGGTACGCGATGGTCGTGGCCACGGTGTTGTTCGCGATGCCCTGGGCGTCGCTGACGAAACTGGTCGCGATCGACAACACCGACACGGCGGTGCTGAAGATCCAGGTGATCCACCATGCGGTGATCCGCAGGCCGGTACGCCCCTCGGCGCGGGCCAATTCGATCAGGTACACCGGCGCCCAGAAGAGGTTGACCAGCGGAACCAGGCACCCCGCCCACAGCTGCCATTTCGACCGCGGGTCGTCGCGGTCATTGTGGGCGAACACCGCGGCACGGCGCGCGATCAGCCAGTTGGTCAGCACCACCGCCGTGACGACCACCGCGAACAGCGCGAGCACGCTGGCGACCACGCCGCCCCAGGTGACCACCGCAGCGAGGACGGGGTTGAGCAGCACGGTCCGGTTGATCAGCAGCAGGGCGTAGCGCACCACGTGCATCACAGCGGCGAAGCCGAGGAACGCCATCGTGGCCACCAAGGTGACCCGGACCATCGTGGCCGACGGGCCGCCACGCGTCTCGGATTCCACACCCGTGCCGTCGGTGAGTTGGCCGGCCGGTCCGTACAGACTCCACCGCGGGACGCTCGCGTAGCGCGGGGTGGGCCCCAGCGGACGACGCTGGTGCCGCGGCGGCGGCGCCGCGCCGGGACGCACCGCGATCCACTTGAAGCCCTGCGGGAGCGGCCCGGGTTGCGGCCGGTTCGGGGCGCCGGCCGGCGGGCTCCAGCGCGGATCCTGGTTACCGGGCTGTGGCGGCTGCGGCGCTGACGGCAGCACGCCGGGCGCCAGCAGGGTGCCTCGGCATCGCGGGCACCAGGCCCGCTGACGGTCGCGGACGTTCCACCGCGTCCCACACTGGGCGCAGACCTGAATCACGCCGACCAGCCTACGGCCCGCTCAGACCGTTCCGGCGGAGCCGCCGTCGGTGGTGACCGGACGTCCGGCCTGCGTCCACGCCAGCATCCCGCCGGTCACGTTGGTGGGTTCGAACCCGTTCCTGGCCAGGTACTGGGCGACACGCAGGGACCGCCCGCCGGCGTGGCAGACGACGTAGAGCTTCGCGTCGCGGTCGATCTCGTCGATTCGGGCAGGCACATCGCCCATCGGGATGTGCTGCGCACCGGCGGCGTGACCCCGCTGCCATTCGTCGTCCTCGCGGACATCCAGGAAAACCACGGTTTCGTCGAACGCGACCGGAACGTCGTTCATTTCGGCGTGGAGCACCTCAATCTCGGACATGAGCACCCATTCTGTCCTGCCCGCCCGACAACGCAAGACTTCGGGTCATGCCGGCATGCGCCGCCGCCCCAGCAATGAATGAGCTATCCACAGTTTCCACAGGTCTATCCACAGGCACCGAGTGCCATAGAACCCCTCGCATGCGTGCGAATCATTGGATCGGCTGTGGATAACCTGAGCCCCAAAACGCCCCGTGATCAACAAGTCCGGACAGCGTCGAGCGAAAAAGCTCGCCCAGCTAACTTTCACGCACGGTCAATTCTGCCGAGTTCGGCTCAGCGTGATTGTTCCCATCAAGGCACGATCTCAAACACGGATGCCGATTTCATCTGCGGCTGATCAGGGTTTATGATCACCGTCACAACAGCCGTGTGACAGATCTCACTGGGGGATGTATCGATCGTGCAGGTCAGGAGCTTCTGATGGCAGCGCACCCACTGGGTCCCGGATCAGCTGTGCCCCCGTCCGATTGGCAGGGCCCGTCGCGGATGTACGGCAATCAGGCCATGGCATGTCTGCGCGCCGGCGTGATCGCCCTGGTACTCCTCGCCGTTCTCGCACTCATCGTCTTGACCTGAGCCGGGCCGGTTTTATTCCCCGTGCGCAGTAACGGGGCTCGTCCTTGCGGTGCCAGCCGTCATGAGGCAAGGATGGTGTCGAGCTTGTTGTCGAGATATGCCCGCCATGTCCGACGCCGAACTCCACCGCTGATCCCATGCGGATCAAAATGACTAGGAAGGAAGCCAGTGGCTGAATACACCCTCCCGGAGCTTGATTACGACTACAGCGCCCTGGAACCCCACATTTCCGGACAGATCAACGAGATCCACCACAGCAAGCATCACGCGACCTACGTCAAGGGTCTGAACGACGCGCTGTCCAAGCTCGAGGAAGCCCGCGCCAAGGACGACCAGTCCGCCATCTTCCTGAACGAGAAGAACCTCGCGTTCCACCTCGGCGGTCACGTCAACCACAGCATCTGGTGGAAGAACCTGTCCCCCAACGGTGGCGACAAGCCCACCGGCGAACTGGCCCAGGCGATCGATGACCAGTTCGGGTCGTTCGACAAGTTCCGCGCACAGTTCACCGCGGCCGCCAACGGTCTGCAGGGCTCGGGCTGGGCGGTGCTCGGCTACGACAGCCTGGGCGACCGTCTGCTGACCTTCCAGCTGTACGACCAGCAGGCCAACGTGCCGCTGGGCATCATCCCGCTGTTGCAGGTCGACATGTGGGAGCACGCGTACTACCTGCAGTACAAGAACGTGAAGGCCGACTACGTCACCGCGTTCTGGAACGTCGTCAACTGGGCCGACGTGCAGGACCGGTTCGCCAAGGCGACCTCCAAGACCGGTGGTCTCATCTTCGGCTGAGCCTCGACGTATACGCCGAAGGGCCCCGCACGCAGAGCGTGCGGGGCCCTTTGCGTGACATAACGGTTCATGTCTGGCACTCGTGTCCTCTTGCGTGCTAACCACTTCCTGCCGCATTCTGGGCGGATCGACCCACAGCAGTGTCGCCAGCGATCAAGCACTGTCGGGAGGCCAGATGGACACCGGACCCCAACGGGCGGTGGAGATCGCCCCGTTCCACACGGGCGGTGCACTCAAAGGGTTTGTGGTGTCCGGCCGTTGGCCGGATTCGACCAAGGAGTGGGCCCAGCTGTTGATCGTGGCGGTCCGCGTCGCCTCGCTGCCCGGATTGCTCTCCACCACAACGATTTTCGGCGTCCGTGAGGAGCTACCCGACCAACCCGCACCGGGCACCGTCGGACTCGTGTTGGCCGAAGGCACCGTGGTCGGCGAATCTGCGGTTCCCCCCGGGTTTTTCGCCGACCGTCAACCGCCGGCGCTGCTGATGCTGCATCCGCCGTCGGAGACCACCCCGTCGCTGCCCGAATGTAGCGGCGCCGCCTCGGGCTGCGTGCTGTTGCCGGGCCTGCCGCACCTCGGCCTGGAGCACCGTGCCGCGTGGGTGGAGGCCGAGTCCGACGGGACCATCACCTCGATGGTCAGCCGCGTCGGAGTGGACCCGATCAGCCACCCGGATACCGCGATCCTGGCGATGTTACTTGCCGCATAAGGCTTTTCGCCTAGCGTCGCAAGAAAGTACGGGCTCCCGAAATCGGCTCGTGCGGTGGCGGCTCCCTGGTGCAGCGGCTATCGTCGATGCATCAGCGAAGGGGAGTAGCCCCCAATCGTCGTGTCGACATACTGGCGAAAGCCCGGCCGGCGAACCGCACCTCTTGTAGGCGTGGTGGGCGAGACCTTCGACCGAATGTCCGTGGGACCGCCAGCATGTGGTCCGCGGGCACCGTGTCGAAAGGTCGTCATCGTGCTCAGTGCCGCACTCGTCAGTATGGGAGTCGTGTTCGTCGCCGAGCTTGGCGACAAATCCCAGTTGATCACCATGACCTACGCGCTGCGCCACCGTTGGTGGGTGGTGCTGTCGGGCGTCGGTATCGCCGCGTTCCTGGTGCACGGGCTGTCCGTCACAATCGGCCACTTCCTGGGCCTCACGCTCCCGGAGCGCCCCATCGCGTTCGCCGCGGCCATCGCCTTCCTGCTTTTCGCGGTGTGGACCTGGCGGGACAGCCGTGCCAAGGCGGACGACGGCGACGAGGTGCAGATCGCCGAACCTCGCTTCATCGTGTTCGCCGTCGTCTCCTCCTTCGTGCTCGCCGAGCTCGGCGACAAGACGATGCTGGCCACGGTGGCGCTGGCCAGCGACCACAACTGGGCCGGGGTCTGGATCGGCGCCACGATAGGCATGGTGGCCGCGGACGGCGTCGCGATCGCGGCGGGAGCGCTGCTGCACCGGCGGCTGCCCGAGGGCTTCCTGCACAGCATGGCCGCCGTACTCTTCGCACTCTTCGGCTTCTGGCTGTTGTTCGACAACGCGCTGGGGCTGCCCTGGGTGGCCGTGGCGGTCACCGGCACGCTCGCCGTCACCTCCGTCGGCACCGCGGTCGTGCGCCACCGGCGCCACCGCGCGGCTCTCAGCTCGCCGAACAACGGCCAAAGCGCCGACACACCACTAGATTCGTCGCCGGAATACCGCTGAACGACGGCTGGCTACCGCCATCCGTTCGGATGACAATCGGGATCGGCCGTGGGGGCCACATATTCACGTGCCCATAAGCACACTTATGACTGTGGCTGCCCTTATTTCGCCAGCGTCACCAGCAAATTCAACTTTCCGCTTTGCTGCAGGTAGCGCGTCCGGCTGAGCACACACCGTGGGCGAGCTGTGACTACGCGCACCGCATGGTCGATCCGGGCAAAACAGCGCACGCGTTATTTTTTCGTTCGCCGAACCAGTGGTCCTGGGTTCTCCAAACTGCCTGACGTGCTGCTGAGGGGCATAGCGGAGTATGCTGTGCCTACGGGATGCGACTTTTCCGTGGTTTGCACTTGGTTGTGGCGACAACTCTCGCTACGATGATCAGCAAATACGAGACTAACGTGCACCACTCGTGAGTTATGTGGAGGAAAGTAGATGAGCAAGACGTTCGCCGCCCGGCTAAACCGGTTGTTCGAGACGGTTTACCCGCCGGGGCGCGGTCCGCACACATCTGCTGAGGTCATCGGCGCGTTGAAGGCTGAAGGCGTCACGATGTCGGCCCCGTACCTGTCGCAACTCCGTTCGGGCAACCGGACCAACCCATCGGTCACCACGATGGCTGCGCTCGCCAATTTCTTCCGCATCAAGCCGGCGTACTTCACCGACGACGAGTACTACGAGAAGCTCGACAAAGAGCTGAGCTGGCTCGCCAACATGCGGGACGAGGGCGTGCGCCGTATCGCCGCCCGCACCGTCGGGCTCTCCGCCGAGTCGCAGCAGGATCTGGCCCTCAAGGCCGACGAGCTGCGCCGCAAGGAGAACCTGGACAGCTGATTCCGGCCCCGGCCAGGATCAACCCCACGCATCACCACACGGTGCCACCGAGCGTCTAACGCACGGTGGCACCGTTTGTATGTTCGAGCTCGCAGTACTGTTCGGCGATCGCCAGGATCCATTCCCGATCCGAGTAGGTCGGGGGCTGGCGCAGCCAGTTGAGTCCCGGAAAATCCGCATTGGCGGCATCGCGGCCGTCACCACGACCGTCGTAGATCCACCGTGCAATGCCTCTGGCCTGTTCGCCTGCGGGCACCGGGGGCGACTCCAGCTCCGTGATATCCACCACGTCGTCGGGATCGTCCTCCTCGGCGACCGACCCGTTGGACTGGACCCGCCTGCGGGTGATCTCCGCGGCGGTGGCCTCCAGATACAGCGAGTCCGAGATCAGCGACATCTGTTCGGCCACCCGGAACAACAGCGGGCCGCGCGGGCGCACGCCGATACCCACGTCCGGGTGCCGGCCGCTGAGCTCGGCCAGCAGCGGCGAGACGGTGCGCAGCTCACGCCGGGCCCCGAACCAGTCCTCGATGCTGGGCAGCAGCGACCCGCCCGCGACCACCAGCATGGCGCAGCCCAGCAGCGTCGCCGCGGAGCCGACCCCGAGCAGGTCGGTGTTGCCCACCGCACGCAGTAGGAAAAAGGCACTGGCCAGCACGATCAGCACGATCCCGATGCTGAACACGAACAGCGCCCGACCGCGGCGGGTCCGGTTGGAATGCCGCACGCCCGCCCAGGCCACCAGGGTCAGCGCCAGTAGCACGTAGAGCATCGGCAGCAGCCACGCCGACCAGCCGTCCGCCCCGACCAGGTTGCGGCGCAGATACTCCTGCGGTGCCATCTCCGGTTCCTGCCCGGAGACGAAGAACCCGACCATGGTGACGACGGCGATCGCGAGCGCCACCATGTACTGCGCGATGGCGATCCGCCGGATCGTCACCGGCTTACGGTCGGAGGCGACCGTTGTGATCATGACGCAGCTGCCCGCCGCACAGGAGATCAGCGCGACCTGGCTGAGGGCCACAGCGATGTTGGGCCAGTGCAGCGCCGTGTCGATCAGCAGCGTCAGCGGCTGCCAATTCAGCGCCGCGACGGTGCCCAGACTGCCCAGGGCCAAGATCATGGCGCTGCTGACTAAGGATTGCTTGTTGACCAGAGCCCATCCGATACGCAAGCCGGTCGCCAGCCCCAGAAGACCGGCGATCACCCAGACGATCAACCAAACGCCTCTCCGAGCCGCACCTGCACGATCGACGATCGATCGGACGGTAGTCGGCCCAGTCGGTAGATCAACAGCGCGGCGAAATCCTCGGCCTCCTGCTCGGCATCCTCGCCGGCGGGTCCCATACAACCGGTCCGCTGGTTCAGCATGTAACCGATGAGGTCGGACCCGGCGAGCTCCATGGTGCCGCGTGCCGCTTCCACCACCGGGATGCCGTCATGCCCGAGCACCAGGTGACCGAGTTCGTGGGCCAGGGTCCGGTCCCACGCCGGCAATCCCTTTTGGATCAGGAAGACATCGTGGTCAGCGTACTGACGCCACTGGCCGCACACACCGGCCGGCAACTCCGCCATCTTCAGTTCGATCGGCCGTCCGCGGTCCGCACTGACAGCCTCCACCAACCGTGGGAGGGACACCTCTCCCTTACGTGGGGCAAGATCCAGTACCGCGCTCACAGCTTTGGTCACACTGCGACTAGCAGGCATTTCGACCCCCCTTTCGATACTTCCACTATGGCGGTGCAACGCCGTGCAGGCGAGCAGTTCCGGTCAACTCGTGAACCTGGCCGACCGGCTCGATCGTGAGGCGAGCGCCGACCGGGCCTGGCGATAACCAATGATCCCACCCGCGCCGGTCAGCAACACGATCCCGGTGGCTCCGGGAACGGCCACCGCAACCACCTGCGAGATGCCTGCGGTGCGCAGGTACTCGCCATACCCCACCCGGTAGGACGCCGGCACCACCGGATTGTCGACGGCCTGCACCGGGTTGCGCGGCGGCTCCGCGGGTGAGCGCGGGGCGCTCGGGGCACGCGGCGCAGCGGGAGGTGGGGCACCGGCCGCACCGCCGCCGGCACCGATGCCGCCGCCCGCCGCGGGCGGCACCACGATCTGGGGCAATGACACCGCGGGCAGCGGGAGCGCGGCGGCGGCCAGCCCGGGGGCCGGGTTGACGATGTCGGGGATGGCGGGCAGTACGGGGACCTCGCCGTTCGGGGCCTGCGCAGGAACCGGTAGTTGCATCACCGGCGGGTTGGGCGGCCGTCGGGTGGGCGGCCTGGCAGCGCCACTTCCGACGCCACCATCGCCGTTACCCGACGAGCTCAGCCCGGGTTTGGGCCACCACCACGGCAGGCAGTGTTGACCGTCCTCGTCGCAGGCGTCCGGATCTTCGGGGTCTTCTGGTCCTTGCGGGTTCTCGGCACCGGGATCACCCGGGTTGGGCGGTGCCGCCGCGGCGAGTCCCGGGTCGGGATCAGCGCCCACCGTCGCCACACCGGGCGCGGAGGGCGTCGGGTCGCCCGGATCTCTGGGCTGTTCGCCGGCGGGCGCCCCCGGCGCGGTGCCCGAGCTTCCGCCCGCATTCTCGGATTGTTTGCTGGATTTTCCTTCCGGGGCGCTTTCCCCAGCGTCCGACGGCGTCGTGTCACGTCCGTTGCCGATGATCACCCGGGGTGGCCGCGCCGAACGCCCCCGCCGGTCGGGCCCGGTCCCCACGGCGCCCTCGGCCGGGGCCGATCCCACGGTGTCCGGGGCCGCGGCGCCGGTACTTCCGCTGGCCACCTCGCCACCGCCCGGACTCTCACCGTCCTCCGGACTGGCAAACGCCAGTGCGCCGCCGGCACCACCGACGAACAGGCCGGAAGCCATCAGACAGGCTGCCGCCGCGACTCGCACCCGCGACACCACGTCGTCACCACCCCTCACCGCACCGCACTGTGCGGCGGCAGAAATTTACCCGATTGTCTCATATCGCGGCCGAATTGTTTGCTGTGGAACTAAATTCACCGCCGCGGGAGGTCACCGGCGGCTGCCGCGTGGTACGGGCGATAGTGTTGGCCACACTGCCGTGCCGCGACCTCGGCAGTCGTTGACGAACCGGGAGGCAATACCGATGGGCCTGTTCACGCGACGCAAGAGCCGGGCAGTCCGCCGGGCCGAGGCCCGCGCCATCAAGCGCTCCATCAAGACGAAGGCGAAGTTGGAGGCCAAACTCGCCGCCAAGAACGACGCCCGCCGCATCAAGGCCGATCGCAAGGAACAGTCCCGGGCGCTCCAGTCCCAGATCAGGGCTCAGCGGGACAGCGACCGTTCTGCGCTCAAAGTTGCTGAGACCCAGCTCAAAGCCGCCCGCGAAGGCAAGTTGCTGTCGCCGACCAGAATTCGCCGGACGTTGACGGTGTCGCGACTGCTCGCGCCGATCCTGGTGCCGCTGGCCTACCGCGTGCTGGTGACGGCCCGCGGACTGCTCGACCAGCGCCGCGCCGACCGGTTGGGCGTTCCGTTGAGCCAGCTCGGTCAGTATTCCGGCCACGGGGCGTCGCTGTCGGCCCGCGTCGCCGGCGCCGAGCAGACCCTGCAGCAGGTGGCCGCCAAGAAACCCAAGGATGCCGAGACCAAGCAGTTCGTCGCGGCGATCACCGACCGCCTGACCGACCTGTCGGCGGCGATCACCGCCGCCGAGAACATGCCCGCAGAGCGCCGTCGCCCGGCGCACGCCGCGATCAGCGCCCAGCTCGACGGAATCGACGCCGACCTCCTGGCCCGCCTCGGACTCGGCTGAGCGACCGCCCATGACCGCCGCACCACCGCGCCGGCCGGCGCTGCTGCGCGGCGGAGCTGTCGGAGCACTGACGGCCGCGCTGGCCCTGGCGGCGCACGGCACCGCCTCCGCGATGTTCCCCACCGGCGCGGCGCTGGCCCAACTCCTGGTCCTCGCCGCCGCCGTGGGAGCGGTGGCGGCCACGACCCGCGGCGGAGTGCGCACCCTGCTGACGGTCCTGGCGGCCGGTCAGGTGCTGGGCCATCAACTGCTCGACATCGGGCAGCACGGACATGTCCAGGCCCATCCCCTGGCGATGCTCGCTGCCCACCTCGTCGCGGTGCTTGCGGGCGCCGTCCTCATCGGGGCGGGCGAACGGCTGTGTGCCGCACTGTCGCGCACCATCGACGCCATCGCCGGACCGCTGTCGCTGCGGGTACCGGCCACCACACGGATCTATCGCTCCGAGGGCCAGCCACGGCACTCGGCCTGGTTGGTGCGGGCATCGATATCGCATCGGGGTCCACCGGTCCCGGCCTGACCGCCGACCCACGACCCCTCCCCCAGAAAGCCGACAACAGAATGCGATTCATCCACCGGGCGCCCGCGCGCGTCCTTTTCACGCTGGCCGCGGCCGGCGCCGCACTCATCACCGCCGCCCCGGCCTCCGCACACGTGCACGTCAACGCCGACGACGCCCATCCGGGCGGGTCGGCCGTGCTCACCTTCCGCGTCCCCAATGAGTCCGAAAAGGCCGCCCTCACAACGAGTTTGACCGTCACATTGCCGAACGTCGCGTCGGCGAGCACCGAGCAGATGCCCGGCTGGACCGCGCGCCTGGACCGCGACGCCGCCGCGGGCACGGTTCGGTCGGTCACCTGGACGGCCACACCGCAGAACGGGATCGGCCCCGATCAGTTCGGCTCGTTCCGGATCTCGGTGACGCTGCCCAAGCAGGACAGCGTCAGCTTCCCGGCCACCCAGACCTATTCCGACGGGACCGTCGTGCGCTGGGATCAGCCGCCGCTGCCCGGTGGCGCCGAACCCGAGCACCCCGCACCCGAGTTGTCGTTGTCCGGCGAACCCGAGGAGTCGCACGCACCGGCACCCGCGCCCGCTTCGACGCCGGCGGCCCCTGCGGTGCAGGCGCAACCGGTGAGCAAGGCCGACAACGGCGCCCGCTGGCTGGCCGGCGGCGCGCTGGCGCTGGCCGCCATCGCCGTGGCCGCCGCGCTCATCGGGCGGCGGCAGGCATGAGGCTGCGCCTGCTGGCCGTCCTCGGCGCCGTCCTCGCGGTGGCCGCACTGGCGGGAGCCGGCGTGGCTTCCGCGCACGCGGTGCGGGTGTCCAGTGATCCGGCGCCCGACACAGTGCTGACCGCGGGGCCGGCCCTGATCACCGCCACCTTCAACGAGCAGCTCCAGACCGCCTTCGCGTCGATGACGGTGGTGGGACCGGACGGCAATCTGTGGTCGACCGGAGAAGCCCGGGTCCAGGGGCCCGCGGTGCAGGTCGACCTTCGCCCGCTCGGTCCGGCGGGCACCTACACGGCCAACTACCGGGTGACGTCGGCGGACGGCCACGTGGTGAACGGTTCCTGGGCGTTCCGGCTCTCGGTGGCGGGCACCGGCACCCCGGGGCCCCCGGTTTCCGCACCGGCGGCGTCCGACGGTGAGATCCCGGTCTGGCCGTTCGCCGTCCTCGCCGTGGCGATCGTCGGCGCGGGCATCTGGTGGAGCCGGCGCCGGCGCACGTGAGAAGGGCGCTCGGTGGCACCGCGGCCGTGCTGGCCGGCCTGATGCTGGCCTGGGTGTTGACCTACCCGCAGCACGCGATCGCGGCGACGGTGACCAGGGCCGCGGCCGACGGTGCCGCGGTGGTGGTGCTGGGCCTGGCCTTGGTGCCGCTGCTGGACATCCCGCGCTACCGCGCCGAGCTGTCCGCACGCAGTTCGTCGGCCCTGGTGATCGCCTCGGCGGCCTGGCTGGTCGCGGAGGTCGCCAGGCTGTGCACCGCGGCGGCCGCCACCGCCGCCGTGCCGCTGAGCACCCTCGGTGTCCGGACCACCGTCGAATACGCCGTATCGACGGTGGCCGGCCGGGCCGACCTGATCTGCGTGCTGGCCGCGGCACTGGTCGGCGTCCTCACCATCGGGTGGCGGACGCCGGCCGCCGGGGTCGCGGTGGCCGGCATCGCCGCGATCGGCACCACCGCCCGCACCCTGGCCGGCCATCTGTCCGAGAACGCGTTCGGCGGAATCGCCGTCACCTTGCACGCCCTGGCGGCGGCGGTGTGGTGTGGGCTGCTCGCGGCGCTGGTACTGACGGTGGGGCACCGCGGCCAGTGGGCGCGGGTGCTGCCGCGGTTCTCCGCGGTGTCGCTGTGGTGTGTGGTCGTACTGCTGGCGGGCGGGATCGGCAGCGCCCTGGTGACGCTGGACGCACCTGCTCAGTTGTGGAGCACCGGTTACGGCCACCTGATCTTGGCCAAGGTGCTGTTCACCGCCGCACTTCTGGCGCTGGCCTGGCACAACCGGACGGGCTGGCTGCCGTCGGCGCGGGGACATCGGGTGACGGCGGCCAGCTCGAGCAGGCGTTCCGACGTCGAGCTGGCGCTGATGACCGTCGCCCTGACGCTGGCCGCCGCACTGGCAGTCACCGGCTAGCGAATACCCGGCTGGCATGATGGAGCCACCGCCTGTGCCACACAGTGAAGGAGCGCCCCACATGGCCGACGAGCCGGACCGGCCCGACGAGACGCCGAGCGAGCAGCCGCCGGTTCCACCCGCCAAGAAGGTGCCCGCGCAGAAGGCCCCGGCGAAGAAGGTCCCCGCCAAGAAGGCCGCGGTGAAGAAGGCCACTCCGGCCAAGAAGGCGGCGCCGGCGAAGAAGGCCGCGCCCGCCAAGAAAGCCCCTCCAGCCAAGCAGCCGCCGCCGCTCGCCGTTGCACAACCCCAACCTGTCGAGACGGTGTCCGCGGCCAAAGAGGCTGCCGCCCAAGCAAAATCGACGGTCGAGTCGGCGCCCGCACAACTCACCGTGGTGCCGTCACCTGATCCCGCACAGTCCCGGCTGCCGCTGGCCGCGGCCCTGGTCGCCGGCTTGCTCGCCGTTCTGGTGGTCTACCTCGCCCGCCGGGGGTCCGAAGAGGACTGACCGTCCTCGCTAGCATTCAAGGCGTGAGCATCGAACCCCGCGCCACCGCTGATCTGGTCGACGAGATCTATCCCGACGTCCGAAGCTGCGATCTGCAGTTACAGAACTACGGCGCCCGGACCAGCTTCGCCGGGCCGATCACCACCGTCCGTTGTTTCGAGGACAACGCGCTGCTCAAGTCGATTCTGTCGACGCCGGGCAACGGCGGCGTGCTGGTCGTCGACGGCGACGGATCCCTGCACACCGCGCTCGTCGGCGACATCATCGCCGGGCTGGCCCAGGACAACGGGTGGGCCGGGGTCATCGTGCACGGCGCGGTACGGGACGCGTCGACGCTGCGCACCATCGACGTCGGCATCAAGGCGCTGGGCACCAATCCGCGTAAGGGCACCAAAACCGGTGCGGGCGAACGCGATGTCGAGGTCTCCTTCGGCGGCGTCACCTTCGTCCACGTAGGGCCCCGAGATCGGGTGATCTCGGGGCCCTACGTGTCTGAACGTCTAGACCGTCACGGCCGTGCGGTGTTTGGTGAAGAGCAGCGACTCCTCGTCGACCTTGCCGTAGCGGATGGTGCGCAGATCGATGAAGTAGTTCTGCTTGAGCCGCCACGGGGCCTGTGAACCGGACTTGGGCAGGGTGTCCATGGCGCGCTTGAAGTAGCCGGGGGTGAAGTCCATGAAGGGCTCCTCACCGACGGACGCACCGGGGTGTTGCGCCTCGACACGGTCGAAACCGTTGTCGTCCATGTAGTTCAGCACGCGGCAGATGAACTCCGACACCAGGTCTGCCTTCAACGTCCACGACGCGTTGGTGTACCCGAAGGTGATCGCCATGTTCGGCACACCGGAGAGCATCAGGCCCTTGTAGGTCATCGACTTGGTCAGATCGATGGGCTCACCGTTGCGCAGCGCCTTCGCCCCGCCGAACAACTGCATGTTCAAACCGGTTGCGGTGATGATGATGTCGGCCGCCAGCTCCTCACCGGAGGCCAACTTGATCCCCGTCTCGGTGAACCGGTCGATGGTGTCGGTGACCACATCGGCCTTGCCGGAACGGATGGCCTTGAACAGATCGCCGTTGGGCGCCAGGCACACTCGCTCATCCCACGGGTTGTAGCGCGGGCTGAAGTGCTTGTCGTAGTCGAAGTCCGACGGCAGCCGTCGGGTCGCCATCTCCCGCAGCGCCTTCTTGAACACCGCGGGGAACTTGCGTGCGAGCTGGTACTGCCCGGTGGCGTAGGCAATGGCCTTCCACCGATTCACGAAGTGCGCCATGTTCTTCGGCAGGAACTTGTTGGCCTGCTTGGCCACCGGGTCTTCCAGCGGCAGCGAGCCGATGTAGGTGGGCGAGCGCTGCAGCATGGTGACCTGTCCGGCGCCGCCGTTGATCAGTGACGGGATGAGGGTGACGGCGGTGGCGCCCGAGCCGATCACGACGATCTTCTTGCCCGCGTAGTCCAGCTCTTCCGGCCAGTGCTGGGGATGGATGATCTGACCCTCGAAGTCCTCGGCACCGGGGAACGCCGGGGTGTAGCCCTGGTCGTAGTTGTAGTAGCCGCTGCACACCGACAGGAAGGAGGCGGTGACCTGCTTCTGCACGCCGTCCGCCTCGACGGTGACGGTCCACTTGTTGTCGGTGTCGGACCAGTCGGCCGCGACGACCTTCTGGCCGGTGCGGATGTGCTTGTCGATGCCGTTCTCGACGGCGGCTTCGTTGATGTAGTTCCAGATCGACGGTCCGTCGGCGATCGAGCGCGCCGAGGTCCACGGCTTGAACCGGAAGCCCAGGGTGAACATGTCGGAATCGGAGCGGATCCCGGGGTACTTGAACAGGTCCCAGGTGCCGCCGATGTTCTCGCGGCGTTCCAGGATGACGTAACTCTTGGACGGACAGCGCTCCTGAAGGTGCCAGGCGGTGCTGATACCCGAAATGCCGGCGCCGACGATCACGACATCGAAGTGTTCGTTCATGGGACCGACGGTATCAACATGGTGTTGAGTCAGTCAACAGTGTGTTGAAACTTTCGACATGGCGTAAAGTCTTGGCTCATGACCACCTCCAGTCCGGCCCGTGGCCGCCGCGCGGCGCGCCCGTCGGGCGATGATCGCGAGGCCGCCATCCTGGCGACAGCGCGGCGCCTGCTGGAGGACCGCGCCTTCGCCGACATCTCCGTCGATGACCTCGCCAAAGGCGCGGGCATCTCACGGCCCACCTTCTACTTCTACTTCCCATCCAAGGAAGCGGTGCTGCTCACGCTGCTGGACCCCATCTTCAAGATCGTCGACACTGGCTTCGATCGCGCACTGGACAGCATGCCCACCGACCCTCATCAGGCCGTCCGGCGCGGAATCGAGATCTTCTTCAGCTCCTTCGGTTCCCACGCCACCACAGCCCGCGCCGGCACCGAGGCGTTGACCTCCAGCCCGGAATTCCGGGGCGTCTGGGACGGGCTGATGCAGAAGTGGATCGGCTTGACGGCCGCACTGATCAAGGCGGAGCGGGACCGCGGCGTCGCGCCGGAGACCATTCCGGCACTGGACCTCGCCACGTGTTTGAACCAGATGAACGAGCGCGTGATGATGGCGACGCTGGCCGGTGAGCAGTTGGCCGTCGAGCACGACAAGGTGGTCGACACCCTCACCCACATCTGGCTGACCAGTATCTACGGCACCGCCTGAGGCATGTCGGACCCGGATGCGAACATATGTTCGTGTCCTCCCCGGCGAGCATCCTGCACGCGGATCTCGATTCGTTCTACGCGTCTGTGGAGCAGCGGGATGACCCCACGCTGCGCGGGCGGCCCGTCATCGTCGGCGGCGGGGTGGTCCTGGCGGCGAGTTATGAGGCCAAGGCCTACGGTGTCCGCACCGCGATGGGCGGCCGCCTTGCCCGGCAGCTCTGCCCACACGCCATCGTCGTCCCGCCACGCATGTCGGCCTACTCGCAGGCCAGCCGCGCCGTTTTCGACGTCTTCCACGACACCACTCCCCTGGTCGAGCCCCTGTCCATCGACGAGGCCTTCCTCGACGTGTCGGGCTTGGGGCGGGTGTCGGGCACCCCGGTGCAGATCGGGGCGGCGCTGCGCGACCACGTCCGCGACCGCGTCGGCCTACCGATCACCGTCGGCATCGCCCGCACCAAGTTCCTCGCGAAGGTCGCCAGCCAGCAGGCCAAACCCGACGGCCTGCTCTTGGTGCCGCCCGACCGCGAGCTCGCGTTCCTGCACCCCCTGCCGGTGCGCAGCCTGTGGGGCGTGGGCGCGAAGACGGCCGAGAAACTGCACGCGCACGGCATCCACACGGTCGCAGACGTGGCCGAACTGAGCGAAGGCTCGCTGGGCGCGATGGTCGGTGGTGCGATGGGCCGACAACTGTTCTGCCTATCCCGCAACATCGATCGCCGACGGGTGGTCACCGGGGTGCGGCGTCGTTCGGTGGGTGCCCAGCGAGCGCTGGGACGGTCCGGAAACACCATGTCCGCCAACGAGATCGATGCGGTGGTCATCAACCTGGTCGACCGGATCACCCGGCGGATGCGGGCGTCCGGGCGCACCGGTCGCACGGTGGTGCTGCGCCTGCGCTTCGACGATTTCGGCCGGGCCACCCGTTCACACACCTTGGCCCGGGCCACCTCGTCGACCGAGATGGTACTGGCCGCCGCCCGGGGATTGGTGGCCGCGGCGGCCCCACTTATCGGCGAACGCGGTCTGACCCTGGTGGGATTCGCCGTATCCAACATCGACCGGGACGGTGCCGCACAACTGGAACTGCCGCTCGGGGGTGGCTCTGACCCCCTCGCGATCGATACCGCTGTGGACCGGGTCAGGGAGCGCTTCGGCAACGCCATGCTGACCAGAGGCGTGCTGCTCGGCCGTGATCCGGGTCTGGAGATGCCGATGCTCCCGGACTAACCGAATTGGGCCGCCACGAACCCGGCGAACAGCACCAGGAATCCGCCGATCTCACCGGCCATCAGCGCCATCATCCCGGCGTGCAGGCCGGGTCTGGGGTTCTCGAACTGGTTGGTGGTGTCCCTGCGTAGCCCGTGCTGCACGTAGGCGGCGATGGCCGTCACGAAGAAGAACACCAAAACCATTGCGGCCGTGAGGTTCACCCACACAGGCCACGCGCTGAGCTCTACGAACACCGCTACCAGGAGCGTCGCGAACGAGTACAACAGGGCGGCGCGGTGCGCGATGTCGACGTAGGGGTGCGCCAGATGGTCTGGGCTGGTCGCCATCTGGCGGTACTTCCAGGCTCCCAGGATCAGGGCCGCCAGGAAGATCAGCCCGGTAGCCAGCAGCGTGATGACGGTGTCGATCCCGAGATTCGCGGCCATGGCGCCGAGTCTAGGGAGCCGTCCACGCCAGGAGTCGCTCGGCCGTCCAGGTGTTGACGATCCGGTCCTGCGGCACGCCGGCCTCCAGCGCCCGCGCGGCCCCGTAGCCGAGGAAGTCGAGCTGGCCGGGCGCGTGCGCGTCGGTGTCGATGCTGAACACGCAGCCGATCTCGATCGCGAGGTTCAGCAGCCGGTCCGGCGGGTCGCAGCGCTCGGGGCGAGAGTTGATCTCGACGGCGACCCCGTTGTCGACGCACGCGGTGAACACCTTCTCGGCGTCGAACTTCGACTCCGGCCGGGTGCCGCGGCTGCCCTCGACCAGCCGGCCCGTGCAGTGCCCGAGCACATCAGCCTGGCCACCGGACACGGCGCGGACCATCCGCCGGGTCATCGCATCGGCGTCCATCGCCAGTTTCGAGTGCACGCTGGCCACCACGATGTCCAGGCGCTCCAGCAGTTCAGGTTCCTGGTCGAGGCTGCCGTCGTCGAGGATGTCGACTTCGATACCCGTCAGGATGCGCATCGGCGAGAACTGTTCGCGCAGTTCGTCTATCACGTCGAGTTGGTGACGGAGCCGGTCCGGCGACAGCCCGTTCGCGACGGTGAGGCGCGGCGAATGATCGGTCAGCGCACAGTATTCGTGGCCGAGCCGTTGTGCGGTGGCCATCATCTCCGAGATCGGCGCCGAACCGTCCGACCAGTTCGAATGCAGGTGCAGGTCACCCTTGAGCGCGGCGCGGATGTCGCCGCCGCCGAGATCGGTTGCCTTCTCGCGTAATTCGATGAGGGTGTCGGGTTCGCTGCCAGCCCACGCCTGCGCGATGACCTTCGCGGTCTTCGGCCCGACGCCCGGTAGCGACTGCCAGCCGTTGCTGCGCCCCAACTTCTCCCGCTGCTCGTCGGACAGTGCCTCCACCACGTCGGCGGCCTTGCGGTAGGCCATCACCCGGCGGGATTCCTCGCGCGCCCGGTCCTTGTAATAGGCGATTTCGCGCAGCGCGCTCACCGGGTCCATGAGTCCAGTGTGCCGGGAAAACGTGCGCCGGCCCATGGCGATGCCTTGTTACGCTGCTCGACGGGGGTGGTGTCGGATGGGTGACGGCGGCGGAGATCTGCTCAAAGATCTGTTCGACCTGGGTAATGGGATCAGGAGTGGCGTCCAGGACGTCCCCAAACTCTTCCAGGACGTCGTGAATCTCGATGCCCATGGCGCCCTCACGGATGGCCGCAAGGTCATCGGAGATGTGGGGGACGTGCTGAGCGGTCTCGGTGGTCTGGGCATGGGGATCACGCAGGTCCCACGAAAGATCGCCGAGAAGTACGTCGGTTCTGCAGTCGGGAAGCTCGCCGACTCGCGGATCCTGTCGGCAGCGCAGCTGGCGATCGAGGCAGAGAAAGCGACCACGGGGTCGGGCGATCCCGAGGACGGCAACGGCTATCACGAGTCGGCCGTACGGATGCAGAAGGTAGTCCAAACCCTGTCGGACGCGGATCCTCGGGGCGATCGCTGGAGCGGCGCCGCATCAGACACCTACTTGACCACCAACAGCAGGCACCGTGCACACGCATCCGCCGTACAAGGCGCCGACCAGGAAATCGCCGGTGTGCTCAGCACCGAAGCAGGCCAGGTGAGCCGGGCCCGAAGGACGCTCGACGACACGAACCAGTACCTCTCGGACTTCGGGGCCGCCACCGCCTGGATGAACTGCGTGCCCGGTTTGGCGCACGCGAAGCTGGTGGCGGACGCTGCCGCGGCCTCCGCTGCGCTGGCGACGACGCAGGCCACGATGGCAGTTCTGGTCAAGAACGTCGCGGAGAATGCGCTCCGCATCCACAGCCTCGGCGACGCGTACGGCAAGGTCGCCACCGACAGCAGTGGCACCGTTCTGGATGCTCACGGGAATCCCGTACCCGGAGCACCATTCGTCACCCAGGAGATCGACATGGACATCGAGACGCGGCCGGACCGTCTCAACCCGAAGAACCCGTACTGGGTTCCGACTCCTGATTCACCGCCCAATTCGCCCGGAATTCCCTACTCGTGACCCGCAGCAAGTGAAGGAGGACGGCGGACTGCCATGACCGACGGAGATCAGAATCTTCATGTGCTGACGGAGCACATCCGAAAACTGTCCGACCAACAGGACGTCGCCAAAGACAAGCTCATCGGGGCGAATCGAGCGATCGGGGACACCGCTTCCCGGGTGAGTAGTTCGCACGGGTTGGTGTGTTGGCCAACCAGCGTGGCACTGTCCAGCGCAGACACCTCTCGCTCGGCGGCAGGGTCGACCTTGCAGCGGGTGTCCACCGAACTATCGGACAAACTGTCCACCGCCGCTTCGAATTACGACAGCGCCGACTATCGCTCGGGCGGCAAGATCAACCAAGCCGGCTACATGTGACCCCGATGCGTGACACGCCGTGGGACAGCGAAGACTACGAACTTGCTGCAGGCGATTCGGGGATTGACGCGTTCGATGCATTCATGGTCGGCGAGGAAGCAGATCCCGACGTAGGTCTGCACGCGTCTTTTGCACCAACCAAGGACGGCGATGACTGCCTCACCACAGTCACTTTCACCGCGGGTAACCCGGCAAACACCGTCATCGTCACCGCACTGATGGACGGCAAGATCTTGAAGATCGAACTCGCCCCTCAGGTAACCGCGATGACCGAAGCAGAGCTGGGCAGGGAAATAGCGTTCATTGCGAAGTTGGCTCGAATGCAAGCGCACGCAGCTCAGCACTGCGTCATCGCAGCGATGCTGAACCGCATGGGCCACGACCCCGCGGCGACTCGCAGCTTCATCGAGCGCGACCTGCAACTTCCGTCACCCGAGTGGGTAAAGCACTATCGCGCGCAAGTCCTCGCTGCTCGATACGGGATTGACGAATAGTCATATGAGAAGGCATAGATCATGACTCAGCAGCATGCGGGGACAGGTTCTCAGAGCAGGATCCGCTGGCTTCTGATCGCCACCGGCGCTCTGGTAACTGTCCTTCTCACCGTGATCGGCATAAACCTCGCGTCGAATTCCGGTCCGACGTCCCCGGCGACGACCCCGGGCGACTGGCTTCCTCCGCCGCAAGCACTCCTGTCGACGTCGATGCAGGTGACGCCGAAGCCCGGTTGGCGCACAAATGTGTCGGATCTTGTCGCAACTCCTCCGCCCGAAGTCGCACTCGATCCGATCAGGTTCGCCACAAATGCCTCACCATTCGATTCCAACCCGTTCTTCGGAAACATAGGCGACAGAGCCTATTTCGTCACAGGATCTCCGGGTGCCACGAATCCGGCGTGGTGGCTGGTCGGCCTCGACATCCGCGATGGCCGGCCGTTGTTTCCGGCTGTGCGACTGGCGACATCCGGGCGTCCTCCAGATTGCTATCTCAATGGCCCGCACTCACTGCTATGCATCGCCAATGAGACGGAGAACGTCACCGCCTGGACCGTCGACGCCAACAGCGGAGCGTTGATCTTCACCGGCCCAACAGATCTTCGGACTTACACCGGCAGACTCGCCGTCCGCCAGATCGGTATATATGCCATTGCCGCAACGGAATCCAGCGGCGTTTACGGAGTGGGAGATCGCGCCCAGACGACCTGGTTCGTTCCGGGGAATGGCAGGATCAGCCACACCAATCCAACGGTCCGGGAACTCTCTCCCGCACGGGCCGCGCAGGGTTCGGGTCGTACTTCGGACTCCAGCATCGTGTTCTCGCCCAGAGACGGCGTCGTTGTCCACCCGGACTTGGAAGATGATGCCACGCAGGCCCGGACCACGCTGTACCCCGGTGGCTTCGCGTCCGAGGTCGTGGACCGTGACGGTGCTTCGATGGTTCGACTCTTCGACGAGTCCGGCCGCCGCGTCGGTAAGGACATCGCGGACGGCGTACTCGGTGATGATTCATCCGATCTTCCGATAGTCGCGTCACCACATGACGGGTGGGCCGTGTACTCGGCCCAGGGCGAAGAACTTCTGCGCCAACCCGGTCCTGCGCCGGCCCAGACCCGACTCATCGGGACCACCCTCTTCGCCATGGGAAATCCCGGTTGGCACCAGTACGACCTGCGCAGGGGAGCCACGGGGAGGGTCTGCGGATACGGCCTGGGTGAGGGCAGTTTTATCGCCAGTGACGGCAAGGTCGCGGTGCTGGCGTCCGGCAACGCCACGGTCGGATTGGAAACCAGTGGCGCCGACTTGGCGTCCTGCGAGTCGCTGTGGACAGTCCGATCCCCGACAGGCTCCTTCCGCCACGTCTGGCGCATCAACACCACCCTCGTCCAATTGTCCGATGACGGAACGGAATTGATGTCGCTCGTAGCACCCGGCTAGCCCGTCGCCACCGATTCACACCAAACTGCCAACAAGTCCCCGGAATGAATCCCGCAACAGGACTAGTTTTGGTTCGTGTGAGATTCGCCTTCAAGACATCCCCGCAGAACACGACATGGGCCGACATGCTGGCCATCTGGAAAACGGCCGATGACATCGACGTCTTCGAATCCGGCTGGACCTTCGATCACTTCTATCCGATCTTCTCCGATTCCACCGGTCCGTGCCTGGAGGGCTGGACGACGCTGACCGCGCTGGCCCAGGCCACCACGCGGCTTCGGGTGGGCGTGCTGGTGACGGGCATCCACTACCGCCATCCCGCGGTGCTGGCCAACATGGCCGCGGCGCTGGACATCATCTCCAATGGCCGCCTCGAGCTCGGCATCGGTGCCGGCTGGAATGAGGAAGAGTCCGGCGCCTACGGCATCGAGTTGGGCAGCATCAAGGAACGGTTCGACCGCTTCGAGGAGGCCTGCCAGATCCTCAAGGGCCTGCTCACCCAGGAGACCACGACGTTCGACGGCAAGTTCTATCAGCTCAAGGACGCCCGCAACGAGCCCAAGGGCCCGCAACAGCCGCACCCGCCGTTCTGCATCGGCGGTAGCGGCGAGAAGCGCACCTTGAAGATCACCGCCAAGTACGCCGATCACTGGAACTTCGTCGGCGGCCCGCCGGAGGAGTTCGCACGACTGCGTGGGGTGCTGGACGCGCACTGCGCCGACATCGGCCGCGACCCGAAGGAGATCACCACCTCCGCGCACGTCCGCCTCGGTGAGGACCGCGACTACGCCAAGGTCGTCGCCGAAGCGGCCGCCCTCGGCGAGGCGGGCCTGGATCTGGCCATCATCTACCTGCCGCCGCCGTACGACACCGCGGTGCTGGAGCCGCTGGCCGAGGCCATCCGGGACGCCAAGCTCTGACCCGGGACGGTTCCCGCAGGGGGCAGGTCACCCTGCGGGAGCCGCCGGTCCGGCAGAGGCCGAACGGCGGCGCCGCGGTCTCTGGGTACATCCTGTGCATTGCACGGGGTTTTTGCGCGCCGAAACGCCAGTTCGGCGGTAATGAGTTTCAAAGAGGCCGGGTGCGGCGGTGAAGAGCGCTACCGAACTGGCGGTAACGAAACGATAACGGCTGGCAAAGTAACGCCGCCGTCAGTACGAGGCCGGAAAACGGAGTGGATCAGGCGCCGAAGCGGAGCATCTCCGCGGCGGTGATCAGGCGCTCGTGCTTAGCTGGGAATTCTCGGCTCTTGACTGGATGACGGAACCATGACCAGGCAATTCGGCTGACTCGGGACCGTGAATAAGTGTTGTTGTACACGGTGAAAACTCCTGCGGTCGGGCGTTTACATGCACCGGGGGGTCACTTTACCGCACGACCCCTGCGGGATCATTAGATACCTGTGACGGAGCAAACACAGAAAGGCGCGCCGACGAAAAGTCCGATGTTTCTGGTGGGACTGAAGTTGCTGAAGTTACGCCGCGCGATCGCTTTGTGACCCGTCCGGCCCGCGAGATTGCGGTTGCGTCGCGATTCTGCGACCAGCGCACGCAACAACTGCAATCTCGCGGACAGCCAACCGTGACCTACCGTTGCGGGGCAGCGGTGGGCTTGATCGGTGCCGGCAAGGCCGACTCACCCATCAGGAACCGGTCGACACCCGCGGCCGCGGCGCGGCCCTCGGCGATCGCCCACACGATCAGCGACTGCCCGCGACCCATGTCGCCGGCCACGAACACGCCCGGCACCGTCGTCTGGAAGTCGTCGGCACGGGCCACGTTGCCGCGGTCGGTCAGCTCCACACCCAGGTCGGTCAGCAGGCCCTCACGCTCCGGCCCGACGAAGCCCATCGCCAGGAAGACGACGTCGGCGTCCAGGTCGAAATCCGACCCCTCGACCTTCTCGAACTTCCCGGCCTTCATCTGCACCTCGTGCACCTGCAGCGAGGTCACCTTGCCGTCGGCGCCGACGAACTGCTCGGTGTTGACCGAGAACACCCGCTCGCCACCCTCCTCGTGCGCGGAGGCCACCCGGAACATCAACGGGTAGGTCGGCCACGGCGTCGAGTCCGCACGGGTCTCCGGCGGGCGGGGCATGATCTCGAACTGGTGGATGCTGGCGGCACCCTGGCGGTGCGCGGTGCCCAGGCAGTCCGCCCCGGTGTCGCCGCCGCCGATGATGACGACCTTCTTGTCCTTGGCGGTGATGGGCGGCTGACCGTCGGGGCCGGCCACGTCATCGCCCTGCTGCAGGCGGTTGGCCCACGGCAGGTACTCCATGGCCTGGTGGATACCGTCCAGCTCGCGGCCCGGGATCGGCAGGTCACGCCAGGCGGTCGCACCGCCGGCCAGCACCACGGCGTCGAAATCCTCATCCAGCTGCTCGACGGTGATGTCGACGCCGACGTTGACGCCGGTGCGGAACGTGGTGCCCTCGGCCGCCATCTGCTCCAGACGCCGGTCGATGTGGCGCTTCTCCATCTTGAACTCGGGGATGCCGTAGCGCAGCAGGCCACCGATGCGGTCGGCCCGCTCGAAGACGGTCACCTCGTGTCCGGCACGGGTGAGCTGCTGGGCGGCGGCCAGCCCGGCAGGCCCGGAGCCGACCACGGCGACCTTCTTACCGGTCAGCACGTCCGGCGGCAGCGGCTTGACCCAGCCCTGCTCCCAGGCGTTGTCGATGATCTCGACCTCGACCTGCTTGATGGTCACCGGATCCTGATTGATGCCCAGCACGCAGGACGCCTCACACGGAGCCGGGCACAGCCGGCCGGTGAACTCCGGGAAGTTGTTCGTGGCGTGCAGGCGCTCGATGCTGTCGCGCCAGCGGTCGCGGAACACCAGGTCGTTCCACTCGGGGATCAGGTTCCCCAGCGGACAACCGTTGTGACAGAACGGGATACCGCAGTCCATGCAGCGTGATGCCTGGACCTGCAGGGTGTCCTTCGAGAAGTCCTCGTAGACCTCTTTCCAGTCCTGCAGGCGCAGGTCGACTGGACGCCGGGTCGGGGTCTCCCGGGCGGTGTGCTTGAGGAAGCCGTTCGGATCAGCCACGAGCGGCCGCCATGATCGCTTCGCCGACGTCGTTGCCCGCGGACTCAGCCTCTGCTATCGCCACCAGTACCTTCTTGTAGTCGCGCGGCATGACCTTCACGAATTTCGACTGATGCGCTGGCCAGTCGGCCAGAATCCGGTGACCCACAGCCGAATCGGTGACCTCCACGTGCGCGGTGATCATGCCGTGCAGCCATTCGAGGTCGGCATCGTCCAGAGCGTCAAGATCGACCATCTCCCCATTCACGTTGCCCGCCAACTGCTTGTCCGGGTCATAGACGTAGGCCGCGCCACCGGACATACCGGCGGCGAAGTTGCGCCCGGTCTGCCCGAGGATGACCACCTTGCCGCCGGTCATGTACTCACATCCGTGGTCACCGACGCCCTCGACGACCGCGTGCGCCCCGGAGTTGCGGACGGCGAAACGCTCGCCGACCACACCGCGCAGGAACGCCTGTCCGCTGGTGGCGCCGAACAGGATCACGTTTCCGCCGATGATGTTCTCCTCGGCGACGTAATTCGACGGGGCAGCGGCAGACGGCCGCACCACGATGCGTCCACCCGAGAGGCCTTTGCCCACATAGTCATTGGCATCACCGCGGACGGTCAGCGTAATACCGCGCGGCACGAACGCACCGAAGCTGTTACCGGCCGAGCCGTCGAAGGTGATGTCGATGGTGCCGTCCGGAAGGCCCTGCCCGCCATAGACTTTCGTCACCTCGTGGCCGAGCATTGTTCCGACGGTGCGGTTCACGTTGGCGATCTTGGTGGTGAAGCTGACCGCCGTCCCGCTGTCGATCGCCTCGCGACTCTGGGTGATCAGCTGCTGATCCAGCGCCTTGTCCAGCCCGTGATCCTGCACCGACGTGCAGTACAGATCCTGGTTCATGAACGCCGACTCCGGCTCGTGCAGCACCGGCGACAGGTCGAGCTTGTGCGCCTTCCAGTGCTCCGCGGCGCGCTGGGTGTCCAGCGTCGAAACCTGGCCGACCATCTCGTTGATGGTGCGGAATCCGAGCTGCGCCATGAGCTCCCGGACTTCTTCGGCGATGAACAGGAAGAAGTTCTCCACGAACTCGGGCTTGCCGTTGAACCGCTCGCGCAGCACCGGGTTCTGGGTGGCCACACCCACCGGGCAGGTGTCGAGGTGGCAGACCCGCATCATGATGCAGCCCGACACCACCAGCGGGGCGGTGGCGAAGCCGAACTCCTCGGCGCCCAGCAGCGCGGCGACCACGACGTCGCGGCCCGTCTTGAGCTGCCCGTCGACCTGCACGACGATGCGGTCCCGAAGCCCGTTGAGCAGCAGCGTCTGCTGCGTCTCGGCCAGGCCCAGCTCCCACGGCGCACCCGCATGCTTCTGCGAGGTCAGCGGCGTGGCGCCGGTGCCACCGTCGTGACCGGAGATCAGCACCACGTCGGCGTGCGCCTTCGAGACGCCCGCGGCCACCGTGCCGACGCCGTTCTCCGACACCAGCTTCACGTGCACACGCGCCGCCGGGTTGGCGTTCTTCAGGTCGTGGATCAGCTGCGCCAGATCCTCGATGGAGTAGATGTCGTGGTGCGGCGGGGGTGAGATCAGCCCCACGCCGGGCGTGGAGTGCCGCACGTCGGCCACCCACGGGTACACCTTGTGGCCCGGAAGCTGGCCGCCCTCACCAGGTTTGGCGCCCTGGGCCATCTTGATCTGGATATCGGTGCAGTTGGTCAGGTAGTGACTGGTCACACCGAACCGGCCGGAAGCGACCTGCTTGATGGCGCTGCGGCGCCAGTCGCCGTTGGCGTCGGGCTCGAACCGCTCGACGGCCTCGCCACCCTCACCGGAGTTCGACCGGCCACCGAGCCGGTTCATCGCGATGGCCAGG
This sequence comes from Mycobacterium sp. P2_H7, assembly GCF_056403275.1. NCBI lineage: Bacteria > Bacillati > Actinomycetota > Actinomycetes > Mycobacteriales > Mycobacteriaceae > Mycobacterium > Mycobacterium sp. P2_H7. The sequence continues at coordinate 28,538 of NZ_JBFUFU010000021.1, read as the reverse complement.
GTCTCGTGCGCCTCGGCCGAGATCGAGCCGTAGCTCATCGCGCCGGTCGAGAAACGCTTGACGATCTCGCTGGCGGATTCCACCTCGTCCAGCGGAACCGGCTGCCGTACATCATCTTTGAACTTCAGCAGGCCGCGCAGCGAGGCCATCCGCTCGCTCTGGTCGTCGATCAGCTTGGTGTACTCCTTGAACACCGAGTACTGCCCGGTGCGCGTGGAGTGCTGCAGCTTGAACACCGTGTCCGGGTTGAACAGGTGGTACTCGCCCTCGCGGCGCCACTGGTATTCGCCACCGACCTCGAGCTCGCGGTGCGCCCACTCGTCGGGCCGGTCCAGGTAGGCCAGGTCATGCCGGGCGGACACATCGGCTGCGATGTCGTCCAGGTCGATACCGCCTGTGGGGCAGTGCAATCCGGTGAAGTACTCGTCGAGCACCCGCTGGCCGATGCCGACGGCCTGGAACAGCTGCGCTCCGGTGTAGGAGGCCAGGGTGGAGATGCCCATCTTGGACATCACCTTCAGCACGCCCTTGCCCGCGGCCTTGACGTAGTTGGCCTTGGCCGCATCACTGGTCAAGCCGGTGATGATGCCGCGGTCGACCATGTCCTCGATGGACTCGAACGCCATGTACGGGTTGATCGCGGCGGCGCCGAAGCCACACAGCATGGCCATGTGGTGCACCTCGCGGGCGTCACCGGACTCGACCACCAGGCCGACCTGGGTGCGGGTGCGCTCGCGGACCAGATGGTGGTGCACGGACGCCACCGACAGCAGCGACGGGATCGGCGCCAGCCATTCGTTGGACTCGCGGTCCGACAGCACGATGATGCGGGCACCGTTGCGGATGGCCTGGCTGACCTTGGCGCGGACTTCCTCCAGCGCCCGGCGCAGGCCGGCACCGCCGTCGGCGACGGGGTACAGGCAGCTGACCACCGCGGCCCGCATGCCGTGCTTGCGGCCGCGGATCTCGTGGTCGGGATCGACGTGGATGATCTTGGACAGATCGGCGTTACGCAGGATCGGCTGCGGCAGCATGATCTGGCGGCAGGAGTTCTCGTCCGGGTTCAGCAGGTCACCCTCGGGGCCGATGACACCGGCCAGGCTGGTGACCACCTCTTCGCGGATGGCGTCCAGGGGCGGGTTGGTGACCTGGGCGAACAACTGCTGGAAGTAGTCGTAGAGCATCCGGGGGCGTTGGGACAGCACCGCGATGGGGGTGTCGGTGCCCATCGAGCCGAGCGCCTCGGCACCGGTCCGCGCCATCGGCGCCACCAGCAGGTTGAGCTCTTCGTAGGTGTAACCGAAGGCCTGCTGACGCAGCACCACGCGGTGGTGCGGCATCTTGACGTAGTCGCCGGGGGGCAGGTCGTCGACGTGGAACTGACCGGCGTCCAGCCATTCCTGGTAGGGGTGCTCGGCGGCCAGTTCGGCCTTGATCTCCTCGTCGGAGACGATGCGGCCCTGCGCGGTGTCCACCAGGAACATCCGGCCGGGCTGCAGGCGCAGCTTCTGCACCACCGTGGACGGGTCGAGGTCCAGCACGCCGGCTTCCGAGGCCATCACGACGAGTCCGTCGTCGGTCACCCAGATGCGCGACGGACGCAGGCCGTTGCGGTCCAGCACCGCGCCGACGACGGTGCCGTCGGTGAAGCACACCGACGCGGGGCCGTCCCACGGCTCCATCAGCGAGCCGTGGTAGCGATAGAAGGCCCGCCGGGCCGGATCCATGTCCTCGTTGCGCTCCCACGCCTCGGGGATCATCATCAGCACCGCGTGGGCGATGCTGCGGCCACCGAGGTGCAGGAGTTCCAGGACCTCGTCGAACCGGGCGGTATCCGAGGCCCCGGGCGTACAGACCGGGAAGATCTTGTTCAGGTCGTTGTGGTAACCGAACACGTCGGTGTGGATCAGCGCTTCCCGCGCCCGCATCCAGTTCTCGTTACCGGTGACGGTGTTGATCTCACCGTTGTGCGCGACGCGGCGGAACGGGTGCGCCAGCGGCCACGACGGGAACGTGTTGGTGGAGAACCGGGAGTGCACGATGCCCAGCGCACTTTCGAGCCGGTCGTCCTGCAGGTCCAGGTAGAACGCCCGCAGCTGCGGGGTGGTGAGCATGCCCTTGTAGACCAGGGTCTGGCCGGAAAGACTTGGGAAGTAGACGGTTTCGCGGCCGGGGCCGTCCTGTCCGGGTCCCTTGGTGCCCAGCTCGTGCTCGGCGCGCTTGCGGATGACGAAGGCGCGGCGCTCCAGGTCCATCCCGGAGGCTCCGCCGATGAACACCTGCCGCAGCGTGGGCATGGCGTCGCGGGCGAGTGCGCCCAGCGACGAGTCGTCGGTCGGGACGTCGCGCCAGCCGAGCAGCGTCAGGCCTTCGGCCTCGACGATCTTCTCGACGGCCTCGCAGGCCAGCTTGGCGTCGCGCGCCGATTGCGGCAGGAAGGCGATGCCTGTGACGTAGCTGCCCTCCTCGGGCAGCTCGAAGTCCACGACGGCCCGCAGGAACGCGTCCGGCACCTGCAGCAGGATGCCCGCGCCGTCTCCGGTATTGGGCTCGGCGCCCGCGGCGCCGCGGTGCTCCAGGTTCAGCAGGGCCGTGATGGCCTTGTCGACGATGTCGCGGCTGCGGCGGCCGTGCATGTCGGCGACCATGGCAACTCCGCATGAGTCGTGCTCATACGCGGGGTTGTACAGACCACTGGGCCCTGGTCCCACCGGATACCACCTGACCTTCACTATCTCGCCCGAGCTCGCGTGAAGCTGGGTGTGTTGCTGCCTGCTGTGACCAGCGGCATCCGCCGGCGGTACCGGCCCGGCGACGCGGTGCCTGCGTGCAGCACTGAACGACGGCTAAGCCCGCTCGCCTTGAGTTGGGAAAAACGATATGACAAACACCGCCTGACATGCCAACTTAGTCATACCTAACTAACCCCGCCGACGAGGTGGAGTGCGGAGACCGTGCGCTATTCGCACGGACCGTCAAACGACTTGCGGCCCTTGCCTTTTCATCTATCCCGCGCCCCCGAACCAGCCCGGCGCCGCGCAGGACCTATCCTCACAATCGTTTGCTGAATACGGGCTATTCAATTCTGACATGCGTAGATGAGAATGCATTTATTTGCTCAAAGCCTGGTCAGATTCTTAGGCACCGCGCCACCCGCCCCGACCACGGACACCATCCGTCACACCAGACACTCCGGCCGCACTGCGAATTGGCTGCGCGCGCTCCGACGGTGGCGCCGTGTCAAGCTGCACGAGATGTCGTATCCACTGAACTCACCGCCCGGCCGCTTCGGGATCGTCAACCTGGACGCCACCGCGGAGCGTTGCGCCGCCACCATGCCCATGTCCGCTCTGCTCAATCCCTTCACCGGGACACCGAGTCTCGCGCCACTGGCCGTGCTGATCGATCACATCGCCGGCTTCGCCAACCATCTGCGGCGCCCCGACGGCCACTGGACGGTGTCCAGCGAGCTCGCCATGGAGTTCACGCCCGACGCGCTGACGATCATCGCCGCCGACCCGGCTACGCCGGTGCTGGCCGAGAGCCGGGCCGTGGGCACCGCGACGGCCACGTCGCTGTCCGCGTGTGATCTCAGCCACGGTGGCGTCGGTATCGGGGTCAGCACGGTCCGGACCTTCTACATCACCGCGTCCGTCCCCGGCACGCCCGCGGGCAGTGCCGCCGCTGCGCCCGACACGGTTCCCACCGCGCTCGATGAGCTGATGGCCGTCGAGGTGGCCGAGGCGGGCGGTACCGACCCGGTGCTCGTGCAGCATTCCAACCCCGCGGTGAACAACACGATGGGCGCGGTGCACGGCGGGGTGGCCGCGGCGGGACTGGAGCTGGTGGCGGCCGCGGCACTCAACACCGGCCGCGACACGGCGCTGCGAACGGCGTCGCTGCGGGTGAACTACCTGCGCCGGCTCATCTCCGGTGGCCGATCTCATTACACCGCAACGGCTCTGCACAGCGGGCGCAGCAGTGGCGTGGCCGATGCGCAGGCGTTCGACTCCGAGGGGCGGCTGGCTCTGGTGGGCCGGCTGACCGCCTATCTCTGACACGCGCCTGATTCGGCACTAGCATCCGACGGGTGCTGGCCCCCCTCGCCGCGTTCGTGCGCAACTCCGGTTACCTGCGCAAATGGCTCATCCTCGGGATCGCGATCGGCATCATCGCCGGACTCGGGGCGGTGCTGTTCTTCCTCATGCTGAAGTACTCCAGCGAGTTCCTGCTCGGATATCTCGGCGGCTATGACGTGCCGACGGCCTTCGGTGACGGCGGCGATCCCGGCTCACCGCATTTCACGCGGGCCTGGGCCATCCCGCTGATCGCCTTCGGAGGCGCCCTGGTCTCCGCGCTCATCGTGGCGCGGTTCGCGCCCGAGGCGCAGGGCCACGGCACCGACAACGCCATCGAAGCCGTCCACAGCGATCCCCGCGCCATCAGGGCACGGGCCGTTCTGGTGAAGATGGTGTCCAGCGCGCTCACCATCGGCTCGGGCGGTTCGGCGGGCCGGGAAGGTCCCACCGCCCAGATCTCCGCCGGGTTCGGTTCCCTGCTGACGCGGCGCCTGGACCTCTCCGATGCCGACGGCCGGATCGCCGTGTCACTCGGTATCGGCTCCGGTATCGGCGCGATCTTCGGCGCGCCCCTGGGCGGCGCGGTGCTGGCCGCCTCGATCGTCTACCGCGAGGATTTCGATTACCGGTCGCTGGTGCCGGGTTTCATCACCTCCGGCACCGCCTACGCGGTGTACGGCAGCATCCTCGGCTTCGAGCCACTGTTCGGCACCGTGGTCACGGGCTACGTCTTCGACCCGGTGCAGCTGGGCTGGTTCGTGCTCATCGGAATCGTCGCCGCGGCAATCGGTTACGCCTACGCCCGGGTGTTCTACGGCACCGTCGCGCTGACCGCCCGGCTGCCGGGTGGCATCGTCGTAAAACCCGCGCTGGGCGGTCTGGCGGTGGGTCTGCTGGCACTGCTGATCCCGCAGATCCTGGCCAGCGGGTACGGCTGGGTGCAGCTGGCCGCCGCCAAGGACAGCCTGATGACCATCCCGCTGTGGATCGTGCTGGTGCTGCCGCTGGCCAAGATCGTCGCCACCTCGCTGTCCATCGGCACCGGCGGCTCCGGCGGCATCTTCGGCCCCGGCATCGTCATCGGCGGCTTCGTCGGGGCGGCGATCTGGCGACTGGCCGACCTCACCGGTCTGCCCGGAATTCCGGAGGGCCCTGGGGTTTTCGTGGTGGTCGCGATGATGGCCTGCTTCGGCTCGGTGGCACACGCACCCCTGGCGGTGATGATCATGGTGGCCGAGATGACCAACTCGTTCTCGGTGCTCCCCGGTGCCATGATCACCGTGGGGATCGCCTACCTGCTGATCAGCCGCAGCAGTGTGTCGATCTACAAGGCCCAGCGCCTGAACCGGGACAGTGACACCCAAATCTAGAAACTGTTGCTAAACAGCCAAGATTCGGACACTTTCAGTTTTGCTGGGTGTCGGCTGTGCGACTCTCACGTCAGACAGCATGTCCGGCAAAGGAGCTCGCCATGAAAAGACCCACCATGCAACACCGGCTGGCAGCCGAGTTCATCGGAACCTTCTGGCTCGTCCTCGGCGGCTGCGGCAGCGCCGTCTTCGCCGCCAAGTTCGTGGCCGCCGACGGAACCTCCCTCGGCATCGGATTCCTCGGCGTCGCATTGGCATTCGGCCTGACAGTGCTCACCGGCGTGTACGCCTTCGGCACCATCTCCGGCGGGCACTTCAACCCCGCCGTCACCCTGGGCGCCGCCCTGGCCCGACGGGTGGAATGGTCGGCGCTGCCCGTGTACTGGGTGGCGCAGGTGCTCGGCGGCCTGGTCGCCGGCGGCGTCATCTACTTCGTGGCCAGCGGTCAAGCCGGCTGGAGCGCGACGGGCAACATGGCCGCCAACGGTTTCGGCGCCCACTCGCCCGGCGGCTTCTCGCTGGTGGCCGTGCTGGTCACCGAGGTGGTCCTGACGGGCATCTTCCTGCTGGTGATCCTCGGTTCCACCGACGACCGGGCCCCGAAAGGCTTTGCCGGCCTTTCCATCGGGCTCACCCTGACACTGATCCACCTGATCTCCATCCCGATCTCCAACACCTCGGTGAACCCGGCCCGCTCGACGGCGGTGGCGTTCTTCAACGGCGACGGCGCACCCGCGCAACTGTGGGCCTTCTGGTTGGCGCCATTGGTCGGAGCCGCGATCGCCGGTGTGGCCTATCCGTTCCTGTTCGGTGTCGCCGAACAGCTCGCGGACCGGCCCGACCGCGACGACACCCTGGACCGGGTGAGCTAGCTACAGGGCCTTCAAATCCGGAATAGCCTGGCGTGCACCGAATCTCGGGTTGCGCGCCAGGCCACTGGCCTCGAGCAGCCGCACCGCCCGCTGGCGGTGCGGCCGCAGCGGTTCCAGCAGTTCGACCATCGCGCCGTCGTCGATGCGGTAGCCCAGCAAGGACATCCCTATCATGTTGGACAGGTGGTAGTCGCCCACCGAGATGGCGTCGGCGTCGCCGAAGGCGCGTTGCATGGTCTCGGCTGCGGTCCACTCCCCCACGCCGGGCATCGACCGGAGGCCCGCCTCGGTGCGGCAGCGTTCCAGGGCATCGGCGCGCTGCGCGCAGCCCACGAGGGTGCGGGCGCGGCCGGGATCGATGTTGGCGAGGTGGAATTCCCAGGACGGGATGGTTCGCCACACCGCCGCCGCGGGCGGCACCCGCATCCCGGCGGGCGCCGGGCCCGGCGCCGGAGTCCCGTATTTCGTCACCAGTAGCCGCCACCCCCGAAAGGCGTCCTTGCCGGCCACCCGCTGTTCGATGATCGCCGGGATCAGCGCTTCCAGCACCCGACCGGTGCGGCCGAGCCGAAGATGCGGGACCCGCTCATACGCCTTGGCGATCACCGGGTCGACCGGCTCGAAGCCGGACGCGTCGTCGTCGGCCCCCAAATAGGCGGGAAGGCCGTCCAGGAATTCGTCGGCACCGGGCCCCCACGCCTCGCAGTCCACGATGCTGCGGGAACTGCTGATCCGCGCCGTCACCGGACCGGTGGGCATCAGGCTGGCCCGCCAGATCACGCCGTCGGACACTCTGAAGCAGGGGTCGCCGGGGCCGCGCCGCAGTGGGAACAGCGTCAGCCCGGGGCTGACGGGACCGGCGAAGGCCACGCTGCGGGTGGGCACCGGTTCAGGTTAATCGAGCGTGATGTCGGCCTTGTCCGGATAGAACGCCACCCGGCCCGCGATCGCGGCGACCGCCGGATAGGGCTGCTCGTAGGTCCAGATGACATCCGGTGTCCCGGCCACGTCGTAATAACTGGCGTCGCCCTTGTACGGGCAGTAGGTCTGGGTGCCGCTGCGGGTCAGCACGTCGGCCGTGACGTCGGCCAGCGGCACATACTGCACCGCCGGATAGGTCGACTCCTGCAGCGTCAGCGCGTCCTCGGTATCGGCGACGACGGCACCGTTCACGCGGACCGTGACGCGCCGGCCGGTGGGGGTGATGGTGATGGGGTGCTCCGCGGTGGGCTCGAGCACGTGACGTTCTGCCATACAGGGCACAACGGCGGCGGCCAACCCGCTGTTCCCGGGCCCGCTTCTGGCTACCATCTGCCCATGACCGAGCACACAGCGCCCGCCGCGGGCGCCGACGTCACCATCGCCGCCTCGCCCGAGGCGGTGTACGCGCTGATCACCGACCTGCCGACGCTGGCCGCGCTGGCCGAGGAGACGGACGCCATGGAATGGGTCACCGGCAATGCGGTGGCTCCGGGGGCTGTGTTCAAGGGCCACAACCGCAACGGGTCCAAGAAATGGACCACCAAGTGCACCGTGACCGCCGCCGAGCCGGGCCGGGCGTTCGCGTTCGACGTGAAGTCCACGGGTCTGCCGATCGCGCACTGGCGCTATGACATCGCGGCCACCGAGGGCGGGTGCACGGTCACCGAACAGACCTGGGACCGCAGGCCGGGCTGGTTCAAGCCGCTCGCCGGGCTGGCCACCGGCATCTCCGATCGCGGCACGGCCAACGCCGAGCACATCAAGCTCACCCTGGCGCGCCTCAAGGCCAAGGCCGAAGGCTGATGCAAGCCGCACAGCTCGGAACCCTGCAGGTCGGCCGGATCGGGCTGGGCACCATGGGCATGTCATTCGCGTACGGCAGCGCCGGGCTCGACGACGCCGAGTCCATCCGGACCATCCACCGTGCCCTCGATCTGGGCGTCACCCTGATCGACACCGCCGAGGTGTACGGGCCCTACGTCAACGAGGAACTGGTGGGCCGGGCGCTGGCAGGCCGGCGCGATCAGGTGGTGCTGGCCACCAAGTTCGGCATGGTCTCGCACACCGGCCGCGAGGGCGCCGACAGCAGCCCGGCCAACATCCGCACCGCCGTCGAGGGATCACTGCAGCGGTTGGGCACCGATCACATCGACCTGTACTACCAGCACCGGCTGGACCGGCAGACCCCGATCGAGGACACCATCGGGACGGTCGCCGAGCTGATCTCCGAAGGCAAGGTCCGCCACATCGGACTGTCCGAGGTGGGTGTCGAGACCATCCGGCGCGCCAACGCGGTGCACCCGATATCCGCGTTGCAGTCCGAATACTCTTTGTGGACAAGGGATTCCGAATCCGACATCCTCGCCGCGCTGCGTGAGCTCGGCATCGGATTCGTGGCCTACTCGCCGCTGGGCCGCGGATTCCTGACGGGCCAGATCCGGTCGGTGGACGACCTGGCCGATGACGACACCCGCCGCGACAACCCCCGGTTCGTGGCCGAGAACTTCGCGCGCAACCTGGCCCTGGCCGACCAGGTGCGGGCCATCGCCGACGAGGCGGGTGCCACACCCGCCCAGGTCGCGCTGGCCTGGCTACTCTCCAAAGGCCCTGACATCGTGCCGATTCCGGGCACCAAGCGGGTCGGGCGACTCGAGGAGAACGTCGCTGCCGACAGCGTGACGCTGAGCGCCGACCAACTGGCGACGCTGGATGCGATGGCCCCGGCCGCCGGCGGCCATCACACCGACGCGCAGATGGACATGATCGACCGGCGCTGACCGGTCACGGCCGACCGGTGATCAGGTCCGCCACCCGCGCGATGGGTGACGTGCGCGCGCGGCCACCCGCCTCGTGCCGGTCGGCCAGTTTGTAGGCGATGTACAGGCCCCGGACACCCAGCCAGCGCAGCGGTTCGGGCTCCCAGTCACGTGACTGGTGGCCGACCCACGGCAACCGGGTGATGTCGGTGTCGCGGCGCAGCACCAGGTCGGCCAGTGTGCGGCCGGCCAGGTTCGTCGCGGTCACCCCGTGGCCCACATAACCACCCGCCCAACCCAATCCGCTGGCCGAGTCCAACGCCACCCCGGCATCCCAATCCCGCGGCACGGCCAGCACACCGCACCAGCCGTGTGCGATGGGCACCTCACGCACCTGCGGCAGGATGTCGTGCAACACCTGCGTCAGCGCGGTGATGGTGCGGGCCGGCACCTGACCGTCATGGTCGGTGCGGGAGGCGAAGCGGTAGGGGACACTGCGCCCGCCGATGGCTATGCGGTCATCGACGGTGCGCTGCGCGTAGAAGAAGCCGTGCGCCGAGTCGCCGACGGTTTCCCTTCCCGCCCAACCGATGTCGTCCCACAGTCGGGCCGGAATCGGTTCGGTGGCGATCATCGAGCTGTTCATCGGCAGCCAGCGTCGTCGTAACCCGCTCATCCGCGCGGTGAACCCTTCGGTGCAGCGCAGCACGATCGGCGCCCGGACGACACCCCGGGCGGTGGCGGCCCGGCCGGGCGCGATCTCGCTGACCAGGGAGCGCTCGTAGATGGTGACGCCGAGCCGTTCCACGGTGTCGGCCAGCCCGGTGGCCAACCAGGCCGGCTGGATGCGCGCGCAGTGCGGGGTGTGGAACGCCGACACCACATCGGTGAACCGGATACGTTGCGCCGCTTCGGCACTCGTCAGTTCGCTGATGCCGTCGATCTGCCACGCACGTTCCTCGGCCAGATGCGCCGCCAGCCGCGCCGCCTGCGCCGGGTTCCGCGCGATCTCCAGGGTGCCGCCCTTGACGACGCCCGCGTCGATGCCTTCGCGTGCGGCGACGTCGATGACCTCGTCCACGGCATCGTTCAGCGCGCGCTGCCAGGCGATGACGCCGTCGCGCCCGTACTGCTTCGCCATGGCGTGGCGGTCACCGGGCACCAGACCCGAGAGCCAGCCGCCGTTGCGGCCCGACGCGCCGAAGCCGGCGAACCGGGCCTCCAGGATGGTGACGCGCAGAGACGGATCCAGCGTCTTGAGGTAGTAGGCCGTCCACAGCCCGGTATAGCCCGCGCCGACGATCACGACGTCGGCGTCCCGGTCCCCCGGCAGGGGCGGCCGTGGCGTCGGCAGCGTGTCGAACCAATGGGAGACGTGACCATTCACCGGCATCGGTCGATTCTGGCAGCAGTGCCTAGAACGCGTAGCGGTGGTACTGGGCCATGTACTTCGTGGCGTCGGCCGCCGACATGGCCCGGGCCATCGCCCGGAACGGGAGCGACACCTGCCGGAAGCTCGCCGTCTCGAACGGGGACTGCCACGCCAGCAGCCGCACCCCCGGCACCGCCGTCACGATCTCCTCGGGCCGGTTGATGCCCCAGTGCAGCGTCGCGCCCGCCCTGCGCACGATCGCATTGCTCCACTGCGTCTTGATCCCGAACCGGCTGAACGCGTCGAATTGCAGTTCCCCACTGGGGAAGTGCCCGACGATGCGCCGCAGCAGGGCCACCCCGTCGGCCGCGGTCAGGTACATGGTGAGGCCCTCGCCGAGCATCAGCACCGGACGGTCGCCGGGGATGTCGGCCAGCCAGCCGGGGTCGGTGACCGAGGCAGCGATCACCCGGTAGTTCGTGGCGGTGGGATAGAGCTTCTCCCGAAGTGCGGCCACCTCGGGGTAGTCGATGTCGTACCAGTCGACGGCAAGTCCGGGGTCCACCCGCCAGAACCGGCTGTCCAGACCACACCCGAGATGCAGCACCACGGCATCCCGATACGCGGCGAGGAACTGGCGCGTCCAATGGTCGAAGTGCGCCGAACGGGTCGTGACCGCGGGGGAGTTAGTCGCGGTGATGGAGGTGCGTGACCAGTCGTAGTCGATCCGGTCGACGATCCCGCTGGCCCACCGGTCGTGCAGGATCGAGTTCGGCAGATCGGCGTCCAGCGCCTTGGCGTACAGGGTGGCCAGCATGGTCAGGGGCGCACCGGACAGATCGACCGATAGCTTGGCGCTCACCTGGTCCAGGCTAACCTGCCTTGCTCTTGCGCCGCGCCTCCCGCAGGCCCACCCAGAACCGTGCCGCCTCCCGGATCGAGTTCTCCACAGGTGTTGGCTCCCAGCCGAGTTCGCGCCGGGCCTTGGTGCAGTCCACCGGCGCCTCGGCGCGCATCAGCCGCAGCGAGGCCAGCGAGAGCTTCTCGTCGGTGCCCTTCAGCTTGCCCTTGACGGTGCCCATCGTGGCCAGGAGGTAGGTCAGCGGCAGGGGAATCGACTTGGCCGGGGCGGGCACACCGGCGGCCTCCGCCGCGATCCGGGCCACCTCGGCGTTGCTGATCATCTTCTCCGAGATCAGGTAGCGCTCGCCGGGCCGGCCCTTGGCCGCGGCCTTGATCAGTGCGCGCGCGGCGTCGTTGACCCCGACGGCTTCCAGCGCGATCCCGCTCATCACGAAGGGCAGCTTGCCGAAGGCGGCGCCGGCGATGATCGCGCCGTGCGGGGTCCGGCCCCAGTCCTTGCCGCCGTAGGTGGTGGACACGCACATCGCCACCGCGGGCAGACCCTTTTCCCGCGCGTAGTGCAGTACCAGCCGTTCGGCCTGTACCCGGGACCGGACGTAGGGCGTCAGGCCCTTCTCGTCGATCACGTCGGCCTCGGTGGCCACCCGGCCGCGACGGCGCCCCACCGTGGAGTAGCTGCTGGTGAACACGAATTTCTGGAGACCCGAAACGATTTCGGGTTCCGTCGCGACGTCCAGCACGTTGCGGGTGCCCTCGACGTTGGTGCGGAACAGCGGCGACGGATCGCGCAGCCAGCCCCGCGTGTCCACGACGCAGTAGTAGACGACGTCGGCCCCGGTCATCGCCGCCCGCAACGCGTCGTTGTCCCAGATGTCGCCGACGAAGCGCGCCACGTCGAGGTCGTCGATGCCGATGGTGTTGGCGCCCTCGCGCACCATCACCCGGACATCCTCGCCGTCCTCGACCAGGGCACGCACCACGTGGGAGCCGAGGTAGCCGTTGGCTCCGATCACCAAGGACGTCATTTCGCGCCTCTCATGCTCTGCATCCACTGCTCGGCCTCATCGGGCAGCGTGCCCAGTTCCTTGGCCTTCTTGCACCACTTCATCGCCGCCGACACGAAGCGCAGCGGGTTGTAGATGTCTTCCTGGCGCCGCCACAACCCGTCGCCGGCGTAGGTGACGATCGAGATGTTGGTGGCGCTGATGATGGTGCCGTCACCCGGGTCGCGCATCGGGTTGTCCAGCTCGCAGAGCACCCGGCCGGCGGGCTCGTCGATGACCGTCCACAGCGACGGGAACGCGGTCATGTGATTGCCGGGGAAGGACTCCATCGTCTTCCAGATCCACGGCCGCACCTGTTCGCGTCCCCGCATGGTGCCTGCCGCGTGTTCGATGTACTCGACGTCCTCGGTGTACTGGTCGACCCATGGATCCCAGTCCCGGGTCTGCGCGGCCCGGTCCACGGTCTGCTCGAAGACAGCGAAGGCCTCTGCCAGTTCATCACGGGTGAACAACGTGCTCGTCACACCACAAACTAGAACACGTTCTAACGGCTCTTGTCGAGATTTTCACGAACGCCGGGAACGCACCAGCTTCACGATTCCGTAGCCGATCCCGCCGAGCACGGCCACCGCCGCCAACCACGGCAGCATCAGCCCGAACGCCAGGACCACGTTGGAGACCGCGCTCACCAGCAGGTCCCAGCCGCGCTCCACCTGCCCGAAGAATCCGTGATACTCCTCGGGCGCGGGTCCACCCACCCGTTCGGCGCGGATCTCGACGTTCAGGGTGCTGTAGTCGATCTGCGCGCCGAGCGCGGCGCGCTGCGCACGCAGGCTGTCCAGATCAGCCTGGCGCTGCGACAGGGCGTCCTCGGCCTTGATCAGCGCCTCCGGATCCTTGGCGTCACGCATGATGCCGAGCAGCCGGTCCACCGACGTCTGCAGTGCGGTGACGCGGGCGTCCAGGTCGGCCCGCTGCGCGGTCACGTCGTCGGAGCTGATCTGCACGCTCTCGACGGTGCCCAGATTCTTGATGTCACCCAGTGCCGCATCGAGTTTCGCGGCGGGCACCCTCAGCACCAGCGACACGTGCGTCCGGCCGGTCCCCGAGCCCGCGTCCTCGGACCGGTTGTCGACGCGGCCGCCCGCCGCGGTGGCGACGTCGGCGGCCTTGTCGGCGGTGCCGGGCACGTCGGCGGCGGTCATCGTGACGGTCGCCGTCTTGATGATGTCGCGCTTGATGTCCGGTGCCGGTTCGCCCGGCGGGGCAAGCGGCGGGCCACCACCGGCGTCGGAGAGTTTCGACTGGGGTGCCTCTGCCACCGGGGCAACGGAATCACCCATCGGTGATCCGCCGGCACATCCGGTGAGCGCCACCAGCAGGGCGAGGAGGGCCAGGGCCTTTGCCATAAAACGAATGTACCGATATCTGTGAGTGCGCTGGACGTATCGTGAGCGCATGTGGATCCGGCCGGTCCTGGTCGCCGCACTGCTCACCGTCACCGGTGCGCTGCCGACCGCCGCAGCCGACACGTCCGGTCTGGTGCCCATCGGCGGAGGCCGTTCGCTGTTCCTGGACTGCCAAGGCTCGGGCGCGCCAACGGTGTTCGTCATCCCCGGCAAGGGCAGTTACGCGCAGGCGTGGAACGCCGCCATCCCGCCCGGCGACCCGGCGCGGTCGTCTCCCTATGACGTGATCGAAGAGGCCGAGCCGGCCCTGAGCCCGGCCTCGGCGCAACCCCTGGTCGCGGCGGGCACCAGGATCTGTATCTACGACCGCCCCGACACCCGGCCCGACGGCGCCGACCGATCGACCCCGGTGCGGCAGCCGCACCACCTGACCGACGATGTCGACGACGTGCGCAAACTCATTGCCGCGGCGGACCTTCCGACACCGATGGTGTTCGTCGCGCATTCCTACGGCGCGCTGATCCTGGACCTGTTGGCCCGCACCAACCCGGAACTGGTCAGTGGCTTGGTGTTCTCCGAGCCGACGTCGGAGTTCCTTCTGTCGGTGGGCCGGCCCGACCAGAACGCGGCGTTCAACACCGACGGCATGGCGATCGATCCGGCGAGCCCCGAGGCCATCCTGGCCGACGACGCCTTCGCCCAGATCGCCGCCGCACCTCCGCTGCCGCGGGTGCCCGCCATCGTGCTGAGCGCGGACAAGTTCGCCCCGCCGTGGGTGGTGAAGCCGGACAACTACACCCTGGCGCAGATTCACACGGCCAACGACCTGCTGGCGGCCGCGCTGGGCACCACCAACGTGACCATCCCGGGCACCGGGCACAACCAGATGCTGTACCAGCCCCGGGCCGTGGCCGACCAGATCCTGGCGGTCGTCGAGCGGGTGCGCGACGGGAACTAACCGCATGTCACCGGGGTTGTAAAAGCATGACGTTCAACAAGAACCCGGGCGCGGTGGATGCGCTGACCCCGGAGCAGTACCGGGTCACCCAGCGTGACGGCACCGAGCGGCCGTTCACCGGCGAGTATTGGGACAACCACGAACCGGGTATCTACGTCGACGTGGTGTCGGGCGAACCGTTGTTCGCCTCCACCGACAAGTTCGACAGCGGCAGCGGTTGGCCCAGTTTCACCAAGCCGATCGACTCCGCGAACGTGGTGCGCAAGCGCGACTTCTCCCATCTGATGCTCAGAACCGAGGTGCGGTCGGCGAACGCCGACAGCCACCTCGGCCACCTGTTCACCGACGGTCCCCGCGACCGGGGCGGGTTGCGCTACTGCATCAACTCGGCTTCGCTGAGGTTCATCCACCTCGACGATCTCGAGGCGCAGGGCTACGGCGAATATCGGACGCTCTTCACGACACAGGAGGACAAGTGAACAACAACCAGAAGGCGATTCTGGCGGGCGGCTGCTTCTGGGGCATGCAGGACCTGATCCGTAAGCAGCCCGGTGTGGTCTCCACCCGGGTCGGCTACACCGGCGGAAAAAACGATCACCCGACGTACCGCAATCACCCCGGGCACGCCGAGGCCATCGAGATCATCTACGACCCCGCCCAGACCGACTACCGGGCGCTGCTGGAGTTCTTCTACCAGATCCACGATCCGTCCACGAAGGACCGGCAGGGCAACGACGTCGGCAGCAGCTACCGTTCGGCGATCTTCTACGTCGACGACGAGCAGAAGCAGGTGGCGCTGGACACCATCGCCGACGTGGACGCGTCCGGGCTGTGGCCCGGCAAGGTGGTCACAGAGGTCGTCCCCGAGGCCGACTTCTGGGACGCCGAGCCGGAACACCAGGATTACCTGGTGCGCTACCCGTCGGGATACACCTGCCACTTCCCGCGGGCCGGCTGGAAGCTGCCCAAGCGCGCTGAGGTCTGATCACGGCACCGCCGTGGCGGTTTAACGCTCGTAGAGCGTGACCCTGCCACCGCGCTTCGGTGTGAAGGCGATCCCCCGGGAATGCACCTTCTCAGCGGGCGCGGTGGTGGTGGCGACGGTGAAGTGCCGCAGCACCGTTCGCAGCACGATGTCCATCTCGACATTGGCGAACACCGCGCCGACGCAGCGCCGGGTGCCGCCGCCGTAGGCGGCCCAGGCCAGCGGCGGCCGGGTGCCCAGGAAGCGCTCCGGGTCGAATCGGTCCGCGTCGGCGAACTCCCGCTTGTGCAGCTGGGACAGGCTGACCATGATCGAATGCCCTTGCGGGACAACCCATTCACCGAGTTCGAAAGTCGGCGTGTAGACATGTCTGCCGGCGAAGTCGATGACGGTGCGCGCCCGCTGTGTCTCCAGGATGACGGCCGAACGGTATTCGTTGCCGTCCCCGTCGGCCTCTTCGACCAGCCTGGCCAGCACCTGCGGGTGCCGGCTGATCCGCTCGAACACCCAGCCCATGGTGGATGCCGTCGTCTCGTGCCCGGCGGCCAGCAGCGTCAGCAGCTCGTCGGCGATGTCGTCGCGGGACATCGCGGAACCGTCCTCGTAGGTGCTGCGCAGCATCAGGGCCAGCACGTCGTCGCGGTCGGCCAGGCCCGGGTCGGCGCGGACCTCGTCGATGAGCGTGCCCACCACCGCGTCGTACCGGCGGCGGTATTCCGCGAGTCGGCCCCACGGGCTGTACCGCCCGAGATCGCGCGCCGGCTTGGGCATGGTCGCCAGCCGGGAGCCCAGGGTGACCCAGGGCGGGATGATGTGGCGCAGCTCGTCCAGATGCGCACCGTCGGCGCCGAACACCGCACGCAGAATGGCGTTCAAGGTGATCCGCATCATCGGCTCCAGCGTCGGGAACTCTTGCCCCACAGGCCAGCTCGCGGCTTCGCGCTGCGTCTCCTCTTCGAAGATGCGCTCGTAGTTCTTGATGCTCTTGCCGTGGAACGGCGGGGTCAGCAACTTGCGCCGGCGCCGGTGCTCGGAGCGGTCCAGCGCGAACACCGAACCGGGGCCCAGCACCCGGGACAAGTTGGGCTGGATGTTGCCGACGTCGTCGGTGTTGGCGGTGAACAACTGCTTGGCCAGCTGCGGGTCGGCGATGATGACGGTCTGGCCGAACACCGGCAAGCTCACGGTCACGGCGGGGCCGTAGCGGCGCACCAGCATCTCGGTCATCGGCCTGCGGAAGAGGGCGAACGTGACACCCTGCAGGGCGCGGGCGACGCGCGGGCCGGGCGGCAGGTGCGCCGCGCGGGGAAGAATCGGCTGCTCGGTGGCTGTCTCAGTCATGTGCGCTCCAGACCCCTACGTTGGTACCGCCGTGTACCAATGGTGTGTGCGTTACGGTACTCCGTGGTACCGAATGGGCGCAAGGGTCTGGAGTAGACATGACGGCTTTTCGCACCCGGCTGCTCGACGGCCTGGCGGCGTCCATCGCCGAACGGGGCTATCGCGCCACCACCGTCGCCGACATCGTGCGCAACGCCAAGACCTCCAAGCGCACCTTCTACGACGAGTTCACGGGAAAGGAAGAATGCTTCGTCGAGCTGCTGCACGCCAACAATGACGACCTGATCGCCGGCATCCGGGCCGCTGTCGATCCGCAGGCGCCGTGGCGTGACCAGATCGGCCAGGCGGCGGCCTCGTATGTTGACCACATCGCCGCCCGCCCGGAGATCACCCTGAGCTGGATCCGCGAGCTACCCGCACTCGGATCCTCGGTGCGCACCATCCAGCGCTCGGCGATGAGCTCCCTGACCGAGATGTTGGTCGAGCTGTCCGACAGCGAGGGATTCCGTCGGGCCGGGCTGGCCCCGGTGTCGCGGTCGTTGGCGGTCATCCTGCTCGGCGGCCTGCGTGAACTCACCGCGCTCACCGTCGAGGACAGCAGGCCGGTGCGCGACATCCTGGAACCGGCCATCACCGCCTCGGTGGCAGTGATGGGAGCGTCAGCTCAGGATGAGGCGCGCTGACCGTTCCAAGCGTGGCGCGATATCGGCGTAGGAGACGTATCCCATGCCCGCCCGGACCAGGGCGCCCGAATAGAGCAGCTCCAGCGTCTCGATGACGGTCATGTCGGTGCCGGGCCCGAGGGCGGCCATCAGTCGCTCCCGGATATCCAGCCCGATGCGCTGACGCAGCACCTCGACGTCGGGGTCACGCGCCAGCAGCGCACTCGTGACGGCACTGGCGAATTCGGGTTCGTCGGCCACCAGCAGCGCGATGTGGCGCAGCACCTCCACCGCCCGGACCACCGCGTCGCCGTCGCCGTGCTCGGTGGGCGCCGACGCGGCCAGCCGGCGCCAGAACACCTCCGCGACGAGGTGCTCTTTCGAGGAGAAGTAGGTGTAGGCGGTGGCCGCACCCACGCCGGCATCCGCGGCCACCCGGCGCACGGTCAGCGCGGCGAAACCCTCGCGGTTCAGCAAGCCGATGGCGGCATGACCAAGACGCTCGACGGTGTCGGCCTGTTTGGCGCTCAGACGCCGCCGAGTCGACTCCACAGCCGCGTCGGACACGTGTCTGGACGCTACTACAACGACCTGTCACCAGCAACGGTAGGTTGACTGCCATGAGTGCAGCCGACACCGCCCTGCCGCCCGACGCCGCGCGGCTCTTCGAGTTCGCCGAGACGGTCATCGGTTTCATGCCCGCCGATGAGGGCCGGGCGCTCTACGACGCCGCCGTGCACTACCTGGCCGGCGGTGTCGGGGTCGAGATCGGCACCTACTGCGGCCGGTCGACGGTGTTGCTCGGCGCGGCCGCCCGCCAGGTCGGCGGCGTCATCTACACCGTCGACCATCATCACGGCTCCGAGGAACACCAGCCCGGGTGGGAGTACCACGACGCCACGCTGGTCGACCCGGTCACCCGGCGTTTCGACACGCTGCCGACGCTGCGGCACACCCTGGATCTGGCCGGCCTGGAAGACCACGTGGTGCCGATCGTGGGAAAGTCCCCGACGGTGGCGCGGGTGTGGGGCACGCCGGTGCAGTTCCTGTTCATCGACGGCGGCCACACCGAGGAGCACGCCCAGCGCGATTACGACGGCTGGGCCAAGTGGGTGGCGCCGGGCGGCGGCCTGGTGATCCACGACGTCTTCCCCGACCCGAACGACGGCGGCCAGGCCCCATACCACATCTACCGGCGCGCAATCGATTCCGGTGACTTCCGGGAGGTCTCGGTGACCAGTTCACTGCGGCTGCTGGAGCGCGTGGGCTAGATCAGCGGACGCCTGCCGTCCACCCGTTCGACGTTTCCGCCGTCTACTGTGCGCGGCGCTATGACCATCGCATCCGCGCTTCCGTGCCTGCCTCCCGGCCCGCCGCTGCCCCGAACGGTGCAAGGTGCCCTCGGCGTCGCCGACCGGCTTCGCGCACTGCAGATCCTGCGCGCCCGATACGGCTCGGCCTTCTCCGTCGACCTGCCCATCTTCGGGCACCTGGTGGTGCTCAGCGATCCCGACCAGATGCGCGAACTGTTCCGGTGCGGACCGGCCGTCGTCGACACCACCGAGGCCAACCTGGGCCGGGTGATGGGTCCCAATTCGCTGTTCGCACTGACCGGCGATCGGCACCTGGCCCAGCGCAAACTGCTGACGCCACCGTTCCACGGCCGCCGGCTGGCCGCTTTCGAACAGATCACCGAGGAAGAGACACGACGCGAGGCCGCCACCTGGCCGGTGGCGCAGGAGTTCGCGGCGCTGCCGTCGATGATGCGCATCACCCTCAACGTCATCCTGCGCGCGGTATTCGGCGCCGATGGCCAGGACCTCGAGCGGCTGCGTGAGCTGCTGCCACCGGCGATCAGGCTGGGTTCAGCCCTGTCGCTCATCCCTGTGCCCCAATGGGATTGGGGTCGTTGGAGCCCGTGGGGCCGGGTCTACCGATACCGCCGCGAGTACGACGCCATCGTGGACCGGCTGATCGAGCGGGCGCTGTCCGACCCCACCCTCGCCGAGCGTGACGATGTACTGGCCACCCTGCTACAGAGCAGGTATGAGGACGGTAGTCCGATGAGCCGGGTCGAGATCGCCGACGAGCTTCTCACCATGCTCGCGGCGGGCCACGAGACGACGGCCACCACCCTGGCCTGGGCGGTGGAACGGCTGCAGCGGCACCCGGACGTGCTGACGCGGCTCACCGCCGAACTCGACAGCGGCGTCGAGGATCTGCTGGACGCCACCATCCTCGAGGTGCTCCGCATCCGGCCCGTCATCGACGTCACCTTCCGGCAGGTGAAAAGCCCTCTGCTGCAACTGGGCCCGTGGGCGTTGCCGCAGGGGCAGACCATCGCAGCGAGCATCGGGCTGCTGCACTCGGACCCGAACGTATTCCCCGATCCACAGCGGTTCGACCCCGACCGCTTCCTGCGCCGGGTACCGAATCCGTCCGAGTGGATGCCCTACGGCGGCGGGGTCCGGCGCTGCATCGGCGCCGCGTTCGCCACCATGGAGATGCGGGTGGTGCTGCGAACCCTGCTGCGCGACTTCGTCATCGAGCCGACCGGCGCACCGGACGAGCGCTCCCGGTCCCGGGGCGTGGCGATCGCACCGGCGCGGGGAGCCCTGGTGCAGCTGCGCCGCCGTACCTAGCGGCCGAAAGCCGGACAGACGCAGTCGAATTCGTTCTCCAGGCCGCGCGGCAGCCCGGTACCGCGGAAAATCCCGGCGGCCGGACTGGCCGAGGACAACGCGTCGGCGGCCAGGATCATCGCCGCACCCGTCCAGGTGGTGCGCTCCTCTGGCCAGCGCTTGCCGTCGGCGAATACCAGACCCGTCCAATAGGAGCCGTCGGTCTCGCGCAGGTGCTGCATGGCCGCGAACTGCTCGTGGGCTCTCACCCGGTCGCCCATCGCGTCCAGCGCCATCACCAGTTCGCAGGTTTCGGCGCCGGTCACCCACGGCCGGTGGTCCACGCACCGGATGCCCAGGCCGTCGACCACGAAGTCGTCCCAGCGGTCCTCGATCCGGGCGCGCGCGGCCGCACCGCGCACCGCCCCACCGAGAATCGGGTAGTACCACTCCATCGCGTGGGTGTCCTTGGGGCTGAACGCCTCCGGATGGTCGGCGATGACGTGACCGAGTTGACCGACCGCCACCTCCCACTCGGGCTGCGGCTCGTCCAGATAGTTCGCCAGCGCCAGCGCGCACCGGATGCTGTGGTAGATGCTCGCGCAACCGGTCAACAGCGCCTCATCCATCATCCCGGCATCGCTTCTGGCCCAACTGATCTGGCCGCCCGCCAATTGCATGCTCAGCACCAGCTCGATGGCCCGGCTGACGGTCGGCCACATCTGCTGCGCGAAGCTGCGGTCCCCGGTGATCAGCACGTGATGCCACACCCCGGTGGCGATGTAGGCGCAGAAGTTGCTGTCGGTGTTGGCATCCTCGATGACGCCGTTGCGCAACTGGATGGGCCACGAGCCGTCGGCACGCTGGGTCAGGCGGCACCAGTCGAAACCGGCGCGGGCCGGCTCGAGCAGGCCCGCCACCGTCAGCGCCATCAGGTTCTCGACGTGATCCCACGGATCGGTGTGCCCACCCACCGACCACGGAACGGCGCCGTCCGATTCCTGGGTGGCCGCGATCGATTCGGCCGTCTGCACACATTGGCGCGGCGTCAACACGCCTCGCACACCGGGAATCTCATGGCGAGCCATGGTGTCCTACGCGCCCGGATTTTCGAAGGCCGCCGGCTTTTCAAAATATAGAGCGACGCTCTTACCGATCAGCGGGTTGAGCACATCCTCGGCGGCCCGCGTCAGCCACGGTCGGCTCATCATGTCCCACACCAGCAGCTTGTGATAGGCCGTGACGGCGGGGTGCTTCGGCTTATCCACGCCGACAGCACATTTCAGCCACCAGAACGGGGCGTGCAGCGCGTGGGCGTGATGCGCGCCTGCGAACCGCACGCCGCGAGAGGTGATCTTGTCGCGCAGTTGGTCGGCGCGGTAAATGCGGATGTGTCCACCCTCGTTGGCGTGGTACTCATCCGAGAGCAGCCAGCACACCTTCTCGGGCAGCCAGCGCGGTACCGTCACGGCCAGCTTGCCGCCGGGCTTGAGCACCCGCACCAGTTCGGCGATGGCCGCGTCGTCGGCGGGCACGTGCTCGAGGATCTCCGAGGCGATGACGACGTCGAAAGTGCCATCGGCGTAGGGCAGGTCCAGGGCGTCACCCTTGACCGCCTCCGCGTGGGCGCCGGCAGGAGCCTCGCCCTGGTCCTTCATCGCGGTCAGGATGGCGTCGACGTCGTTGAGGTCCTCGACGCTCTGGTCGAAGGCGATCACATCGGCGCCGCGCCGATAGGCCTCGAAGGAATGGCGGCCCGCGCCGCAACCCACATCGATCACCGCGGTGCCGGGCCCGATAGCCAGCCGGTCATAGTCCACGGTCAGCACGATGAGGTCCTCTCTATTGCCTTCTCATACACTGAAACCGTCTGAGCGGCAACAGATTCCCAGCTGAATACGTCCAGTGCACGTTGCCGGCCGGCGGCGCCGAGCGCGCGGCGCTGAGCCGGGGAGTCCAGCAGTTCCCCGAGCACGGCGGTCAGCTGGTCGACATTGCCGGGGGGCACCAGGCGGGCGCATTCGCCTTCGGCGCCCAGCACCTCGGGCAGCGCTCCCGCGCGGCTGGCCACGATCGGCGTCCCGCTGGCCATGGCCTCGACGGCGGGTAACGAGAAGCCCTCGTACAGGGACGGGATGCAGGCGATCTCCGCCGATGCCAGCAGAGCGGCCAGCTCCTCGTCGGGCAGCCCGCTGGAGCTGTGCACGATATCGGAGATACCGAGTTCGGCGATCAGTTTCTCGGTGGGGCCGTTGGGTTCCAGCTTGGACACCAACTGGACGTCCAGGTTGTGGTGGGCCCGCAGCCGGGCGACCGCATGCAGCAGGTTGCTGACGCCCTTGAGCGGAACGTCGGCGCTGGCGATCGCGATGATGCGGCCGGGGACCCGATGCTCGGCGGGCCGGAACAGGTCGGTGTCCACACCGAGCGGCACCACATGCAACTGGTCGCCGGTCACGCCGAAGTCCTCGGCGATGTCGGCGCCCGACGTGGTCGACACCGTCAACAGTTCGGGGATGCGGCGGGCCACCCGCTTCTGCATCTCCGCGAAGCCGTACCAGCGCCGCACCAGGGGCTTGCGCCACCATTTGGCAGCGGCCACCTCGAGCACCCGGTCCCGGGTGATCGGGTGGTGCACGGTCGCCACCAGCGGCAGGTCCTCGGCGATGCCCAGCAGCGCGGAACCCAGGCTCTGGTTGTCGTGCACGACGTCGAACTCGGCGCGGCGGGCGGCCAGGATCCGGGCCACCCGCATGCAGAAGGTGCGGGGCTCCGGGAAGCCGGCCGACCACATGGTGAACAGCTCCAGCAGATCGATGCTGTCCCGGATCTCGCTGGGCCGCGGCACCCGGAACGGATCGGGCTCGCGGTAGAGATCCAGACTCGGCACCTTGGTCAGCCGGACGCGCGGGTCCAGCCCGTCCGGATACGGCTGGCCGGAGAACACCTCGACCTCATGGCCGAGCTCGACCAGGCCGCGGGACAGGTGCCGTACGTACACACCTTGGCCACCACAGTGCGTCTTGCTCCGATAGGAAAGCAGGGCGATGCGCACGTCAGCTCACTGCACTGAACTGCGGCGGGACACACTGGACATGTGTCCAGACTATAGTTTGACGAGCTAGCAGACGCAACGCGGCCGTCGGGTCACCACTGCCGCGGCAGCACAAAGGCAAACGGCGTCGGGAAGCCCAGACCCGTCAGCCCGCCGCGCCGGACGGTGCCGATCGCGATCTCGCGGACCTGTCCCGCACCGGGTTCGTAGCAGTGCAGTCTGCCCTCGCCGGCGTCGACGACGAGGATCCAGTGCCGGGGCACGAGCCGGCCGATGAGCACCGCCACCGGGCGTCCCGACCGGACCGCGTCCAGCAGATCGGACAGGTCGTCCCGGCCACCGGGCAGCAGACCACGGAACAGCCTCCACCGGTACGGGACAGGGCTGTGTGCGTTGATGGCGCGAGCCACCCCGGGTGGCGTCGTCCCCAGCCGGCGCGGCCAGAAGCGGTTGACCAGACGGTGTACCCGGCCCTGCTCGGCCTCGAAGAGTTCTGTGTGTTCCAGAGCTTCGCGGTACGCCGGATCCAGCAGCGCACCCGCCACCACCGCCACGGTTGGGCCGCAGGTGACGCCGTCGCGCTGGCGCAGGCCCGCGAGTTTCATCGCATCAAGGCTAGCCGCGGCGTCAGCAAACTGCCTAGGCTCGTAAACGCGACCGGTACCCCTGGTTTCGAATACAGCTTTCTGACAATATTACCGGCGAGTAGGTACGGGCTCTTCGACGTGGCGGGGTGGGATAATGGCGCAACAGATCGACGCAACGAGCACAGTGTTGGCCGCGGCCGGAACCGAAGGCGGCGGTGCTGCACTGGACCAGGTCATCGGGATGTCGGTGGTGGCCACCATCGTCACCGCCGGCCTGTTGTGGATCGGCTACCTGCACCGTCAGCGCCGCATCACCTGGCTGCAGAATCTGGCCGAACTCGCGGGCCGCAAGATGAACCGGCCGCCCTGGGTCGCCCTGCCGGCGCTGCTGTTCACCTCGACGATCATCTGCGCGATGTTCGGCTTCATCTGGGATGTCAGCCTGCACATCGGCAAGGGCCGCGACGCCGGGCCGCTGGCCAACCCCGCCCACTACTTCATCCTGATCGGGCTGTTCCTGCTGTTCATCGCCGGATCGCTGTCGATCATCCTGCCTTATGACAAGCCCGGACCGGCAGCGGTGAAGATCACCCGCACCTGGTACGCACCCGTCGGCGGCATCCTGATGGCCGGCTGCGGCCTGTACGCGCTCATCGGGTTCCCGCTCGACGACATCTGGCACCGCATCTTCGGCCAGGACGTCACCCTGTGGGGCCCCACCCATCTGATGCTGATCGGCGGCGCCGGACTGTCGCTGGTGGCCACCCTGTTGCTGACCCGCGAGGGTGACATCGCGATGGGCGCCGAGGCACCCGCGCAGCGCCGCAGCATCCTGGCCTATCTGGCGTGCGGCGGTCTGGTCATCGGCCTCTCGGTGTTCCCCGTCGAATACGACTTCGGCGTCGAGCAGTTCCGGCTGGTGCTGCACCCCATGCTGATCGCCGCGGCCGCGGCCATGTCGCTGGTCGTCACCCGGCTCTTCCTCGGCCGGTTCGCCACCTTCGGCGCCATCGCCTTCGCCCTGCTGATCCGCGGCCTGGTGTCCTTCGTCGTCGGTCCGGTGCTGGGCGCCCCGCCCAGCTGGTTCGCCCTCTACCTGGGCGCGGCGATCGTGGTCGAACTCCTGGGCCTGACCCCACTTGTCAAGCGGCCCATCCTGTTCGGCGCGGTCGCAGGCCTGGGGATCGGGTCCGTCGGCATGTGGCTGGAGTCCTTCTGGGTCGACGCCGTGTTCCGCAACCCGTGGCCGCAGAGCATGTGGGGTGAGGCGCTGGCGACCTCGGTGCCGGTGGCCATCGGGATGGGCATGTGCGGCGCACTGCTGGCCATCGTGCTCACCGGGCAGAAGCTGCCGTCGCGCGGTATCGGCATCGGCATCGTGACCGTCACGGTGCTGGTGATCGGCGGCGCCATCGCCAACGGGCTCAACGTCTCCGTCCCGGAGAACGCCAGCGCGCAGATCACCCTCACCGACGTGCCCGGCCCCGAGGGCCAGCGGCTGGCCGACGCCGACGTCCAGATCACCCCGGCCAACCTGATCAGCGATGACCCCGAATGGGTGTCCATCCTGGCCTGGCAGGGCAAGCTGGAACACGACCGCGGACTGGTCATCGACCATCTGGAGCGGGTGGGCCCCGGCCATTACCGCTCCACCCGACCCATCCCGGTGTGGGGCACCTGGAAGACGGTGCTGCGCGTGCAGGACGGCCGGACCATGGCAGCCGTTCCGGTGTTCCTGCCCGCTGATCCGGGTATCGGCGCCGAGGAGACCCCAGCGTTGGCCTCGACCTCACGGCCGTTCAGTGAAGAGATCAAGGTGTTGCAGCGCGAACGCAACCTCGACGTGCCGTCCTGGCTGTACAGCGCGGCATCGCTGGTGGTGCTGGCGTGCTCGCTGATCCTCATCGCGTTGCTCAGTTGGGGTGCGGGACGGATCAATTCACGCGAGAAGCACGTCGCTGCCGAGGCCCGGGAACCCGTCGGGCAACCGTGACCGTTCTCGCCGACCACTCGCTCTTACTGGCACTGCCGGCGTTCGCACCGGCGGTCGTGGTGGCCGGAGTGGTGGCTTGGGTGGCCATGCGCGACCGGCGGGCCAACCCCGATGATGACTCTGACAGTGAGAACGCAGGTCTGACCGACGAGGATGGTTCAGCGTGACACTTTTCAAGACCCTGGCCGCCGCCGGCGCGGTCGCCCTCCTGGTCGCCGGTTGCGGCGGCTCGACATCGTCGGAGAACCCCAGCACGGCCTCCAGTAGCGGGACCGCCGCACCGGCCATGACAGACCAGCAGACCCCGCCGGAACGCGTCGTCCTCGACGTCACCATCGCGGGCGGCAATGTCACGCCCACCAATCAACAGGTGCAGGCCAAGGTGAAGCAGCCGATCATCGTCCGGGTGAACAGCGATGTGGCCGATCAGTTGCACGTGCACTCCAATCCCGAGCACACGTTCGACATCAAGCCGGAGAACGGTCAGGCGTTCCAGTTCTCCGTGGACGTGCCCGGCAAGGTCGATGTCGAGCTGCACCACCTGGACAAGACCGTCGCCACCATCACGGTGCAGTGACTCTGCTGGCCCATGGGCTCGGCGGCTCGGCCGATCTGCCGATCCCGCTGACCTACGCGCTGATCGGCGCGGCTTGGGCGCTGACCTTCACGTTCGCCGTGGTGGCGCTGGCATGGCGTAAGCCTCGCTTCGATCCGGCGACGCCGGGACGCCCGCTGCCACGGTGGGTGACCTCCGCGGTGGACGCTGCGGTCACCCGCTGGGCCGTGGGCCTGCTGGGGCTCGCCTTCACGCTGTGGGTGGCCGCGGCTGCGGTATGGGGTCCGCAGAACTCGTCGAACGCGTTGCCTGGCGTCTTCTACGTGCTGCTGTGGGTCGGAATCGTCGCGCTGTCAGTGCTTTTCGGCCCGGTCTGGCGGGTACTGTCGCCCGTCCGCACCCTTGCCCGGCTGCTCCGCGTCCGCGCCGACGGGTATCCGGTGCGCCTCGGCTATTGGCCGGCAGCGCTGGGCCTGTTCGCCTTCGTCTGGCTCGAGCTGGCCAGCCCTGATCCGGGTTCGCTTGGCGCCGTGAAGATCTGGCTGCTGATCTACCTCGGCGTGACCCTCGGCGGCGCCATTGCCTTAGGCACCCGGTGGTGCTCGCACGCCGACCCGTTCGAGGTGTACAGCGTGGTCGCGTCGCGGTGTGCCCCCGTGCGGCGCAACGCGGACGGCCAGATCGCCGTCGGCAACCCGTTCCACCACCTACCCACGTTGCCGATTCGGCCCGCGACGGTCA
This sequence comes from Mycobacterium sp. P2_H7, assembly GCF_056403275.1. Taxonomy (NCBI): domain Bacteria; kingdom Bacillati; phylum Actinomycetota; class Actinomycetes; order Mycobacteriales; family Mycobacteriaceae; genus Mycobacterium; species Mycobacterium sp. P2_H7. Next base: position 1,331 of record NZ_JBFUFU010000021.1, on the reverse strand, counting down.
CCGTACTCGCGGTACTGCTGGGGTCGACGGCCTTCGACAGCTTCTCGGCGACGCCGGCGTGGCGCGGTTTCGTCGACGCCCACACCTCGGGCGCTTGGCAGCCAACAGCTTTCAAGACCGTCGGGCTGCTGGTGTTCGTGGTGACGGTGGCCGTGACGTTCAGCGTGGCCGCCCGCGCCACCGGCGGGGTGGACGGGGATCTGCGCCGCCGACTGCCGGGGTTGATGGCGCACTCACTCATCCCGATCGTCATCGGCTATGTGTTCGCGCACTACCTGACCTATCTGGTCGAGAAGGGCCAGCAGACCGTCTACGCACTGCTGGGTATGCACGATGCGCACGTGTATTACGTGCTGTCCCTGCACCCGTCGGTGCTGGCCACCTTGAAGGTCCTCTTCGTCCTGGGCGGCCACATCGCCGGGGTGGTGGCCGCGCACGACTGCGCGTTACGGGTGCTGCCGAGGCGGCATCAGCTGACCGGGCAGCTGGCGATGATGCTGGTGATGGTCGGCTATACCTTCACGGGGCTGTACCTGCTGTTCGGCGGCTAGGCTTTCGGTATGCGGGCCTTGATCGTCGTCGATGTGCAACGGGACTTCTGCGAGGGCGGATCGCTGGCCGTTGCCGGCGGCGCCGAGGTCGCCCGCGCGGTGGCGGCCCTGCTGACCGCCCACGACTACGACCATGTGGTGGCCACCAAGGACAACCACATCGATCCCGGCTCGCACTTCTCCGAGACGCCCGACTACCGGGACTCGTGGCCGCGCCACTGCGTGGTCGGCACGCCCGGTGTCGAGTTCCACCCGTCGTTCGATCCGGCCGCGGTGGAAGCGGTGTTCACCAAGGGTGAGTATTCGGCGGCCTACAGCGGATTCGAGGGCGCGGACGCGGCCGGCACCGGACTGGCTTCGTGGTTACGCGAGCGCGGTGTCGACGAGGTCGACGTGGTCGGCATCGCCACCGACTACTGCGTGAAGGCCACCGCCGCGGACGCCGCAGCCGAGGGCTTCCGTACCCGGGTGCTGCTGGATCTCACCGCGGGCGTGGCGCCGACGAGCACCTCCGACGCTGTCGCGGCGTTGCGGGAAGCCGGTGTCGAGGTCGTCTGAACTTGTCGGTGGCGGGGCGTATCGTCGTCCTCATGTTCGAAAGTTTGTTCGACTTCGATGCCGACGCCGATGAAGCGGTCCTGCGCGGCGCGGTCGAACGCTTCGAGCATCTCAAGGCCGCCGCCGCGGCAGCACAGGCCCGCGCCACCGAAGCCTGGGCCACCAAACGCCACGCCACCGAAGCAGCCGCAGGCGTCTCGACGAACAAACGCGGCCGCGGAC
>NZ_JBFUFU010000020.1:0-90128 GCF_056403275.1 Mycobacterium sp. P2_H7 | reverse complement strand
ACGGTGGTGTGTTGGCCGTGGGGGCGGCGGGCGACGTCGGCGTCCCAGCCGGCGTCGACGAGGCTCATGAACGCRTCCACRTTGGTGGGGAACGGAACGTCACCCTGGTGGTCGGCGATCAGTTTGTCGCGGTGGGATTGGTGTGCGGCCTCGAATTKCGCGGCGTCGATGCGGGGCAGCCGGATCCGGTAGGTGGTGTAGTTGTCTTCGACGGTCTTGCTGAATTCCGGCCCCCGATCGGGGCGGGAAGGCTGCTCGGGTTTCGGTGCCAGGCTGATCGCTTTGATCAGTTGGGTGACGGTCGCGGATTCGGCCAGTTCGGCGTAGTGCTCATCGGAGCCGTCGGCGCCGCGTTCGGCGATGACACCGACCTGATCCAGTGACAACCGGCCGTCCCGTAACCCGTCGGTGCAACGCGGCAGTTCGTCGAGTCGTCGGGCGACGGCGACCATGGTCTCGGCGTTACGGGTGGAGACCCCGGTTTTCCAGGCCACCAGTGCCGGTACCGATTTGGCGCCGGTCATACCGGCCAGGTCCTCGCGCTCCAACTGCGCGACGATCGCCACGATCTTGCCGTCGATGGCATTGCGCTGACCGCACAACTCGCTGAGCTCCCCGAACAGCACCTCAAGGCGCTCCTTGGGAGCCAAAGACGCTGTCGCGGTGGACATGCCAAAATTCTCGCAGAGTGGTACGACAAGTCCGGATGACCAGCCGTTCCGTCAGTGCAGATTGGGGCCGAGCTCAGTGAGCGGTGACGCGCTCGGACAGGTCGTCGTCGAGCGCAACCCGTACCAGCGCGGCCGCCAGATGGGCGGGGCGGCCGTCGGATAGTTCGAGCAACCTGGCGGGGTCCTCGGGTAGGCCGAGTCTCTGTGCGCCGGCGATTGCGCGATCATCGAAATATGGCTGTGCCCAAGGCCATACGCTCTGAACCTCACGAAGGAAGATGTCGGCGCCGGTCGGGCCGATACCGTCGAATTGCTTTAAGGCGCTGGATACGGCATGCGTGTCGTGACCCGATTCGTCGGCGAGCCGTCTCAGGTCTCCTGAATACGTCTCGCGGACCCGTGTAGCCAGCGCGGTCAGCCGGCTTGCAGAGCTTTCGTCGTATCGCGCGTAGCCGGCCCGCCCGAATGCCTCGATCAGCGTTTGTCGGTCTGTACGTAGCACCGCGGCGGGAGTACGTACGCCGCACCGGAAGACTTCGCCCGCTGCGGCCACTGCGACATCGGCGCCGATCGGCTTACTCGCGAGCATGGCCAAGACGAGCAACTGGAACAGCGGCTTGGGCTTATTCCGCAGCGTGATTCCCGCTCGGTCGGCGAACGTCCCTCCGACCTGCCTCAGCAGGCCAGAGACCGTGGCGGCGTCGTCTGCCATCTCGCTCGCGTACCCGGATTACTTGGGCGCCAACCCCGTCGCGTACGTGATGCCGCGCGTCACCCATGGGCGCAGCTGGCGTGCCGTGCGCACACCTTCGGCTCCGACGCGTATCCAGCCCCGGGTCTCGCGGCCGGCCATCACCATGGGCTCGACGTGCTCGCGGGCCACCAGGGCCGCAGTCTCCTCGAGCGGCACCCGAACCATCAGGCCACCGTGACCACTGGCGGCCACCGCCATATTGCCGTTCACCAGAAACGCCAGACCGCCGAACATCCGCTTCTCGTCGATGTTCGGGGTGGTGGCCAGGATCTCGCGAATCCGGTTGGCCAGATCCTCGTCGTAGGCCATGTCAGGTGAGGTCGATGCGGATGGTCAGCAGATCGCTGCCCACCACCCGGACCACCGCACTGTTGAGCTGCGGCAGACTGGCCAGCCGCGCACTCGCGTCATCGTCGGGCAGCAGATGCGCGGTGCCGGTACGCCAGCGCCCCTGTAGCCGGACACGAACTGCGGGATCGGCCTTGATGTTCTTCACGTAGTCGGATTCGGTGCCGTGTTCGGAGACCAGCCAGAAGGCGTCGTCGATGACGCGCCCGCCGACGGCAGTACGCCGCGGCTGGCCCGATTTGCGCCCCGTGGTTTCCAGCATGGTGACCGGGAGTCGCCTGCCGACGGGGTTGAGGACGTAGCGCTGAACGGTGTGCACGATGCGGCGTTTGAGGGTGGGCAGGTCGGGCACGTCAGGCCTCCTGGGTCGGTGTCCAACCCAGTCTAGGGCCCAGCCGTTGTGCCAGGTCCGCGATGATCTGCGAGTAGTCCTCGGGCTCGAACGAGAACGGCAGCGCGAACGTCGCCTCGTCGGCGCGGGCGAAGCCGGCATGTGCGGACAGCTGGTCGGCCAGTTCGTCGGACGTGCCGACGTAGTCGGGGGAGAAGAGCATTCCACGAGGGCCCTGCGGGGTCTTGGTGCGTTCGAACCGCGCCACGGCGTACTCCCGGTAGCGGCGGATCTGGTCGTCGGTGGCCGAATCGGTCGGGATGACCACCAATCCCTGCGACACTCTGGCTTTTTCGGGTTCGGGGTGGTGCGCACGGTAGGCGTCGATGTGTTCGGCCTGGATGGTCGCGAAGTCCCGAGACTCGGTGCCCTCGATACTCACGACGGAACTGGTCAGGTAGTTGATGCCTTGGGTGCCGGCCCAGATCGCCGACTCACGGCCGCCGCCGTACCAGACCCGGCCGGCCAGTCCTGCGGAGTGCGGTTGCACCGATCGGACGAACTGCTCGATACCCGTCACGCCCTCGAAGTCGCTGACCGGTTCGCCACGCAGCGCCCGCAGCAGCCGCAGCACCCGCTCCTTCGAGAAGTCCTGCACATCATGGGATTCCGGGTACAGGCCGGCCTTGTAGTGGTCATAGAGCATCGGGGTGCCCACCGACACCCCGGGGTTGATCCGCCCGCCGGACAGGATGTCTACGGTGGCCAGATCCTCGGCCAGGCGCACCGGGTTCTCCAGACCCAGTGGGATGACCGCGGTGCCCAACTCGATCCGGGAGGTGCGCTGGGTCGCGGCGGCCATGATGGCAACGGGCGAGGAGATGCCGGGTTGGAAGTGCCTGCAGCGCAACCACACGCTGTCATAGCCGAGATCCTCGGCGCGTTCGATCGTCTGCAGCGTCTCCTCGATACCGGGACCGGGGCTGTCCACGTCGAACCGACCGATGGTCAGGAACCCGAGCTTGCGTAGCGGCATGATTTCCTCCTCGCGAGCGTGCGCATTTGTACGCGACACACCGTGTCAGACCGTACAAACACGCACGCTCGCGAGGTTATGCCACTAGGCGGCTTGGGTGGCCGCGGCGACGGGCTCCAGCGCCAGCGCGACGATCTCGGCGACATCGGTCATCGGCCTGACCTCCAGCTCCGCCAGCACCTCGGCCGGAACCTCGTCCAGGTCGGGCTCGTTGCGTTGCGGGATGAAGACGGTCTTCAGCCCGGCCCGTTGCGCCGCAAGCAGTTTCTGCTTGACGCCGCCGATGGGCAGCACCCGGCCGTTGAGGGTGACCTCACCGGTCATGCCGACATCGCCGCGGACCTGGCGTCCGGTGGCCATGGAGACCAGTGCGGTCACCATCGTCACACCTGCCGACGGACCGTCCTTGGGCACCGCGCCCGCGGGCACGTGCACGTGGATCTGCCGGTCCAGCGCCTTCGGATCGACACCCAGCTGTTCGGCGTGGGCACGCACGTAGGACAGCGCGATCTGCGCGGACTCCTTCATGACGTCACCCAGCTGGCCCGTGAGCTTGAGCCCCGGCTCGGCGTCGACCGACCCGGCTTCGATGTAGAGCACATCGCCGCCCAGGCCGGTGACTGCCAGACCGGTCGCCACACCGGGCACCGCGGTGCGCTCGTCGGAGTCCGGTGTGAAGCGCGGACGGCCCAGGTACTCAACCAGATCCGGCTCGTCGATCTCCAACGGCTCAGCCGAGGCGGCCAGCTTCGTCGTGACCTTTCGCAACGCCTTGGCCAGCAGTCGCTCGAACTGCCGCACACCCGGTTCGCGGGTGTAGTCCGCCGCGATCTTGCGCAACGCAGCGTCGGTCAGCGTCACCTCCTCAGACGTCAACGCCGCACGTTCGGCCTGCCGGGGCAACAGGTAGTCGCGCGCGATGGCGACCTTGTCGTCCTCGGTGTAGCCGTCGATCTGGATAAGTTCCATGCGGTCCAGCAGGGCCGACGGGATGTTCTCGATGACGTTGGCCGTCGCCAGGAACACGACGTCGGACAGGTCCAGGTCCAGCTCCAGGTAGTGGTCGCGGAACGTGTGGTTCTGCGCCGGGTCCAGCACCTCGAGCAGCGCCGAGGACGGATCGCCACGGTAGTCCGAGCCCACCTTGTCGATCTCGTCGAGCAGCACCACGGGATTCATCGAGCCGGCCTCGCCGATGGCCCGCACGATGCGGCCCGGCAGCGCGCCGACGTAGGTGCGACGGTGTCCGCGGATCTCGGCCTCGTCGCGCACACCGCCCAGGGCGACGCGAACGAACTTGCGGCCCAATGCCCGTGCCACGGATTCACCCAGCGAGGTCTTACCGACACCGGGAGGGCCGGCCAGCACCATGACGGCGCCGGAACCGCGTCCACCGACGACGGACATGTTGCGCTGGGCGCGACGAGCGCGGACCGCGAGGTACTCGACGATGCGGTCCTTGACGTCGTCCAGACCGTGGTGGTCGGCGTCCAGGATCTCGCGGGCCGCTGTGAGGTCCGCGGAATCTTCGGTCGTCACGTTCCACGGCAGTTCCAGGACGGTGTCCAGCCAGGTGCGGATCCAGCCGCCCTCGGGGCTCTGATCGCTGGAGCGTTCCAGCTTGCCGACCTCGCGCAGCGCGGCTTCGCGCACCTTCTCCGGCAGGTCGGCGGCCTCGACTCTGGACCGGTAGTCAGCTTCTTCTCCAGACCCGTCGGGACCCAATTCGCCCAATTCCTTGCGGATGGCGTTGAGCTGCTGGCGCAGCAGGAATTCCTTCTGCTGCTTGTCCATTCCCTCGCGGACGTCTTCGGCGATCTTGTCGTTGACCTCGACCTCGGCCAGGTGTTCACCCGTCCAGTCGATGAGTTGACGCAACCGCGCGGTCACGTCCTCGGTCTCCAGCAGCTCCCGCCGCTGCACGTCGGTCAGGTACGAGGCGTATCCCGCGGTGTCGGCCAGCTGTGACGGATCGGTGATCTTGTTGACCACGTCCACAATCTGCCACGCCTCGCGGCGCTGCAGCATCGCCAGCACCAGCTTCTTGTATTCGGCAGCAAGGGTTTTGGTGTCCTCGGTGACGTCGGCCTCCGCGGCTTCTTCGACCTCGACCCAGAGCGCCGCACCGGGGCCGGTGGTGCCGGAGCCGATATGTGCGCGGCGCTCACCACGCACGACGGCAGCTGCGCCGCCACTGGGGGCGCGACCGACCTGCACGATGGACGCGATGACGCCGTAGGTGGGGTAGCGATCATCCAGGCGCGGCGCGATCAGCAACTTGCCGGACTGGCTTGCTTGCGCGGCATCGACCGCGGCGCGTGCGGCGTCGTCCAGTTCGATCGGCACGACCATGCCGGGCAGCACGATCGGCTCGCTGACGAACAACACCGGAACTGCAGTGGCTTCAGACATCCATCCTCCAAAGTTGAACCTGACCGACTCAACTCTGTGTGGCGGTCCTTTGTTCCCACCGCGACGCGGCTCTCTTGGCGATGACCACGGTGATCAGGATCAGCACACCGGTCAGGGCGAGTGATGCCACCGTGTTGACACCCTTCCCGACGTCGACAGACAGCGAAAAGATGATGCCCAGACTCAGGAACATGCCCAGCAGCAGGCCGACTCCCCATATCGCCGAGAGCAGAACATGCACACGGTGCTTGAACGCGTCCTCACCCGGTTCCGGCGGTTCTTCGGTGGATCGAACCCGCTCCGCCACCACCTGGGTCAGCGGCGTCCCGATCACACAGCTGCCCAGGAAGATGACCCCGCCGATACCTCCGACCAGGGTGTCGCCCACCATCAACAGCCGGGCATTCGACGTCGCGAGTCCGACGGCCAGGCTCAGGCCGAAGTTCAGCATCAGATAGCCGGCAAAGGGGTCGAGTCGGCGGGCCTTGATCGCGTCGTAAGCGACCTTGATCCCGGCCAGCACGGTGGCGGTGAGCAGCGCCACGTACTCGGAGAAGCCCAATGCGCGGAGGCCGTAATAGGCGCCCAACGCCGGCCCGATGTCGAGCAGCATCCCGCGCAGGACCGGTCGCATGGAATGTGCTTGCCCCGGATCTACTTCCCGTCGCTCCGCTTGCCCCGGCTCGGTCACTGCGCCGACGGTAGGTCGCGACCCTGGGAGGTCGCTGGCAGCGGGCTACCGGGCGCGGTCCAGCCAGCGCGCGATGCGCGGCTCGAAAATCGTCAGCAGGGTGGCGACGACGAGCCACAGCGCCGCGATCGCCAGGGTGGTGTGCCACGCGTCGCGGGAGAAGCCGTCGTCCTCCTCGTGGTGGAAGAAGGGAGCGATGATCCCGAACTGGATCGCCGGTGCGACGGCGATGCACAGCGCGAGACCGGTTGTGGCGCCGAAGGCTCCACGCAGAAGTAAGGCCCGCGGAGTGCGTACCGTCGGCGCGCCGTGATGGTGGGCCAGCAAGATGAGCAGCAGCATCACACCGATGACGACGGCGAGTACATCCCAGTCGCCGCCGCCGAAGATGAAGGCGACGGCGCCCGCAACCGTGGCCAGGGCGAGCGCACCCGGATCCACCCGTGCCCGGGCGCTCTCGTCGTCGACGGTCATGGCGTCACTGTAAAGCCGCGGTGGACGTTATTCACCTGTGAATCGCCGTGGGGCGGAATACCTGTCGGCCGCACCTCGTCATAGCCACCATGAGTAGAGCTGTGCAGTTCGATCACTATGGGGATGTCGAGGTTCTGCAGGTGCGGGACGTGCCGCGGCCGGTACCGGGTGACGGTGAAGTGCTCGTCGAGGTGAAGGCCGCGGGCATCAATCCGGGCGAGGTGATGATACGCAACGGCTTGGTGCACGAGCGCTGGCCGGCGACGTTCCCGTCGGGTCAGGGGAGCGACCTGGCGGGCGTCGTCGTTGCACAGGGGCCTGGCGTGAACGACTTCGCCGTCGGCGACGAGGTGCTCGGGTTCTCGCTGCGGCGCTCCAGTCACGCCCAGTACGTGACGGTGCCCGTCGATCAGCTCGCGATCAAGCCCGCGGGCGTGCCGTGGGAGGTGGCCGGATCGCTGTATGTGGCGGGCTCCACGGCCTATGCGGCGGTCGGGTCGGTGGGTCTGAACGCGGGGGACGTCGTGGTGATCGCCGGTGCGGCCGGCGGTGTCGGCACCATCGCGGTGCAGTTGGCCGCGCGCGCCGGCGCGACAGTCCTCGGTATCGCGGGACCGTCCAACGACGGGTGGCTGCGCGAGCACGGTGCGATCCCGGTCAACTACGGGGACGGACTGGCCGACCGGCTGCGGCAGGCGTCACCGTCCGGAGGGGTCGACGCGTTCCTCGATTTCTTCGGTGGCGGCTATGTGGCACTGGCCGTGGACGAACTGGGCGTCGCACGTGAACGGGTCGACACCGTCATCGATTTCGCCGCGATCGAGCAGTACGGCGTGCTGGGTGTGGGTAGCGCGGAGGCCACCACCGCGGCGGTGGTCGCCGAGCTCGCCGGCTTGGTTGCGGCCGGTGAGCTCGAGGTTCCCATCGCGAAGGTCTATCCCTTGAATGAGGTGCGCGCGGCGTATCGCGATCTGGAGGAACGCCATACCCGCGGCAAGCTGGTGCTGCGGCCGTGAGTGCAGCTGATCCACTGACGGGCAAGGTCGTTGCCATCACCGGCGCCAGTAGCGGGATCGGTGCGGCCACGGCGCGACACCTGGCGGGGCGCGGCGCCAATGTCGTCCTGGGTGCGCGCCGAGCCGATCTGCTGGTGGCCCTGCAGGATTCGTTGCGGGCCGAGGGTGCCGCTGTCATCCACAAAGTGGTCGATGTGACGCGACCCGAGGACGCCGAGCGACTGGTGGCCGCGGCCGTCAGCGAATTCGGCCGCCTCGATGTGTTGGTGAGTAACGCGGGTATCGCGTCGCTGGGCCCGGTGGCCGACGGTGATCTCGCGGCGTGGTCGGCGATGATCGAGGTGAATCTGCGCGGAGTGCTCAACGGGATCGCCGCTGCGACGCCGGTGTTCCGGCGGCAGGGGCACGGGGATTTCGTCACCATCGTCTCGACGGCGGGGCTGAAGATCGTGCCGAACATGGGGGTGTACGCCGCGACCAAGAACGCGGTACGCACGGTGCTGGAGGCGTTGCGCCAAGAATCGACCGACGGGGTCATCCGCACCACCAGTATCTCCCCGGGCTACGTGCGCACCGAACTCGGCGGCCCGGAAATCACTTCCGGTATGCCGGAATTCGCCATCGCCCCGGAGGCGGTGGCCCGGGCGGTGGCGTTCGCCATCGAGCAGCCACGCGACGTCGAGATCGGTGATCTGACCATCCGCCCGACGGTTCAGGGCTGACACACAAAAGCAGGGAGCCTGCCGCTCGGGGGGTTGCGGCAGGCTCCCTGTGGTTCTGTTGGTGCTAGGTGACGGACTGCGCCCCGAGCACGCGCTGGATGTCGGGCTTCATCATCTGAAGCTGCTGACCCCAGTACGCCCAGGTGTGCGTTCCGTTGGCCGGGAAGTTGAACACGCCGTTGTTACCGCCCGCAGCGATGTAGCGATCGCGGAAGGTGACGTTGGTGCGCAGCGTGAACCCTTCGAGGAACTGGGCTGCCATCAGGTTCTGTCCGGCCGTCCCGGAATCGAGATCCGACGGCGTACCGGTGCCGCAGTAGATCCAGATGCGAGTGTTGTTGGCGACCAACTGATTGATGTTGATCATCGGGTCGTTGCGCCGCCACGCCGGGTCTGACGACGGACCCCACATGCTCTCGGCGTTGAACCCGCCGGCGTCGTTCATCGCCAGCCCGATCAGCATCGGCCACCAACCCTCGGACGGGTTGAGGAAGCCCGACAGCGTGCCCGCGTAGATGAACTGCTGCGGATGGTAGATCGCGTAGGTCAGGGCAGCGCTGCCCGCCATCGACAGACCTACCACGGCGTTGCCGGTGCGCGACACGCCCTTGTTGGTCTCCAGGTAGGCAGGCAGTTCCTGGGTCAGGAACGTCTCCCACTTGTAGGTGTAGTTCTGGCCGTTGCCCTTCGACGGCTGGTACCAGTCGGTGTAGAAGCTGGACTGGCCGCCGACCGGCATGATGGTCGACAGACCCGACTGGTAGTACCACTCGAACGCCGGGGTGTTGATATCCCAACCGCTGTAGTCGTCCTGGGCACGCAGACCGTCGAGCAGGTAGACCGCATGCGGTCCGCCGCCCTGGAACTGGATGCGGATGTCGCGTCCCATCGCCGCCGACGGGACGTCGAGGTATTCGACGGGCAGACCCGGCCGCGAGAATGCTCCTGCTGTAGCCGAACCCCCCGCGAAGCCGATCAACCCGGGCAGTGCGACGACGGTCGCGGCGACCACCGCCGCCCGGCGGAGCCACTCTCCACGAATCTTTCTGATGAACTTCATAACGGCAACAAACCCACCTTTCATCACGAGATCTAAGCAATTGCCGCTGCTTATCTTCGTGAGAAAGTGAATCACGCGCCCCAAATGCCACACGTGTAACACGACGCGCGGCGATATCGCGGTTGGCTAACGATTGAGACTCGGGCCTGAGACCTCGTCGTGACTCGCCGTGACTTACTCCGACGAGGCGAGCGCCGCACGCGCGGCGCTGCGGCGCTCCTCGATGGCGCGGCCGATCTCCTGGAGCAGCAGTGGCTTTCGCGCCACCAGTTGCTCGATGTGAGCACGGTTGATCTGCAACACGGTGACCTCATCCAGCGCGTGAGCGCCGGCCACCACCGGCTCGCGGGTGAGTGCTGTCTGGCCGAGGAAGTCACCCGGCTCGGCTGTCCGGACGGTCACGATCGAACCGTCCGTGCGGACCGCGGTGAGCCGGGCCCGGCCCTTGACGATGAAGGTCATCTGGCTTGGAATCTGGCCGGGGGCCTGCAGCGTCTCATCGGCGCCGTAGCGGGTCAACCGGACGTAGGGCAGCACGTCACCGAACTCGCTCGCCTGCAGGCGCAGCGTCGACGCGACCACCTTCAGTGCCTCGTCGATCCGGTCCGGTACGGCGAAATCATCCTCGGCCTCGTCCAGGTGCAGGTCCGCTCGTCGGGTGGCGTACCAGATCCATCGTAGGAACGTGGCCCGGGCGGCGCCGTCGTCGGCGGGGGAGCGTAACGGGATGGTCGTCTTGTACTGAAGACCGCCCATGGCAACGGCTTTCGGCCGCGCGTCGGGCCGGAGCTGGGGGAGGTTGGCCGCCACCCGGGTCAGCACGGCGCACACCTCGTCGGGCGCGTCATCCAGGGCGAACACGCTGACCACCGAGATCGAGTGATCACCGGGCGGCCGGCTCTGATTGGTGAACGACGCAGCCGCCAGGACCGAGTTGGGCATGATCTGCATGCCGCTGCCGGTGTCGATATGCGTTGCGCGCCAGTTGACCTCGACCACCCGACCCCGCGCCGACGGGGTGTCCAGCCAGTCGCCGAGCTGGAAGGGCTGCTCGAACAGCAGCAGCAGGCCTGAGACGATCTGGCCCACCGAATTCTGCAAGGCAAGGCCGAGCACGATCGAGGTGATCCCGAGCGCAGTGAAAAGGCCGCCGACGTCGGCACCCCAGACGTAGGAGAAGATGATGGCCAGCCCTACCGCGATCACCGCGAATCGGGCGACGTCCAGGAAGATCGACGGAATCCTCTTGCGCCAGCTGCCTTCCGGCGCACCCTGGAACAGGGCGGCGTTGAAACCGGACAGCAGCAGCACCAGGATGACGAAGCCGAACACCGTGGCGATGACGCGAACCGGGGTGGCGTCGGCGTCCACCTCGTTGGCCTTGGTCAGCAACAGTAGCAACGCACCCAGTGGCAGGATGAAATTGCGCAGCAAGCCCACCGCGCGGGCCAGGGCGCTGCCGCGCCGGATCAGCGCGTTGCGGAGCTCGGTGAGGAACACCAGGGCAACCGGCAGGCCGACGGAGATCCCGATGGCCCAGAAGAACCACGCCGCGTCCAGCAGATCGGTCACGGTCTGCGCTCCGTGAGCCGCCACACCGGCTCCGAACCACTGGGGACGGCGATCTCGCCGGCGGCGACGAACAGGTTCGGATCGCTGACCGCGTCACGCACCCCCGCGGTCACATACACGCCCGGCTGCGACGTGCCGCTCTGCACCTGGTTGGCCAGATCGACTGTCGCGCCCCACATGTCGTAGGCCAGGCTGGACCGGCCGACCAGTCCGCTGGTCACGGTTCCGGTATCGATACCGGCCCGCAGTTGCAGATTGCTGCCCGTCTCGCCGTTATAGCGGTCGACGATGCGCTGCATCTCGATCGCGAAGTCGACCGTGCGCCGCACATTGTCGAGCCGGGGGACGTTGAGCCCACAACTGGCCAGGTAACCGTTGTGCAGGGTGCGCACCCGTTCCACCCCGAGACTCTCGGCCGCGGCGTCGAACTGGCGTACCAGGCGGTTGACGATGGCCAGCGAGGCATCCGAGCTGAGGTCTGCGGACAACTCGTCCAGGCCGGCGATGTCGGCGAAGATCACCGTGACGTCCTGATGGTCCTGGGCGATGGTCTCCTCGCCCTCCCGGTATCGGGCCACCACCTGTTCGGGCATCAGCGAGAGCAGCAGGCGGTCGTTCTCCCGGCGTTGCTCGTTGAGCAGATCCTCCTTGATCGCCAGGTTTCGGCTCATCCCGTTGAAAGCCACCGTGAGGTCACCGAATTCGTCCTTCGACTGGACCGGGACCGTGACCCCGTAGTCACCGGAGCTGATCTGCTGGGCGCCCGCCTCCAGCCGCCTGATGGGACGGATGAACAGCCGGGCCAGCAGCATGGCCGCGATGGACACCACGAAGATGATCGCGGCGGTGGACAACACCAGGGTGCGGGTGAACCTCGATACCGGGGCGAACGCCTCGGAGGTGTCGATCTTGGCGATCACGACCCAGTGCAGGCCGTTGATGTCGACCGGGGCGTACGCCTGCAGCGTTTCCTTGCCGAGGTAGTCGCGCGCGATCAAGGTGCCCTTCTGGCCACGCTGGGCCAACTTGGTGGCGTCGCTTCCGACGGGTTGCACCAGGGTGTTGCCGTCCTGGCGGATGGAGTCCTCTGCGATGTCAGGTGGGGTGCCCGCATTGATGACGTCGCGCTTGAACTTCTGGGGATCCTGGGTGAACAACCGTGAGTCCGAGCGCATCAGGTCGTCGGGACCGACAATGTAGGTCTCGCCGGTCTTGCCCATACCGGACTCTTCCCAGCGCTTGTCCATCGTCATCAGCCGGTTGATCTTGGAGATCGGGAACTGCAGGGCCAGCACGCCTTCGACGTGCCCGACATCGCCGACGGGCGACACCAGCCAGGCGGTGGGAGACGGCGCCGGCTGATAGTCGCCGAAGTCGGTGATGGCGACATAGTCAACGGCGTTGGACTGCATCGCCTTGAGATAGGCCTCGGTCAGATTGCCGCTGCGGTATGGGCCGTTGAGGACGTTGGTGCCCAGGTCGACGCCCTTGTAGGCGGTGTAGACGACGTTGCCCCGGGGGTCGATCAGCAGGGCATCCTCGAATTCGAACCGGGTGACGATCTCCCGGAAGAAGTCGTTGTAGCTCGCGTTGGCGGCCGACCATTGGCTGCCGTCGCGGGCGTCGTCGAACTCGATGGCCTTGTCGAAGTCGTCGAAGGGTGTCGTGTAGTTGGCCTGTAGGTACTTCTGCGCATTCGACGCCGGCATCAGCGCGGAGACGTCGACCACGTCGCCGGTCTGCTGGTCCTCGACCTTGGCGAATTGGTTGTTGTAGTAATTCGACAGCGCCTGTTGCTGTTGCGGGCTGATGGTGGCATTGGCCAGCTGATCGAATCCCGCGGTGAATGCCTGCAATGCCTGTGTGGTGGTGGACCCGCGCGAATAGATGACCAACGAATTCTTGAGGTCCGATATCTGGGTGGCCAGTTGCCGGGTCTGTGATTGCCGAATTTCGGTGAGCCGGTCGAATACCGAATTCCGCAGGGATTCTCGCCCGGACTGGTAGCCGATGACCCCGACCACGGCGGCCGACAGGATGCTGGTGGCCAGCAGCATCACCAGCAATTTGGACTGGATGCTGACACGGGACAGAAACCGGCGGCGACCCAATTTTGTGGGGAGCGCGGCGTCATCCGAATCGGAATGCGGCGGGCTTTCGGCTGTCGTCGTCATCGGTGGGAAAGCTTAGGCCCGTTGTTCACTCGGTCTCCTGCTGTTGGCAGATATTCACGACGGCTCGACGATGACCCATCCGTGCGGCGGGACCACCACATCTGCAACGAAATCCGGCGGTGGCGCACCCGAGCCGGCTGCGATGTGACCTGGCCGGGGCAGGGTGACAGGGAACGGTTCATTGCTGACGTTGAGTGCCACCGTCAGCTCGCCGTCGTCCGCGTGGGTGCGGTACACGTAGCCGGTATTGCTCACCTGGATCGCTTCGGTCCGCGCGGTGTGCAGCCATGCGTGCCGGCGCCGCAGCCCGATGAGGTACTGGTGCAGCGCCAGAACGTCGCTGTAACCGGTTGGGCGCTCGGAGAATTCGGGTCGGACCGCGTCGTCGCCGCCGACCCGTTCCTCCTTGACGGCCTGCCAACCCCATTCGTCGCCGGCGTAGATGCTCGGCGTGCCTCCGGTGGTCAGCAGCAGCACCAGGGCGTGTTCCAGATGGCGGGGTTCGTCGAGCTGGCTGGCTATCCGGGTGACATCGTGATTGCCGACGAAGGTGAGCGGCACGAAGGTGTCCAGGAATTCGCTGTGGCGCTGCAGCGCCCAGTCCAGCTCGTGGAAATTGCCGTCGTTGAGGCTGCTCCAGATCGCCTTCCACAACTCGTATTGCGTGACGGAGTCGAAACCGGCGGCCCGCACCTGCGCGGGGTAGTCGCCGTGGATCACCTCGCCGACGAACCACGCCTGCGGATGGCGGGCTCGGACGGCGGGCAGCACCGAAGCCCAGAACCGGTCCGGGACGGCGTAGGCGGCGTCCAACCGCCAGCCGTCGGCACCGCGGTCCAGCCAGTGCGCCATCACCTCGACGGTGTAGTTCACGACGTCGGGGTTGCCGTGGTTCAGCGCGATCAGTTCACCGTGGCCCTCGAAGGTGCCAAACCCGTCGCGCCCCTTGCGAAACCAGGCACTGTCGCCACCGTCGAGTGCGTTCCGGTAGCGCGGGAAGTCGGTGCCAACGTGATTGAAGACGCCGTCGAGCAGCACCCGCAAGCCGCGCCGGTGCGCCTCCTGCACGAGCAGGTCGAAATCGGCGTCGTCCCCGAGCCGGGGATCGATGCGGTAGTGGTCGGTGGTGTCGTAGCCGTGGGTGCGGGAGGCGAACACCGGGCCCAGCGCAATCCCGGAGCAACCGAGTTCCACCGCGTGGTCCAACCATTCGACGATCCGCAGGAGCCGGTGCTCGCCCGGCTGCGGTGCCGGCTCGGCGGGAAAGGCGCCGACGAATCCCAGCGGATAGATCTGCCACCAGATCGCGTGGGTCACCCACTCCGGATCGGTCACGGCCGGAACTTCGCTTCGTAGAGTGCGTGCATGCGTTCGGTCAGCTCGGCGGCCGGTCCGTCGGTGGCGATACCGGGGGCGACGGCGGTGATGGGCAGGGCCGCGACCGGTGAGGCCGGGGTGCCCCAATCCGCGCACCACTGGCTCAGCTGCGCCGACGACGCCGCGTACACGATGCGGCCGAGGCCGACCCAGGCGTGCGCGGCCGCACACATCGGACAATGCTCGCCGGAGGTGTAGACCGTCGCAGCGCTGCGCTGCGACGGGGTCAGGTGCTCGACGGCCCACCGCGCGATCGCAAACTCCGGATGCTGGGTGGCGTCGCCGCCCTTGACCCGGTTGCGGTCCTCGAACACGGTCTGGCCCGACTCGTCGACCAGGATCGATCCGAAGGGTTCGTCGCCGTCATCGAACGCCACCCCGGCGAGTTCGACGCAGCGGCCCAGATACTCGAGGTCGCGCGCACTGATGGCCACGCACCGGAGCCTACTCAACCTCGGCGCGACGCCCTACGCACAGATGTGGCTAGAACTGATGACATACCTGCGGGACGGTTTCGAACGCCGCCGCAGAACCCCAACACCAGGCGGCGTAGGCGGCTGCAACCGCGACACGATCGATATCCCGCTGGCTTCCGCCGGCCGAACGCACCGACTCGGTGACGGCGAACTTGATGATATCGACCAAAGCCGCCATCGGTTCGTCCGACCGGTGAGTGGATGTGGACATGGATACGGACACTGATCCCCCAAACGGCGAGGGGCCGTCGCGCAGTCGCCCCGTTGCGAAGCGCGAAACCCCTGCCTGCTCAACACCTTAGTCCTGTGTCCGGTGGTCGCGCTCGAGACGCGCCTTTAGTGGCAGCAGTCTTTCGCGGTTGTTACCACATCGAGACGGCACGCACACGACGCGTTAACCGGGACATCGGCGCGCGCCCGCGCGAGCTCGAGCTGTCGGCCGATGATGGTGGCCTCGGCGTCCCGGCCCAGCCGACGCAGGCATTCGTGGTAGCCGTGCAGGCTCCAGACGTTGCCGGGATGCTGGCAGGACCGGCGCAGGGTGTCGTCCAGCCCCAGGTCGGCCGCGTAGACGGCGGCGGCGTCCTCGACCCGGCCCTGTTCGAGCAGTAACGCGCCGTAGGCGTGCCGGGTCGGTTGCATCCAGCCCCACGGTTCGTCGTAGGGCAGGGCGTCATCGAGGGCGATCGCCGTCCGCAGATGGGTGAACGCCTCGTCGAAACGTCCCTCGCGGTAAGCGATTTCGCCGTCCAACATGGCGACGGCGATGGCCAGGATGTCGCGGCTGGTGTTGTTGAACAGATACCGGGTGTCCGGGACGGCCGCATACGCCGCTGCCAGAGCTTCCCGTTCGGCGTGGGCCTGGGGGAGCTGGCCTTTCGCGGCGTGAGCGACCCCGCGGCCGTAATGGATGGTGGCTGTGGTGGTGCAGTACAGCTGCGGATCGTCGGGCAGCGGTGTGGCGATCAGGTCGTCCCAGCGCCCGAAGCGCACCAGTACATGAACCGGCAACGGCACGAACGCCTCCAGCCAGTCGGCCATCGGTGGGGACTCGATGGCCAGCAGCTCCGGCGTCAACTGCCCGGACAATTCGTCGGCCGCCTCCAGGGCCACCCGGGACTGCCCCTCGAACATCGCCGAGTACACGACGAAATGCAGATCGTGGGCGCGGTACAGGGAGTAGAAGTTCAGCGGGCCCGCGCGCCGGACGAATTCGCGGTCGGCATGTACCGCGGCCCGGTTTGCCAGGATCGAGGCCCGGTAGTCACCGCACAGCACGTCGATGTGACTGGGCATGTGTTGCAGGTGGCCGGCGTCGGGTACCAGGCCCCGCAGCAGGTCGGCGGCGGGCAGCGCTTTTTCGGGGTGTGCCGACATCTCGCACGCGTGCAGGTAGAGGTGCAGGACCCCGGGATGGGACTGGCCGGCCGGGGTGGCGAGGGCGTCGTCGAGGATGCGGGTGGCTTCCAGGACCCGTGAACCGGGCGCGGGGTTGCCGGTGGCGCTGTCCCACAACGCCCACGCGGTGACGTTGAGCAGCGCGTCGGCGGCCAACGCGGCGACGTCGACATCATCGGGATGCTCCGCGGCGACGCGGGCCATCGCGTCGGCGTAGGCGATGTGCCCGGCCGCGAGGGCGTCGGTGTCCTGCGGGTCGGCGGTGAGGAACCGGGTGGCGAGCGCGTCGATCAGGGCCCGTTCCACCGCGGAGGCCCGCCCGCCGGCCGCGTGGGTCAGTTCGGCATGGGCCCGCGCCAGCGAGGTGGCCAGGTCGAGTGGATCGAACGCCTCCCATGCCTTGTTGTAGTTCGGGCCCACCGAGTAGGCGATGGCCCAGCGGGCGATGGCCAGATCGGGGTCGAGCTCCAGCGCGCGCTCGAAACAGTGCACCGCTTCTTCATGATTGAAGGCGTAGGCCCAGACCATGCCGCGGTCGAACCAGATTTGGACCGCGGGATCGGAGGTGTCGACTCGGCGGTGATAGGTGCCGAGGTCGTAGTACGGCTACTCAATGCGGCGGAAACTCCACAAATCACAGCGGTCGGAACTACCTCAGGCGGTGACCAGTTCCGGTGCGGCGGGTGCCGGGGTGCGTCGGTCGGCGAGTTCGCGCCGGGCCGTCGCGACCACCGCCAGCACGCAACCCGAGCCGGCCCACACCAGAAGTGTGACAAGGGGGGGTCAGCGCGCCGTGGCCGTCGAAATACTCGACACTGCGCAGCAGCGATACCCCGGAACCCTGCGGCACGATGTGGTTGAACGTGGTGTAGAAGCCGGTGAGCAGGGGCCGGCCGACGGGACCGGCGGCGGCGGCATTGCCGACGATGACGAGGAATGCCGTCAGCGTCATCGAGGCGACGGTGCCGAACGCCGCGGCCACTCCGGTCACCGCGCCGCCGACGGCCATGGCGTAGAGCCACAGCGCACCGAACACCTGCCACGGGTGTCCCGTCAGCGCGCCGAGTGCGGCGTCGACGTAGATCGTCACCACGCCGGCCAGCATCGCGGCGTACGCGGACAAGGTGAGGGTGCGCAGCGCCAGGGTGGAGGCCCGGCGCACCGGGCCGACCATCCGGCCGAACGCCGCAGCCCCGACCGACGCGCCGATCGAGACGAAGATGACGGCGTAGAACTCGACCGTGCCCGACGGGTCGCCCGGCGACGTCGGGGCGATATCGGCGACTGCCGGTGCCAGACCGGTTTTGCGGCCACGGCACGGCCCACGGTTTCGGCTGCGGCAGCGACGCTGCGCCCACCGCCGCCGGCGACATAGATGTTCAACGAGCCAGGGGAGTCGACGACGAAGGCGGCGTCGGCCGTGCGCTGCGACACCTGATCGCGTGCCGCCGCGGCGTCGGCCACCGCGGTGATGTCCAGGGACTGCTGCCCGCGCAGCGCGTCGGTGATCTGGGCCGGTGCGGCGACGGCCACCGACAGATGGTGCAGCGTCGGCTTGGCGAACGCGCCTGCGTTACTGGCGATCATGGCCAGCACCAGGATGGTGAAGGTGACCATGGCCAGTGCGACGTTGCGGACGTGGGTGCGGGTCAGTTGTGGTTCCTGCGCGGTGGGCGCGGGCGAATGGTGCTTGCCCATGGTCAGGGCCTTTCAGAGTTGGGGAGGGTGAGCAGCGCGTTGACGGTGTCGAACGCGGCGGCGACCCGGTCGCGGAGATCACGGGCGTCGGCGGGGGCGGGGTCGTCCATCCAGGAGCGCAGCACTTCCATGAAGCCGCCCAACAGGAATCGGGTCACGCCCTCGACGGTCAGGCCGGCAATCGGGGTCACCACGGCCATGCCCTGGGCGGCGATCTCGGCACAGGCCGGTGCCAGCTCGGCGCGGAACGCCGCGATGACGGGTTGCATGACGGCGCTGGGAATGACGTTGCGATACATGGCGCGGTGTTCACCGGCGAAGTCGAACAACCGCATGATGCGCACCCGCGGATCGCTGTCGGTATCCGCGGTGGCCTGTGCGAACGCCACCGTGAAGGCGGCCGCCACGGCGTCGTCGCGATCCCGGAAATGCTGATAGAACACCTGCCGGCTGACACCGGCGCGGCCCACGATGGTGGCCACGGTCAATTCGTCGACCGGGTGTTCATGGGCGAGGGCGAACGCCGCCTCGTGCAGGCGGGTGCGCACGCGCTCGGCGCGAGGGTCGACGCTGTGCGTACGTGGTGCCATGAGATCAGCGTAAACGGTTTCGTAGACAACTGACCACGAAAAGATAGGTTAGCTATGGCACCCCCGGACCTGGTGTGATGGCCGTCTCCGGCCTACGGTGGGCCCATGATCAGGTGTGTTCGGTTGTGGACCGGTGACGACGGTGGCTCGCACGTGGACGTGGGCACGCTGGACATGACGCCCGGCCGCAACGCCGATCTGGTGTCGGTGGCGATGTCGGCCGCGCATGTCACCGTCGAGGAGACCGCCGGTGGTGGATCACTGGCCTGGCACACCGCACCCGTGCGTCAACTGGTGGTGACGCTGGCGGGCACGCTGCGTTTCCGCACCCGCGACGACGAGGAGTTCACCCTCGCCCCCGGCGACGTACTCCTTGCCGAGGACACCACGGGCACAGGGCATCAGTGGGAACTCGTCGACACTGATCCGTGGCGCCGGATGTACGTCGTGCTGGCGCCCGGCACCGAGGTCCCGTTCGTCGCCGACTGACCCACCCCCTTGGGCGGCCGCGAACGTGAATTACCCGCCTATAGATCGCGAATTTATAGGCGGGTAGTTCACGTTCGCGCGGACCTGCCCGGCTAGTGGCCGGCGACGACGTCGGACTCGTCGACGACGACGGGGTCCTTCGAGCCGGGCAGCAGCGAGTACGCGGCGCAGACGATTCCGAAGAACAGGTAGCCCAGGGCCACTTGCGGATTGGCGGCCCAGGCCACCTCGGGGGCATGGATCAGGCCGATGAAGGACAGCGCGGCCCCGACGACAGAGGCGATGGCGGCGTACAGGAACTTCTTCTCCAGGATGAACGCCACCATGGTGCCCAGGATCAGGCCGACCAGCACCGCGCCCTCGCCGAGGGTCTGTAATCCGTCATAGACGACACCCGCGCCGTTGAGCTTTTCCAGGCCGACCGCCGACGCCGACGTGCCCGCGGCGTTGAGGGCGTTGTCGATCAGACCGCTGGCCCACTGCGCCAGGTTGGGCAGGATGGCGGCCACCACCGCGACCGCATGTAGCCGCGGCACCGCCTGGAATGCCTGCGCGCCGATCAGCAGGCCGATGTAGAGCAGGATCGGCACGATGGCCGGCACCGGCAACAACGCGTCCAGCACACCGAAAAGGCCCAGGAAGCAGAAGATTCCGATCACCACACCACTGGCCAGCGAGTACCCGGCCCGGCCGCCGGCGTCTTTCCACCCGGGGTGACCGATGTACACCGCAGGTGGGAACGGTGAGCCGAACGCCGACCCGATGACCGCGCCCGCACCGTCGGCGAGCAGCACGCTGCGCAGGTTGTAGTTGTCGCCGGCGGCCGCCGCGCTCTCCACGTTGCTCATCGCCTCGGTGAAGTTGTAGACGCCCAGCGGTATCGCGGTACCCAACAGCGGGGCCAGATGCGACAAGCCGGAGAACAAGAGATCCAGCCGTAGGTCGGGGATGCCGATCGCGATGTCCGAAACCGCTTGCCCGACATCGGGTGCGGACATGTAGCCACCGATCCAGCCGATGGCGGTGCCGACCAGCAGGGCGGCCAGACCGACCGGGATCCCGAACGGCAGCTTCATATCGGTGAAGAATCCGATGAGGATGATGGCCAGCACCGGCAGGCCTATCCAGGCCACTTCCCACATCTGCGCGGCGGGCCGCATCGAGATGAAGGTGATGGAGATGCCGGCCAGGGTGCCCAGCATCGCCGCGCGCGGGGTCAGCTTGCGGATGTAGGGCCCGACAAACGCGCCGATCATCACGATGACACCGATCATGAAGGCCCACGCCAGCCCGGATTCCCAGGCCAGCATGGCGTCCTTGGTGTTCAGGTACACCGGCAGCATGACGACGAACACGACGATGAACATGTGCGGCACGCTGGGTCCGTACGGCAGAGCCGTGACGTCCGTGCGGTTCTCGCGCCGGGCGAGCCTGCGGGCCAGGAAGGTGTAGTAGAGGTTGCCCAGGATCAGCGCCACGCCGAGCGCCGGCAGCACGGTGCCCAGCACGTCGCCGGGCGCCACGTTGATCACACCGATCATCAGCCCGGTGAGGGTCAGGACGTTCACCAGGATGTTGAATCCCAGCCCGAAGAATGCGTTGGTGTCGCCGCGCGTCCACCACGGGATGGAGAACGCAGGTTTCGGGGTGTCGGGGGCGGCCGGGGGATCGGAGACGTCGGTCGACATGGGTGGGTCCTCTCAGGCGGCGTTGGTCGTGAGTTGCTGCAGTGCGGGAATGACGGCGGCGGTGTCCGCCACCCACCCGAAAATGCCCCCCTGGGCCTTGATCATCTCCAGCCCCACCCGCTGGAAATCCGGGAAATACGAACCGACACAGTCGGATACCACCAGGCATTCGTAGCCACGGTCATTGGCCTCGCGTGTGGTGGTGTGCACGCACACTTCGGTGGTGACACCGGTGACCAGCAGTTGGGTGATACCCGCCTCGGTCAGCACGTCCTGGAGTGGGGTCGCGTAGAACGCACCCTTGCCGGGCTTGTCGATCACCACTTCGCCCTCGATCGGCGAGAGTTCGTCGACGATGTCGTGACCGTATTCACCGCGAATCAGGATGCGCCCGTACTTGCCAGGGTCGCCGATCCGTTTCGACGGCGCACCGCGAGACAGCTTGGCGGGCGGGCAATCCGAGAGATCGGGTTCGTGGCCCTCTCTGGTGTGGATCACCAGGATTCCCGCTTCACGCGCCGCGGCGATCAGCGCGGCCAGCGGTGGGACCACCTTGAGCAGTTGGTCGACGTCGTTGCCCAGGCTCTCGCCGAACCCGCCGGGCAGCAGGAAGTCGCGCTGCATGTCGATGACGATGAGCGCGGTGCGGTCGGGCACGAGCGAGAACGCCGACGGCTCGGCGGGGACGGTGACGGTCACACCTGCTCCTTCACGGACGAATCGGCCGCGGTGGCGGCGGGTCTGGGTTCATCGAGGATCTGAGCGGCCAGCGTCAGCGCGATGTCATCGGAGAGCGCATTGCCCAGCAGCATCGCGCTGTAGGGCCGGCCGTCGCTGGTGACGCCCAGCGGCACCGCGACTCCCAGCAGGTCGAGCAGATTCCCGAAATGCGTGTAGTGGCCCAGCATCGTGTTGCAGTCGATGGGTCGCTGCTGCACCTGCTCGACGGTGAAGGTGGTGCCGATGGTGGGTACCACCAGGATGTCCATGTCCTGCCAGAGCCGGCCCACCTCGGCCTTGAGTTCCTGCAGGCGCTGCAGGGCGGCGAACGCGTCCACCGCCGTGTAGGTCAGCCCGCTGCGGAAGATGTCCCGTACCACCGGATGGATCGAATCAGGCTGGGCGGCAAGGAAATCACCGAATTCGACCAGCCGCTCGGCCACCCACGGACCCTGATACAGCAGCGCGCCGGCCGCCAGGAACGGCTCCAGCGACACCTCGACGATGACGGCCTGGCGTTCCAGGTGCTCCCGGAAACCCAGGTGTGCGGCGCGCATGGCGTCGTCGCCGAAGAATTCCAGTTCGGCGACCGGAGGCAGGCCGACCCGGATGGGTTCGCCGTCGTGGCGCGGCCCGCGGTCCCGGGACCACGCGTCGGCGTCGTCGCGGCCGGCCATCACGTCGAAGACGCGGTCCACGTCGTCGATGCAGCCGGCCATCACGCTGAGGCAGTCCAGTGACTTGCACGCCGGCACCAGTCCGACGGTGCTGATCAGTCCGCGCGAGGGTTTGAAACCGACCACGCCGTTGAGGGCGGCAGGCACCCGGCCCGATCCGGCGGTGTCGGTGGCGACGGCGAACGGCACCTGCCCCAGGGCGACGGCCAGCGCGGAACCCGAGCTCGACCCGCCCGAGATCAGTTCGCCGCCGAAGACACTGCGCGGCACGGTGTACGGCGTTCGGGTGCCGTTGAGGCCGGTGGCGAACTGGTCCAGATTTGTCTTGCCGACATAGAGCGCCCCCGCGTCGAGCAGGCGCTGCACGGCGGGCGCGGTGTGGTCGGCGATGTAGGCGTAGTCCGGGCAGGACAGCGTGGTGGGCACGCCGGCCACATCGATGCTGTCCTTGACCCCGAACGGCACCCCGTACAGCGGCAAAGTCCTTGCCCCGGGCCGATTCTCGATCTCGGCGGCGGCGGCCAGCAGCTCGTCACGGGGCACCGTGGACAGCCAGGTGCCGTCGTCGCCGCGGGCGGCGATGGCGTCGGCCACCCGGGCCGCCGTCTTGACGGGGGAACCGGTGCCACCGGCATGCGAATCGAGGATCTCGGCTATCGACGGCCCGATCGACGGCCCGTCAGACGGTCCGCCGGAGGTCATTCCCCGGTCGCTGCGCTCCTGCCCGCCGGAGGTCATTCCCCGGTCGCTGCGCTCCTGCCCGCCGGAGGTCATTCCCCGGTCGCTGCGCTCCTGACCGCCGTATCCCATTCCCATGACTGTCGATTGTCGACAGAATGATGGCGATCGCGGTACGCGCGTGTGTCGATCGTGTTAGCGATGTTCGGCGAGGTCCTCAGGGAGATCCAGGTAGCGCAGATGTCCGTGATCCTCCAGTGCGGCGAGCACCGTCCCGGCATCGTTGGACTCGAGTGCGGTGAGAATGGCCCGGTGCCGGTCGACGCCGTCGCCGGCGCGGTGGTGGCGGGCCTCCTCGCGCAGGTTCATCGCCATCGGCAGCTGCAGTTTCAGCAGGATCGGCTCCAACGCGATGTCCAGTTGCCGGTTGGCCGCAAGCCCGACAACCGCGGCATGGAACCGGCGGTGGGCGTCATCGCGGTCCAGCATGTCCACCGCACGGGACATTTCGTCGAGGGCGCGGCGTACCGGCTCCAGGGCCGACGCCGGGTCGGCGAGCGGCATCGCGATCTCGATGGCGTGTCGCTCCAGCACCTGCCGTAGGTCGAACAGTTGCAGGATGTCGGTCGGTGACCAGTCGGTGACCCGCGATCCACGCCGGGGGAGATGCTCGACCAGACCTTGCTGCGCCAGCCGCCGCAACGCCTCGCGCAGCGGTGCCCGGCTGATCCCCAGATCGGCGCACAATTGCTCTTCGACGATCTTCTCACCGGCGCCCAAAGCCCCGCGCAGGATCGCGTCACGCAACCGGTCGCCCGCCACATCGACGAGCGTCGCGGGCAGTTCCTGCCGCGATCCGTCAACTCGGGGTGCCGCCATGCCACGCCATCGTAGGAACTTTTGCCTCCGGGTGCTGGCTGCGGCGGCATCGAGGTACTCGACACGGCACCTAGAACGTGTTCTAGTTCTTTCATGCTGGACTTCACCCTCGAGGACCTCAGTGCCGAGGACGTCGAGCGCCTACGCACCATCTACCGGCCGTTGACCGAGTCGGTGCGCGAATTGATCGACGCCACGATCCGCTCGTCGGCTGCACCAGATGTGGTGGCCGCGGCCAAGGCACAGATCGACGCTGCCACCGCGGCGCTGCGCAGCGACCAGCTCGACGGCCCGTTCGGGGTCCGGTTCACGGCGCACGGCGACCGGATGCCGTGGGGCAACGCGGTCATCGGGCTACGCAACCCGATCGCGCCACCCCTGACCGTGCACCACCACGACGACGGATCGGTGTTCGCGGATTTCACCCTGGGCGCGGCGTACGAGGGCCCGCCCGGACACGTGCACGGTGGCGTGGCCGCACTCCTGCTGGACCATGTGCTCGGCGAATCCGCCAGTCCGGCCGTCAGCCCCCGGCTCACCGGCACCATCAGCATCCGCTACCTGCGGCCCACGCCGCTGGGCGATCTGCACATCGAGGCACGGATCGTCCGGACCGAAGGGGTCAAGACGTTCGCGGTCGGGACGATCGCCGATGCGCAGGGTCCGACGGTGCAAGCCGAAGGCGTGTTCATCCGGCCGAAGTGGGCCAGGGACTAGCCGCAAGGTCCGCGGGACTGACGGCGGCGATGTCCACCACGACCCGGGTGATGGTGGCCAGTTCGGCGACCAGCACGCGGGCGGGGCCGTCCTCCGCGCGCAGCAGCGGTGCGGCGTCCCGGACCGCGACCGCGGCGGTGCCGAGTTGCTCGGCGTCCACCCGCCACGGTGCGGCCGGCGTCGCCGGATTGCCCATCAACGCTTTGACGTAACCGTCGATGGTGCTGACGAACTCGCGATTCAACGTGGGCGACGGGTGGGCCGGCAGCGTGGCCTCCAGGGTGGCGCAACTGGTGGTGACGGCATTGAGCGAGGCGCGAAATGCCCGCAGCCACCGGCGTATTGCGGGGTCATCGGTGCGGGTCGCGCCGGCGGCGGCCTCGAACGCGGTGCGTGCGCTGGCCGCCCGCTGCCAGGCGGCCGACAGTGCCTCGGCGGGGTGGTCGAGGTCGTGCACGAAGGCCTTGATCACCGCCGCGGCATAGTCGATTTCGGTCTTCAACAACTCGCCGGCGCGCTGCCGCAGCCGCACCAGCGCGTTGTCGGGCAACCCGACGTGCACGATCACCGACAGTGCGCCGCCGACCACCGTCGCGAACCAGCGCTGCTCGATGGTGGCGGCGTTGACACCGCCGCCCACGTCGAGCAGGAAGATGATGGCCGCCGCAAGCGCCGCACTGACCACCAGGTAGCCGAATCGTCCTGCCGAATACGCAATTCCGAGAAAGAACACGGCGAGCGCAGCAGATGCCAGGCCGCCGGGATGCAGCAGCACGGTGAACGCGGAGGCGCCCACGACGCCGATGGCGTTACCGGTGATCCGGCCGATGCACCGGGTGTAGGTGTGTGCGGTCTCGGGCCGCAGCACCATGAGGACCGTCACCGCGATCCAGTACCCGTGTTCGGCGCCGGAGGCCCGGCCCATCGCCACCCCTGCGGTGGCGGCGACCGCCAGCCGGACGGCGTGCCGGAGGATGGGTGAGCGCCAATTCAGCTGCGCCCGAATCAGACCGGCCGCGGCCGCCCAGGCGTGCGGGAGTCCCGGCCGTCGCAGCTGTGCGACCTGCTCGGGTTCGAACTGTCCCAGGCGCAGTTCGACCGCTTCGGCGAGCTGAAGCGAAAGTCGTTGGGCGACTGTCTGGGTGGCTCCACCGAGAGCGCCGGCTGCGGCATCCATCCGGGTCAGCGCGGGTCCGATGGCACGCCGCGGCGCGCGCCGGGCGATGAGTTCGAGGAGGTCGGCGGCGGCGTACAGGGCGTCCTCGGCGGCCTTGTCGCGCGGGCCTTCCCGGCCGAGTGCGGTCAGTGTCACCGCGATCCGCTCCGGCAGGCCGTACCACCCGCGGTAGGCCGGCGGCCTGCGGCGGGCCTGGGATTCGCTGAGCGTGAAGGTTTCCCGCAGCCGGATCAGTGGGTGTCGATCGACCTGGGCGTCCGGGTCGGTGGCCAGTCGCCGGGCGTCGGCGCCCAGGCAACGGTAGGCGTCGGTCAGTGCCGCCCGCTGGCCGCGCCAGCGACTTTGTGGCCACAGCGCGATCATCGCCGCCTGCGCCAGCCCACCGAGCAGGGCCAGGCCGCTCGCCGTCAGCACTGCGGCGGTACCGCCCGCGGTGGGCGAGGCGGTGACGAGTAGCACCGCGGCGCCCGCCGCCACCATCCCCGCGTTCGCGCTCAGCGCCCACTGCATGCCGGCCGCGAAGCACCACGCGGCGACCGCCACCAGGAACACCGGCGTCCAGGACGCGGTGAGTCCGCCGACGGCCACGGCCAGCGCCATCTCCACCGACACGGCGAGAACCAGCGGTATCCGGCTACGCGGACTGTCCTGCAGTGCCGTCGCCCCGGCCATCGCCGCCGCGCCCCCGGCCGCGATCGCCGTTCCCGGCGAACCGAGGTACAGCGCGACGGCCGCCACCGCCAGCACGCCCAGCAGGCTGCGCGCCACCGCGCCGAACTCGTACAGCGCCAACCCGAGGGACTTACCCTTCGCCACGCGTTCATTGTCGTATGCCTGGTGGCCCACCGGGCGTAACCGACGCAGTCGGCGGATTCGCGTCACGCGCGGTTGTTACTTTCTGATGGTGGAAAAGGTGATGGTGACGTTGCGGCGGGCCGACGCGGACGAGCAATGGTGCCGGCGACTGCGAACCAGGGTGGCCTCGGCGCTGTCGGAACTGGACCTGCCCGGGGTCACCGTCAACGTCAGGGACGATCAGGTGCGGGCGTCGCTGATGACGCTCACGACGCTGGATCCGCCCGTCGTCGCGGTGGTGAGTATCTGGACCCAGCAGTACTACGGTGCGGCCGTCACGGCGGCCCTCGACCTATTGGCCGCTGAATGTGATTGGCTGGCAGCGTATCTGGTCACCGAGTCGGTTCCGATGCCCGGACCTTCCGGGCCGCCGAGTGCGCGGACCCCGGGCTTGGCCAACGTGGCGTTGCTGCGTAGACCTGCCGATCTGGACCAGCAGACCTGGCTCGCGCGTTGGCATGTCGACCACACGCCGGTCGCGATCGCCACCCAGGCGACCTTCGGCTACACCCAGAACACGGTGGTGCGCGCACTCACCGAAGGCGCGCCCCGCATCGATGCGATCGTCGAGGAGCTGTTCCCGATCGAAGCGGTATCCGACCTGCACGCGTTCTTCGGTGCGGCCGACGACGCCGACCTGGGAGACCGGATGGGGCGGATGGCGGCCAGCGTCGCGCGGTTCGGCGCGGACCGCGATATCGACACCGTGCCCACCAGCCGCTACGTGCTGTGGGCCCCGGCGAATACGCTACAGCCGTGACATTGCTGATCTCCGATGACAACAGGGTCCGCACGCTGACCCTGAACCGGCCCGAAGCGCTCAACGCGTTCAGTGAAGCGCTGTACGACGCGACCACCGAGGCGCTGCTGGCCGCGGCCGACGACCCCGAGGTGTCCGTCGTGCTGCTGACCGGAGCCGGCCGAGCCTTCAGCGCGGGCAACGACCTGGTCGAGATGCAGAAGCTGGTCACCGACCCCGATTACCAGCCGGGCAAGTACGGCTTCCGCGGGATGATCGAAGCGCTGGCGGCGTTCCCGAAGCCGTTCATCTGCGCGGTCAACGGCGTCGGACTGGGTATCGGCACCACCATCCTGGGCTACGCCGATCTGGCGTTCATGTCCTCGACGGCGCGGCTGAAGTGCCCCTTCACCAGCTTGGGTGTGCCGCCCGAGGCGGCCTCGTCCTACCTGCTGCCGCGTCTGATCGGCAGGCAGAACGCGGCGTGGCTGCTGTTGTCGTCGGAGTGGATCGACGCCACCGAGGCGCAGCGGATGGGCCTGGTGTTCAAGGTGTGCGAACCCGAGGAGCTGTTGGCCGAGGCGCGTAGGCATGCCGATGTGCTGGCCTCACGTCCGCTGAACAGCCTGCTTGCGGTGAAGAAGACCATGCTGGAACCGATCCGGGTGGGTATGGCGGAGGCCAGCGAGCGGGAGAACGCACTGTTCGCCGAACTGCTCGGTCAGGCCGCCAACGTCGACGCGCTGGCGTCTTTCGTGGACAAGCGGGGCTAGGCCCTTCTGTCACACGCCGGTGTGCACCGAGCATTCGCGGGACGCCGCGAGCATGGCGCGCAGGGTCCGGCGGCACCGGCCGCAGTCGGAGCCGGCGCCGCACGCGTCGGCGATCTGCTTGGACGTGGTGGCACCCGCGGCGACGGCATCGTTGACCGCTTGGGTGGTGGCACCGGTACACAGGCAGACGAACATCGGGCTCAGACCCCCACCGTCATCAGATGGGCGAACTTGCCGACGAACAGGGACGGGTAGGCCCCGAAGCCGGCCCGCGACATCCACTCGGCCGCCGCATCGGGATGGTCGATCCAGCGGCGCGCGCTGGTTTCGTTCTCGATCTCCTGCAGGATCAGGACCTCGTGGCCGTCGTCGAACGCGTGGTACACCCAGATCTTGCGGACGCCGGACTCCCGAAACCGGTCCAGCGCACCGCGCAGTTTGTCCATCAGCTCCTCGACGCTGTCCACGGTGGTGACCACGCCGACGATCACCGCGGCGATGGCTTCCTCGTCGCCACCGGGCTCGGGGTCGAACAGGTCGATCTTCTCCACGACCTCGCCGGCGAAGATCGCGGGGATGTCGTCGACACCCGAAATGTCGAAAAGGTCGAAAATCGCCGGTGACCGTAAAACTTCCCGCACGGAATTCGGATGCGAGACGCCGATGGTCACCAGAATTCGTCCGGGCTCCCAGATCGACGTGTAAAGGACGACGTGGTGGGCGTCGATATTCGCCAGCGATTCCTGGCGCCCCTTCAATGAATTCCACATCGATTCGGGATCGTCGACCCGATAATCGGCGGCCAAGATGAGCGAATGTAAATGATATTCGCCCATTGCGCACCACCTTTGCCTCAATGCAGGGCCGGGTGTCCGGCGCGGTCCTCGGTAAGTTAGGTGAGTGTACCCTTAGTTAGGGCAGGCAGTCCATTCATGCACCGCTGACTAGGGTTAGCCTCACCTATAACCAGCGTGAACCGAGCCGAAGTCGGGTCGAAAACGCCGCCGAAGCCCTCGCTCCCGTACCTGTACTCGACTAGATTCAGGGGGTACGGATGTAGTGACACTTGACCAGCCCTCAAGGTGTTTTAGGAGCGACATGCAAGGCGATCCGGAAGTTCTGAAACTGCTCAACGAGCAGTTGACCAGCGAACTCACGGCGATCAACCAATACTTCCTGCATTCAAAGATGCAAGACAATTGGGGATTCACCGAATTGGCGCAACATACGCGCGAAGAATCCATTGAAGAAATGCATCACGCGGAATGGGTCACCGACCGAATTCTGCTCCTCGACGGGCTTCCGAATTATCAGCGGTTGTTCTCGCTGCGTGTCGGCCAGACGCTGCGTGAGCAGTTCGAGGCCGATCTCGCGATCGAGTACGAGGTGGTGGCGCGGCTGCGGCCGGGCGTCATCATGTGCCGCGAGAAGCAGGATGCCGTGTCGGCCAACCTCCTTGAGCGGATCCTCGGCGACGAGGAGAAGCACATCGACTACCTGGAGACGCAGCTCGAGCTCATGGAGAAGCTCGGCGAGGCGCTGTACTCGGCGCAGTGCGTCTCGCGTCCGCCCGGTGGCGGCGCGGACTGATCTTCGTTTCGACACGGCCGCCGGCTCGCAGGAGCCGGCGGCCGTCTCGCTCGAGAAACTAGAACGCGTTCCAATTTTGGCGCGTCGGGCGTACGGTGACTGTCATGAGCCGTATCGGAGACTTCGCCGACGATGATGCCGCCGCCTGGGTGCTCAAATCACCCGAGATCGGCGTGGCCATGGCCGGTTTCACCAACGCGGTCTACACGAAGAACCGGCTGCCGATGCGGGTCCGAGAGCTCGCCCGAATGGTGATCGCGCTGGACAACGAATGCGTGGTGTGCCAGAACACCCGCGATTCCGAGGGCATCGCCGCCGGCGTCGACGAGGACCTCTACGACCACGCTCACGACTGGCAGACCTGGCCCGGCTACAGCGCACAGGAGCGGGTCGCGGCCGAATTCGCCGAGCGGTTCGCGCGCGACCACACCGCCCTGCGCGACGACGAGGAATTCTGGGCACGCTGCTCGGCGGAGTTCGACGACGAGCTGCTGACCGACCTGGCGCTGTCCTGTGCCATGTGGCTGGGGATGGGCCGGATGCTGCGCACCCTGGACATCGGGCAGTCCTGCAAGATCACCCTCTGATCCGTCGCGGGGCGAGCGTAGCGACGGGAGAAGAGGTTTGGGAGCTGGAGCCGCCACCGCGGCGGCCGCCGCATTCGTCTGGCTCGGCATGGTGCTGGCCATCTCCTTCCTCGAAGCGCCGCTGAAGTTCCGCGCCCCCGGCGTCACGCTCCCCGTCGGGCTCGGCATCGGGCGCCTGGTGTTCCGAGCGCTCAACGCCGCCGAAGCGGCGCTCGCCTCCGTCATCGTCGTGGCACTGGCGGTGTCCCCGTCGCCGGTTGTCGTCGCCGCGGCCGCCGTCGCCATCGGCGCGCTGGTGGTGCAACTCGTAGCGGTGCGGCCGCGCCTCACGCGCCGCTCGGATGCGGTTCTGGCAGGGTCGGACACGCCGCGATCCGACGCGCACCACGCCTACGTCGGCCTCGAACTGGTCAAGGTGATCGCTCTGCTCGTCGCCGGTATCGCACTGTTGTCACGGTGAGCACGACGACCACCAGAAGCACGGCGAGCCACGGCCAACTTCCGTGCTGGTGCACCCAGCCGGCCAGGACGGACTGGATGCGTCCGGCGGCGGTGACCACCGGGTCGGTCACCGGTATCGCCGACCCGAACAGCCGGATCTCGTAGACGCCGTAGTAGGCCACGTAGGCGCCCACCAGGATCAGCAGCAGGCCGCTGATTCTGTTGACATAGGGCACAATTCGGCGCATCCGGTCCAGTACCGCGGAACTGGCGAACGCCACCGACACCGCCAGTGTCCCGACGATCAGCGCGAAGCCGCCCGCATAGGCCAGGTACACCAACGCCGTGCTCTGCACGGAGCCCGCCCGCGCCGCGCCGGCCGTCACCGCCAGGAACGGGCCCACCGTGCAGGACAGCGAGGCCAGGGCGAAACCGGCGCCGTAGCCGAACATGGAGCCCAGTCGCACCGACGGCGCCCATCGCGCGCCCGCGCCGAACGGTACTCCGACCCGACGCCCCACCAGGAGCCACAGGCCCAGGCCGAGCAACGTGGCACCGATGAACACCGTCACGTAGGGGAGATAACGCTGGATGGTGGAGGCCACCGACACGGCGAGCGTGCCGAACCCCGCGAACACCACCACCACACCCAGCGTCATCGCCGCCGTGGCGGCCACCGCCCTGGCGAGTGCTCGCCCCGGTGCGCCATCGCTGCGCACCACCAATGCCAGGTACGCCGGCAGCATGGCGAACCCGCACGGGTTCAGGGCGGCGACCAGTCCGGCACCGAACGCCAGACCGAGCAGATCGGCGTCCACTCAGCTCAGGGCGGCCACGCGGTCGGAGAGTTCCTGTTCGGACATCGCCGAGGTCGGGTTGTTGACGAATGACGTTGTGCCATCCGGCTTCACGAACAGGTAGGCCGGCTGCCACGGCACATTGAACCGCGACCAGATGGACCCGTCGGCGTCGTTGAGGTTGGTGAAGCCCAGGTTGTACTTCGAGACGAAACCCTGCATGGCCGACACATCGGAGCGCGCTGCCACGCCGACGAAGGTGACCCCGGGATGCGTCGCGGCGACATGACTGACGCTGGGCGCCTCCTGATTGCAGAACGGGCACCACGGTGTCCAGAACCAGAGCACGGCCGGGCGGCCCTGCAGGCTCGAGCCGTTGAACGGGCTGCCCGACAGGGTGGTTCCGGTGAATTGCAGACGGTCGTCGGCCAGGGCCGGGGGAGCGGTGACACCGGCGAGCAGCGCGGCTGCCATGACGATGAGCCAGAGGTGACGGATTCGGGAGGTCATACCGGTAGCACGTACCCGGTTGCGGTCCGGTTCAGTCAGATCTGCCCGGTGGCGTCGTAGATCCAGGACATGTCGGACCGGGCGAGGTCGTCCATCCACGTCGACGGCGCGAAGTTCACCAGCGCGCCCATGTCCCAGTAGTCCTTCCACAACGTGATCCGGTCGTTCTCCACCTGGTGCACGGTGACGAAACGCAGCACGGCGGTCTCGCCGGTCGGCCACTCCCAGGTCTCGGAATGCTCGTACATGACACTGCCGCCATCGGCGACCAACAGCCCGTCGTGATTGACGTAGGAGGCCAGCGGCTCCAGCCCGATCTTCAACCGTTTGACGATGTCCTCCGGGCCACGGGCGGACGCCGCGGGGCCGACCGGCATGTCGGCGTAGAGGCAGTCGTCGGCGAGGTGGGACTTGACCGCATCCCAGTCGCGCTCGGACAGCGCCTTCCACATCTGCCTGACGGTATCTTCAGCTGACACTGGACAATTCGCCTTTCTCCGTGCGCAGCGCGGGGGCCCGGTGCGCGGCACGCAGGAACCGTCCGGTGCGCCGCCTGCCGACGAGCTCGCTGTACTTGCCGCCGGCGAACACCGCGCGGCCACCGACGTACACGGCGCGCACGGTGTCGTCGTTGCGGTTCACCATGCGCGACAGCCCGCCGTACTGGTCGACGGGCTGTTCGGCGTAGGCCTCCAGGGCGGAGTCGAGCCGGGCCGGGTCGACGATGACGAGGTCGGCGCGATCCCCGATCCGCAGGTGGCCGGCGTCGAGGCGGTACCAGTCGGCCAGCTCACCGGTGAGCCGGTGCACGGCGGCCTCGATGGTCATGAACGGCCTGCCGGCCCTCTCGGCGTCGTGGACATGGCGCAGCAGCCGCAGACCCATGTTGTAGAAGGCCATGTTGCGCAGGTGCGCACCCGCGTCGGAGAAGCCGATCTGGATTCCCGGGTCCCGCGCAAGCTTTTTCAGCACGTCCGGACGGTGGTTGGAGATGGTGGTGCGCCAGCGCAGCTCGCGGCCGTGCTCGAGCACGAGGTCCAGGAACGCGTCTACGGGGTGCACGCCGCGGTTGGTGGCCACCTGACCGAAGGACCGGCCGACCACCGTCGGATCCGGGCACGCGACGATGTCGGCGTCGAAGAAGTCGCGTTGCCACACCCGGACACCGAACTTGTTCTCGTAGTCCTCGCGGAACTTCCGCCGGTACGCGGGATCACGCAGCAGCTCATCGCGTTCCGCCTCGTCGCGCAGATGCAGCGCCGCGGCGCCGGTGCCGAATTCTTCGAAGACCACGAGGTCGATGCCGTCGGCGTACACCTCGAACGGGACCGGGAGGTGCTGCCAGCGGAAATTGCCGCCCAGTGCGTTCACCGCCCGCGCCAGCGGGCCGAGGATCTTCACGGCGTAGGGGTTGGACTTCACGTCGGCGGCCGAGAGCAGGCTGGTCTTGAGCGGGTTGCGGAACAGGCCGAGCGACTGTGCCAGCTGTGATCCCAGATTGAGCGGGTTGGTGATGTCGGGACCCGACTGCAGAACGCGGCCGGTGCGCCGCAACAGCGATTTGAGCCTGCGCAGCTCGCGCGGTTTGGCATAGGTGGACGGCAGGGTGCGAGACCGGCAGACTTCGCCGTCGATCTTGTCGAAAAGCAGCTGCTGCGAGGACATTCCGACGAATCCGGCGTCCAGCGCCTCCGCGAGCATGCGTTCCATCTCGGCCTGCTCGCGCCGGGTCGGACGTTCGTTGCCGCGGGTGGCCCGGTCCAGGCCCATGACGGCGGTGCGCATGTCGGAATGCCCGAGGAAGGCCGCCACGTTCGGACCCAGCGGCAGCTTCTCCAGGGCCTCGACGTAGCCGTCGGCGCTGCTCCACGTCTTGTGCTCGTCGACGGCGGCGATGACGTGTTCGCGGGGGATCGCCTCGACGCGGCCGAACAGGTCCCCGGCATCCTCGCCGCCGACGTGAACGGTCGACAGCGAGCAGGAGCCGAGCATCACCGTGGTCACGCCGTGGCGCAGCGACTCTCCCAGTGCCGGGCCGCCGAGGATCTCGACGTCGTAGTGGGTGTGGATGTCGAGCATGCCGGGCAGCACCCAGGTGCCGTCCGCGTCGACGACATCGGGGCACCCGGCGGCATCGAGTTCGTCGGCGCTGATCGCCACGACATGGCCGTCGCGGATGCCGATGTTGCGGACCGCCGACGGGGCGCCCGTTCCGTCGAACCAGCGGCCGCCGCGGATGATCGTGTCAAAAGTGTTGCGGGTCACGTTCGTGCTCACCCCGCCATCAGAACAGCGCGGCGGGACGGGTGTCAACGAAAATCGTGAACAGATTCCTGAAATTGTCTACAAATCTCGTCGACCTGCGGTTATGGCGCGGACCACCCATCAGGGCAGCGGCCGTCGATGTCGGTGAACCCGTATTCGGCGGCCAGGGCGGCCGAGGTGACCGACCGCTGATTCCACCGCCGCCGTTGCGGGTCGGCGGCGATCGCCGCGACCCCGCGGCCCACGAATCGGGGGGACTCGGACTGGGCGAAACCAGGCGGTGCTGCGGGGTAGCCGTCGGCGCGTTCGATGTCCAGGGCGTGGTGCCAGTCCTTTTCGGACACGCCGTAGGCGTCGAGCATCATCTCCGAACGCAGCCAGCCGGGGGTGACGGCCACCGCGGTGGCGCCGAAGGCCGACAACTCGTGGCCCTGGCTGTAGGCCAACCGGTTCACGGCGACCTTGGCCATATCGTAGAACACCGACAGCCGGTAGTTCTCTGCATTGTATTCGGTTGTGCCGTCGGTGATTTCGACGACGAGACCACCGGGCCGGGTGACCAGTAGCGGGGTCAGACAGTGCGAGGTGATCAGGTGGGTGTCAATACCGAGGCGCAGAATGCGCAGCCCGTCATCGAGGTCGTGCTCCCACATCGGCCTGCCCCACGTCGACGGCGGACCCTTGAGCACCTCGGCGCCCCAGATGTCGTTGACCAGGATGTCGATGGCGCCGAACTCGTATCGGAGTCGCCTGGCCAGACCCTGAACCTGGGCGACATCGAGATGGTTCACCCGGATGGCCAGCCCGGTGCCGCCCAGCGCGGTCACCAGTTCGGCGGTCTCCTCGATGGTCTCGGGGCGCTCGTAGTCGGAATCCTCATTGCCCGCGACGCTGCTGCGACCGGTGCAGACGACGGTGGCGCCCGCCTCACCGAGCGCGGCGGCGATCCCGCGGCCGGCACCACGGGTTGCGCCGGCAACGACTGCAACCCGGCCACGCAAGGATCCAGCCGTCATCGACTGAGTATTGCCTGTCCAGAAACACGCCAGGGTGCTTTAACGAATCCGGTGCATACTCGCGAGGGTGACCCCGATGCAGCGCTACATCGCCGAAGAGATTGCCACCGACCACGTCGACGGGCTGATGTCCCGGCGCGAAGCGCTCCGCAGGCTCGCGCTGCTGGGCGTCGGTGCCGGCGCGGCCAGCGTGCTGATCGCGGCGTGCAGCGACAAGAAGGCAGAGACGCCGGCTTCGACGTCGACGACACCGTCCGGCACCTCCGCCGCCGTCGCCCCGCCGCCCGGCTCCGAGCACACGCTGCCGACCGCGCCGATCAACTGGACCGGTCCGCAGGGCGAGCTCGAGGCGGCGTGGAGTGAGGCGCCCGACCCCAAGGGTGGGGTGCTCATCGTGCACGAGAACAAGGGCCTCAACGACTGGACGCGATCGGTCGCCGGCCGGTTTGCGGGCAGCGGGTACTCGGCGCTGGCCATCGATCTGCTCTCGCCCCAGGGCGGGACCGGCAGCTTCACCGACCCCGCCGCCGCCACCGCCGCGCTGGGCAAGATCCCGGCCGCCGATCTGGTGGCCAACCTGAAGTCCGGGGTCGAGGAACTGGGCCGTCGCGTTCCCGGCCGCAAGCTGGCCGCGGTCGGCTTCTGCATGGGTGGCGGCCTGGTCTGGCAGACGCTCGCGGCCGGCGAACCACGGCTGGCCGCTGCCGTCCCGTTCTACGGCCCGACGCCGGAGAATGCCGACTTCGCAGGCTCCAAAGATGCTGCGGTGCTTGGGTTCTACGGTGCGCTCGACGACAGGGTGAACGCCACCCAGGCCACCGCGAAGGCGGCGCTGGAGAAGGCGGGCATGGTCCACCACCTGGTCACCGAACCCGACGCCAACCATGCGTTCTTCAATGACACCGGTGAGCGCTACAACGCTGCGGCCGCCGCGGATGCCTGGCAGCGGGTGCAGGACTGGTTTACGAAGTACCTCACCTGAGCAGGTCGTTCATGAGCCGTTAAGGGACTCGTCGGGTGGGCGTGTTCGTCAGCACACGGGCTGCCGATCTGATGGACACATGCGGGTTGTCCAGGTCGCGAACTTCTATGGCCCACGGTCGGGGGGCCTGCGGACCGCGGTGGACCGGCTCGGCGCCGAATACTGCGCGGCAGGTCATGAGGTGTTCCTCGTCGTGCCCGGCGCGCACCGGGATCGGCAGGTGCTGCCGTCGGGAGTCGTACGGCTGTCGCTGCCCGCGGCGCTCATCCCGTTCACCGGTGGGTATCGCGCGGTGCTGCCCGGCCCCGTGACCGCGCTGCTGGCCGAACTGTCGCCGGATGCCCTGGAGGTATCGGACCGGCTGACCCTGCGGTCGCTGGGCCCATGGGGGAGGCGCCATGGCGTCGCCACCGTGATGATCTCCCACGAACGGCTCGATCGCCTTGTCGGACAGGTTCTTCCGAGTCAGGCGGCCCGTGGGGTGGCCGATTTCGCGAACCGTCGCACCGCGTCGAACTACGACGCCGTGGTGTGCACCACCGGCTTCGCCCGTGCGGAGTTCGACCGGATCGGCGCCCGCAATGTCGTCACCGTCCCGCTCGGCGTCGATCTGGAGCAGTTCCATCCGAACAGGCGCAGTGCGCAGGTGCGCGGTCAATGGGCCGAGCCGGAGCAGACCCTGTTGGTGCACTGCGGCAGGCTCTCGGTCGAGAAGCACGCGCATCGCAGCATCGACACCCTTGTGGCGCTGCGTGATTCGGGTCTCGATGCGCGGCTGGTGGTGGTAGGGGAGGGTCCGCTCCGGGCCCGGCTGGAACGTCAGGCTGCGGGGCTGGCGGTCGATTTCACCGGCTACATCGGCTGCCGTGACACGGTGGCGGGCATCCTGGCTTCTGCGGATGTGGCACTGGCACCCGGACCCCACGAGACCTTCGGGCTCGCCGCGCTGGAGGCGTTGGCGTGCGGTACCCCGGCAGTCGTGTCGCGCACCTCGGCGCTGGCAGAAATCCTCACCGAGGACAGCGGCGCCACCGCGGACAACGATCCGGTGGCGATCGCCGACGCGGTGACGGGAGTCATCAGCCGTCCGGAACTGCTGCGCAGGCACAGCGCGCGACGCCGCGCCGAGCAGTTCACCTGGCCGCGTTCGGCCGCGGGCATGCTCGACGCGCTGGGTGCGGCCGCCGGGTAGTTTTACGGCCATGTCAGGCGGCACCGGAGGGCAGGAGCGTCGCGACCCGGGAGTTGTATCCGGAGGGCAGGAGCGTCGCGACCCGGGTGTTGTATCCGGTGTCGACGACACCGCACGTACCCGTACGTTGTGGTTCGCGCTGCTGCTCACCGTCACCAACGGGTTCCTGGACGCACACACGTACTACGCCCGCGGGCACGTGTTCGCCAACGTTCAGACCGGCAACGTCATCTTCTTCGCGCTGGACATCTCGGAGCAGCGCGTCGCCGCGGCGATGGCCCATGTGTGGCCGATCCTGGCCTTCATCGCGGGTGTGTCGGTGGCCGCGCACATCAAATCCGGTCGGGCGGAACGGTATATCCCGCACCCGCTGCGCTGGACGATGGGCGTCCAGGTGGTGGCGCTGGTGGTCATCGGATTCGTGCCGTCCTCGGTGCCGCACAGCTATGTCACCGTGCCGATCTCGTTCCTGGCAGCCGTGCAGATCGGCCTGTTCCGCAACATCGGGGATCTGGCTTATCTGCCGGTGGCGACCACCGGCAACCTGATGCGCTTCGTCGAGTCGGGTTACGACGGGTTGGTCGATCGCAAACCGGGGGCATTGAAGGCGTGGGGGATCTACGCGGCGCTCATCGGGGCGTTCGCGGCGGGAGCGGTACTCGGCGCCGTGCTCAGCCGGGCCTGGGACGTGCACGCCATCTGGGTGGCCGCCGGGATTCTCGCCGTGACGTTGGTGCTGTTCATTGTCGATCGGGACGCGATGCCGTGACATACGATCCACCGGTGAGACGTCGCGCTGCTTGTTACCTGCCGCTCCTGATCGCCGCGGGCCTCACCGGCGCGGGACCGGCTGCGGCCGCACCCGACCAGCCGGGCTGCGCCTACACCCTCGCGCAACCGGTGGTGACCCAGGTGTCGGGCACGCCGATGGTGACCAGCGCGGTCACGGTCGCGGCATGCAACCAGTCCAACTCGATGTTCCAGGTGGCCTGCCTGCAGGTGCAGGGTTCCGGCGCGGCGCCGCAATGCGCGTCGAAGGAGGGTCCGGTCGCCGCGGAGGTCTTCGCCCCGTACCGGCCCGGCGCGACCTATGTGGCCAGCGGTCGGGGCTGCTCCACGGCCGGCAGCCCGGCCTTCTCGGTGTGCAACTCCGTGGGGCCGGTGACCGTCACGTTGTGACGCGCCAGGTCCGGCAGGTCGGTGGGATCCCACCGGTATCCACATCCGCGGACGGTCCGCAAGGCCTCGGCGTAGCCGCCGAGTTTGGTGCGCAGGCGCCGGACATGGGTGTCCACCGTGCGGCCCGACATCTGAGGGTCGCGCCACACCTGCGCCATGAGCCGGCCCCGCGAGACCGGCTGACCGTGGTGGTCGGCCAGATGCCGCAACAGGTCGAACTCCCGGCGGGTCAGCCGTAGCGGCACGCCGTCGACGCAGGCGTCGTTGCGGCCGATGACCAGTCCGTTCGGGGGCATCGGTGCGCCGGCACCGCTGGGCCGGGCCGCGCCGACCTGCGCGGGCCGAACCCGCACACCGGGGATCGAGCGGGCGATGATCCGGCCGTATTCGTCGGCGAGTTGAGCCGTGCGGAGCGGAAGCTCGACGAAGCCGGCCGGCACGTCGAACGTCAGCACCACCTGCACCGTGGCGCCGCGTTCGGCCTGCGGCGCGGACGCGGCTTGGTACATCGTGACAATCTGTCCGCTGATCGGCGGCCCGTACAGGGTTTACCTCGCGATGTTCCCAAGTCAGAACGCGGGGACCACCTGACCGGCGTATGCGGAGGCGATGAATTCCCGGGTCGACGCGCTGTTCAGGGCCGTCGCGAGCACACCCATGTCGGGGTCGTCCGCAGTGCCGGGCGCCGCCACCAGGTACTCGGCATAGGCCGGGTCGGCGCGGTCGCAGTGCAGGGCGGTGGAGGTGTCGACGTTCGATTCCATGGCTTGGTTGCCGAACAGGAACACCACGTCGAAATCCTCGCGCGCCGACGGCAACGTCCAACTGGTCAGTTCCTTGAACACCAGACCACGCGGGTTGGCGCGCACATCGGCGACCGACGCCAGAGTCCCTGCCCCGGTGACGCATTCGATCAGACCCAACTGATCCAGCATCCGCAGTGACCGGTCGGCGTTGACCGGATCGGACGGCAGGGCCACCTCGGCGTAGTCGGCCACCGCGGCCACAGCGCCGAATCGCGTCGAGTACAGGCCGAACGGTTCAATGTGGACCGGTACCACCGGAACCAGTGCGTTACCGGTGCGCTCATTGAACTCCGAGAGAAACGGCAGGTACTGAAAGTAGTTGGCGTGTAGCCGTCCTGCGGCCAGCCAGTCGTTGGGTTCGTCGAACGAGTCGAACACCGTCACCTGAAGGTCGATCCCGTGGGCGGCGAGGTCCGCGCGGACGTTTTCCAGGATCTCGGCGTGCGGCACCGGCGTGGCGCCCACTCGCAGCGGGCGCAGACCCCTGGTGGCGAACGACCGGACCGAACTTGTCGACATGGTCGGCAACACTACTGATGACGCGGGCGTTCGCAAGGCTCCGAATGTGTCGGATTGTTACGGCCTTTGACGCAGGGTGACCGTAGCCGTGGCCGCGACGGCGGCAGCCGCTTACGTTCTCGCGCATGTCCGAAATCACTGCCCTACCTGAAGATCTCACCGGGGCTGCGCCCGCCGAACGGAAACTGCGCGGCAATCTGGGTGTGGCATCGATCGTGTTCATGGTGGTGGCCGCGGCCGCACCGCTGGGCGTCGTCGGCGGCGTCTTCCCGCTGGGGATCGCCAACGGCAACGGCGCCGGGTTCCCGGCGACCTTCATCGTCTCGACGGTCATCCTGCTGCTGTTCGCTGTCGGCTTCACGGCACTGACCCCGTTCGTCGAGGAGGCAGGTGCCTTCTTCTCGTATATCCGTCATTCCCTTGGCTTCTCGGTCGGCATCGGTTTCGGCTTCCTGGCGCTGGTCAGCTACGTCGCACTGGAGGCCGGGGTGTACGGCCTGCTCGGACCGGCCGGGGTCGGCGTCGTCTCACTGTTCGGCGGCCCCGCGATCCCGTGGTGGGCACTGGCGGCGATCGCGTTCGTGATCACGACGTTCCTGGGCTACCGCAACATCCAGTTGTCCAGCCGCGTGCTCGGTGTGCTGCTGACGGCTGAGATCGCGGTCATCCTCGTCCTCGACCTGGTCATCGTCGCGCGTGGCGGCGGTGACGACGGGCTGTCCACCGGTGTCGTCAATCCCGCCACGGTGTTCTCCGGATCGCTCGGAATCGGACTGCTGTTCGCGATGCTCAGCTACATCGGCTTCGAGGCCACGGCGATCTTCCGCGACGAGGCACGCGACCCGGAGCGCACCATTCCGCGCGCCACCTACGCCGCGCTGATCCTCATCGGGGCGTTCTACGCCGTCACCAGCTGGGCGCTGATCTCGGCGTGGGGCGATGACCAGGCCGTCGCCAAGGCAACGGATTCCGGGGGCACCTTCCTGTCCGACATCGCGCAGACCTACATCCGCACCGCGGGCAACGACATCATCACGGTGCTCTACTTCACCAGCCTGTTCGCCTGCATCCTGGCGTTCCACAACGTGGCCTCGCGCTATGTGTTCGCGCTGTCGCAGCACCGCGTGCTGCCGCAGTCGCTCGGTATTGCGCACGCCGAACACGGGTCACCGCACAAGGCGTCGCTGTGGATTTCGGGCGTCGTCGCGATCAGCATCGTGGCGGCCGTGTTGTTCCAACTCGATCCGGTCACACAGTTCTACACGTGGTTCGCGGCGGCCACCACGGTCGGTTTCGTGGTGCTGCTGATCGCCACCAGCGTGGCGGTGCTGGTGTTCTTCGCACGTGACCGTCGCGGCCACTCGCAGTGGCGGGTGCGAATCGCGCCGGCGATCGGCCTGGCCGGACTCGTGGGCACGCTGGGGCTGATCCTGACGAACCTGGAGGGGCTGGCCACCTCGAATGCGTTGGGCTGGGGCATCATCGGTCTGCTGGTGGTGTCGTTCGTCGTGGGGGCTGTCATCGGCCGTCGGGTCAGGGACTCCCCAGGGGTCGTCGTGACTCCCTGACCCGGTTGCGGGTAACGCCGTCGCGGCGGGTGTCGATATCCCAGTAGGAATGGCGGCCGACCGGCAGTGACCTGCTCCGCCTTCGATCTGCCTGTCGCCTGGTGCCGTCTTCCTGAAGGAAGAAGCACGCGACATGGTGGGGAGAGCACTGTGAAACTGGCCAAGATCGTGGCGAGCGCCATGATCGTCAGCAGTCTGGGAATGGGCGGCGCAACCCTCGGGGGCGCGGTGGCGACGGCACAACCCGGAAACGGCAACGGGCATGGCAACGGGCACGACGACGGACATGGCGGACGTGGCAACGACTGCCGGCCGTGGTGCAACGGACCCGGATTCGACAAGCACTGGGACAAGGGTGTGTGGTGGGCCGACAACCGCCACGACTGGTGGGATGACCGTCAGGGACCGCCGCCCTGGGGGTGGGGCCCGCCGCCCCCGTTCCAGTGGAACGGCGGCCCGCTCCCGCAGAACGTCAACTACTGGGGCTATAACGCGAGCCCGGTGTGGGACAACGGCTTCCGCCAGTGGGGCATCTGGCTTTTCGGGCTGTGGATCCCGATCTTCGGGGTGGGCTTCAACTGATCCGCCGACGTGGCCGGGCCGCACGACATAGTTTGTGCGGATGACCGATGATTTCGTCGACGACCAGGTGCGGGCCTATGAGCAGATCTCCGGACGGCCCGGCCTGTTCCTCTTCACCCAGATGCGGGCGCGGCTGCACACGCAGAGTGCATGAGCGCTCGCACAGACCCGCGTCAGCCCGTGCCGGTGGCCTCCGCTTCGGGCAGGTCGTGGCGGACCACCCGCACGTGGCCGTGGGGAAGGCACGCCGCGTAGCCGTGGTACTTGCCGTACAACTCCCAAGAGGTGTGCTGATCGTCGCTGTGGACGTCGATACCCTGGCCGCCGGAGAACCGCAGGTGCAGGCTGCCGTCGTCGTCCCAGTCGGCGTGGGTGCAGGTGGTTCCGGCGAAGTCGAAGAGCGGCTTCTGTTCGCGTCGCACCGCCAGCGGGTCGATCGAGAACACCTCGACGCGATCCCCGACGACAGGCGGCACCGTCAGCTCCATCGGCGCGGAGATGACGAGTTCGTTGTAATCCTCCAGGTTGAGCACCAGACCGTCGCGGAACATGATCCGCTGCAGGACGTGGCCCTGGATCCATTGTTCGGTCATCTCTTCACTGTGAGCGCCCGTCCGGCCGGACACAAGAGGTCAGGGCCTCGCGAAACGGGTCCGGGATGGGGCGTTTG
This sequence comes from Mycobacterium sp. P2_H7, assembly GCF_056403275.1. NCBI lineage: Bacteria > Bacillati > Actinomycetota > Actinomycetes > Mycobacteriales > Mycobacteriaceae > Mycobacterium > Mycobacterium sp. P2_H7. The sequence goes on along the minus strand of NZ_JBFUFU010000020.1, from coordinate 47,232 downwards.
GCCCAGTCGTCGGTCGACACCACGACGTAGGTGTTGCGACCTTGCACGGCGACCTGTTCGGCCTCGCCTGCGCCGGTCCGTAGGACGGAGAACGCGAGGGTGAAACTCGTGGTCCCGATCTGCTCGCACCGCACCGCGACCCGCACGGTGTCGCGCCACCGCACCGAAGCCAGGTAGTCGATGTCGCTGTGCACCACCTTGAAATCGAACCCGCGGGCCATCAGCCCCTCGTAGTCCACGGGCAACCGGTCCAGGAACGCCGTGCACGCCTCGTCGAACCACGTCAGGTAGTGGCCGTTGAACACCACGCCCTGTTGATCGACCTCGGCGTAGCGGGGCACGATCGGCAACGAGAACGGCTGGTCGGTCGGTGAACTCACCCGCTCACCTTGCCCGACGCGGTGACGCCATGGAAGCGTGGTCGCCGATGAGCACCCCGACCCTTGTCACCCTCGAAGACATCCGCGCCGCGGCGCAACGCCTGCGCGGCGGCATCGTGCGCACCCCGCTGGTCCCCGCCCCGTGGGGAGATCCGGACCGTCCGCTGTGGATCAAGCCGGAGAGCCTGCAGGTGATCGGCGCCTTCAAGGTGCGGGGCGCGCTCAATGCCGTCGGACGCATCGATGCGGCGGTCCGCGCGCGCGGTGTGGTGGCCTATTCGAGCGGCAACCACGCCCAGGCCGTCGCCTATGCGGCAGCCACATTCGGCATCGCCGCGCAGATCGTGATGCCGGCGGAGACGCCGGACATCAAGGTGCGTAAGACCCGCGCGCACGGCGCGGAGGTGGTGTTGTGCGGGGCGGGCGAGCGCGAGGCGGTGGCCGCCGAACTGGTCGAGCGCACCGGGGCGACGCTGGTTCCGCCGTTCGACCACCCCGATGTCATCGCGGGACAGGGCACCGTCGGGTTGGAGATCGCCGAGGACCTGCCCAATGTCGCCAATGTCCTCATCCCGGTCAGCGGGGGCGGGCTCGCCTCAGGCATCGGTACGGCGGTCAAAGCTCTGTGCCCGCAGGCGCAGATCTTCGGCGTGGAGCCCGAACTGGCCGCGGACACCGCCGCCGGTCTGCGGGCCGGGCACCGGGTGCCCATGCCGGTGGCCGACCGGAACCGGACCATCGCCGACGGTCTGCGGTCGGAGCCCTCGGCGCTGACCTTCGCTCATCTGCAGCGGGTTCTGACCGACGTTTTCACCGTCTCCGAAGAAGAAATACGCGCCGCGGTAAGGGAATTGGCGTTCAAAGCCCAGCTGGTGAGTGAGCCGAGCGGGGCGGTGGCGCTCGCCGCCTACCGCCGGCACCCGCTGCCGCCGGGGCCCACCGTGATCATCCTGTCCGGCGGCAATGTCGAGCCCGCGTTGCTGCGGGAGATCCTGTTCGAAGGGTCAGCCGGCGCCGAAGACCAGGGGCACTGACACGTCGCACCCTTGCTGGATGCAGTGCGTCCACGCGTCCTGTGCGGCAAGGGCTTTCAGTGTGCGCCGGGCACCGGACCAGCCGCACGAACAGCTCGCGGTGGAATGCCCGACACCGCGGCGATACACCGAGGCCAGGCCGGCTTGCACTGCTGACCCCGTGGGGCGGAGATCGAGAATCGAAGCGCTCACCAGCACCTCCTTGGGCGGGCAGATCGTGGCTCAATTCTCGCGCACGACAACGCCGAAAGCGGCCGGGGAAGGTCACGGGTTGGCACAGATCGGGTGGAGCACCCGTAACTGTCTCAGTGCACGCCGTCCATCTGCCTGCTGATCCACGGCGACACCGCGAACACGATGATGCCGACGACGATCGCCACGATGCCGAGGATTCCGAAGTAGGGCACCTCGCGGGCCGGGTCGTAATACTTGGCCAGCACACCCGACATCGAGGTGCCCAGACCGACGGAGAAGAAGTAGAGCGCCATCATCTGCGCGCGGAACGCCTCGGGCGCCAGTTTGGTGGTGACCGACAACCCGATCGGGGACAACAGCAGTTCCGAGATGGCGAACACCCCGAGGATGACCGCTATCAGCAGCGCGGGGACCGCCTCGATGCCGGCCAGCGGGACGAACAGCAGGAACGCCACGCCCATGCCGATGACGCCGTAGCTGAACTTGCGTGGCGTCGTGGGTGCCCGGTTGCCCAGCTTGGTCCAGAGCACCGCGAACACGGGTGAGAGCAGGATGATCCACACGGGTTCGATGGACCCGATCCAGCTCGACGGCGCCGTCCAGCCGAAGATCGACCAGTTCATCCTGTCGTCGGAGTAGACGGCGAGCACCGTGAAGATCTGCTGGAACAGCGACCAGAACACCGCATTGGCGACGAACAGCGGGATGAACGACCGGACCCGCACCTTCTCCTGCCCGGTGACTTTGGCGCTGGTGAGCATGATGGCGAAGTACGCGATGGACGCCAGGAGGATAACTCCGGTGGTGACCTGCGACAGGTTGGCCAGCGTCACCAGTTTGAGGGCCACCGCCGCGGCGACGACGACGATGACGGCCACGAAGACGCCCACGGTCTTCCCGATGGCGCTGCGGGGCAACGGGTTCGGCACATCGCGACCGTGCTCGCCGAGATTGCGGCGGAACGCCACGTACTGGGTGAGGCCGAGTGCCATCCCGATCGCGGCGGCGCCGAAGCCGTAGTGGAAGCCGATCCGGGTCTGCAGCAGACCCGTGATCAGCGGGCCGATGAAGGCGCCGAGGTTGATACCGAGATAGAACAGGGTGAATCCACCATCGGCGCGGGCGTCGCCCTTCTCATAGAGCGTGCCGAGCAGTGAGGATGCGTTGGCTTTGAGCGCTCCGGAGCCCAGGGCGACCAGCACCAGGCCCGCGCCGACTCCGCCGAGCCCCGGGAGCACCGCCAGCGCGATGTGCCCGAGCATCACGACGACGCCGCCGTAGAACACGGTGCGTTCCATGCCCAGCAGCCGGTCGGCGATCCACCCGCCCAGCACCGTGGACAGGTACACGAGACCGCCGTACGCGCCGACGATGCCGGTGGCGGTGGCCTTGGACATGCCCAGCCCGCCGTCGGTCGCCGAGTAGTAGAGGTAGTAGCCGAGGATGGTGAGCATCCCGTAGAACGAGAAGCGCTCCCACAACTCGACCCCGAACAGATTCGTCAGCCCGATCGGGTGCCCGAAAATCGTCCTGGTACCCGGCACCTGCTCCACCCCAGCCATAGACGTCACCCTGCCACGCTCGGTGCCGCCCGCACTGCCGTTCGGTCGGGGCCGGCTTCGGACTGGGCCCCGGCGGGGGCACCCGGGTAGTGTCAGCCCGATAACGAGACGATGACGACATCGACTCGGCGCGGGTCGCGCTCCACTGTGACCGGCTTTGTCCGAAGGGGTGCATGTGGACGCGGTGCTCGGATTGTCTATGACACCTACGTCGCTCGGCTTGGTGGTTGTCGGCGGCGACGAGCTGACCGACGGTGACGCCGCAGACCGCACCCCCGATGCCTTCTCGCTGCGGGTCGACGGTGCGGCGGACGTGCGGGAGGCCACTGAACAGGTCACGGCGGCGGTCGAGGCGATCTCCGCGGCACGCGGTCACCGACTGAAGTCGATCGGGGTGACCTGGAGCGACGAGGCCGGTGCCGACGCGTCCCGGTTGATGGACTCGCTCAGTGAGTCCGGTTTCGGCAATGTGGTGCCGATCCGCCTGCCGGAGGCTACCGAGGCGCTGGCCCGCGGCACGGCCGAGGTGATCGGCTACCGGACGACCGCGGTGTGCGTCGTCGAACCCGACACGGCGATCGCGTTGATCGTGCACACCGACAACGGTGCGGTGCAGACGGCGATCAACCACGGCATCGACAGCGACGAATCCCTGATCGGCTGGCTCAGCACGGTCTTCACCCGCGCCGACTGGCAGCCCGAGGCCCTGGTACTGGTGGGTTCGGCCGGTGATTTCGACGCGGTGCTCCCGCACCTGGAAGAGGCGCTGTCCGTGCCGGTTTTCGCGCCGGCCGAGGCGCAGCTGGCGTTGGCCCGCGGGGCCGCCCTGGCGTCGTCCCACAGCCTGTCCCAGCCGTTCGACGAGCTGGGGCTGCTGACCACCGGCTCGGGCCGGCATGCCGCCGCCACCCGTCGGGTATCGCCGACCGGGGCACTGAGCGGTGTGCTGGTGGCCGGCGTGGTCACCTTCGTGGTGTCGGCGTCGGTGGCGGTCGCAGCGGCGTTGTCCCCGGAGCAGGTGGTGGCGACGCCGCGCGCAGCCGTCGTGACCGCCGACATTCCCGAAGCGGCCGCCCCCAGGGCCATCCCACAGGCCCCGGCCGCTCCGGTTCCGGCGGCGCTGCCACCGGTCGAGGTGCCGCAGGCTCCGGTCGACGTGAGTGCTGAGCTGCCTGCCGCGGCGCCCGGAGATGTCGCCGACGCAGTACCGCCCGCGGAGGCGACCACCGATGTGCCCGCGGTGGCCCCGGTCGATACCGTGTCGCCGCTCGGCCCGGACCCGGCCTTGGTGGCCGCGATGCCGCCGCAGATGATCGTGCCGCCGGTGGTGGCACCGCCGGTCAAGAAGTCGCTATTCGAGCGCATCCGGGACCGGCTGCACCCCGGCGCGGACGACGATTACCCGGCCCCGGTGATCCTGGCGCCGCAGGGCTGACCAGCGCGCCGCGCCCTGGCTAACATTTGTCGGGCCGCAAACGAACTACGATGTAGTCCACTATCGCCGTTCTGGGTCTCCAGGGAGGATTGAGAGCTTGCGCGCAGCATTTAAGTATGTGCTTGTCATCGCTGGGATCGTCATGATGGCGACAACCTCGGCCGGGGTTTCGGGTGCGGCGGTTGCCGGTGCACCGAGCACGGTCGTGTCCGTATCGCCCAAAGCTGGCGAAGTCGTCGGGGTGGCGTACCCGGTGACCATGAACTTCGCCCGGCCGATCGCCGATCGCGGCGCGGTTGAGCACGGCATCAAGTTCAGTGGGTCCAAGATTCCCGCGGGATCCTTTGCCTGGCTTGACGACTCGACGGTCCGCTTCACCCCGAGCGACTACTGGCCGGCCCATTCGACCATCGCGATGTCGTTGGGCGGGTTCAAGGCGACGTTCGAGACCGGTGCCCAGGTGGTCGGGCTCGCCGACATCGACGCACACACTTTCACCGTCAGCATCGACGGCCAGGTGGTCCGGGAAATGCCGGCCTCGATGGGCAAGCCCAAGCACTCCACCCCGGTCGGGTCCTTCACGGCGCTGGAGAAGCAGAATCCGGTCATCATGGATTCGCGCACCATCGGTATCCCGCTGAGTGATCCGGAGGGCTACAAGCTCACCGTCAACTACGCCGTGCGGGTCACCTGGGGCGGGGTGTATGTGCACTCCGCACCCTGGTCGGTGGCCTCGCAGGGCAATTCCAACGTCAGCCACGGCTGCATCAACCTGAGCCCGGACAACGCGGCCTGGTACTACAACAACGTCAGCATCGGCGACCCGATCATCATTCAGGCCTGACGGGACCCACCGTGCAGGTTCTTCGCGGTCGGTGAGGTGGCGACGGCGGCCGGATCCGGGTAGGTGCCCAGGACCCGGTCGGCCGTGCCACTGCTGGTCACGGTGAACCAGTAGTGTTCGTTCTTGAAATGGTGGCGGCGGTGGTTGCGCCACACTGACCGGTAGAGCGCGGATTTCGGCTTGTAGTCGGTGTGTACGAGGTAGTGACACCACTCATAGCCGAGCCCCAGCAGGGCCATACCGACCAGAAACGTCAGGCCGCGGCCCAGTCCGGCACCGGTGGCGGGAATGACGAGCGTGCCGACGGCCGTCACCAGCGGCAGCACCCACAGCAGTGACTGCCACGGGATGAAGACCAGACCGATGTCGCGCGGATCGACATGATGCTCGCGATGCTTACGTGCCAACAGCGGGTCGACCGCGATACCCGCGATGCGGCGTGGCCGCCAGTGCAGGACAGTGACGTGAATGATCCACTCCAGGAACGGGAACAGCGCGAGCATCCCCAGCGGGACAAGGGCATCACCGATCTCCCAGTGGCCGAACAGGATTCGTGCGGCCAGCGCCGTGACCACAGTCGTACCGAGGATCCACGGCGTGGGGTGCCGGACGAACTCCCGGGCGGCCGCGCCGAGGGTGGCGCCGTGCCGGGTGGCGGTGGTGGTCATGACTGCGCCTCCAGCGCCGCGAGGGCATCCAGCAGGGCCGTGGTCGCCGGCTCGAGGAGATCACGCGCGGCCTGCGCGGCGCCCTCGGTATCCCCGGCGGTGACGGCGCCGGCGATGGCGCGGTAGGCGTCCGGCCGGCCGACCTCGGCGGCCATCAGGGTGGCCAGCGCGGGAAGTGCGGGCTCGTAGGTGGCGCGAAGGGTGTTGTACATCAGCCGCAGCGCGATGGAATCGGCGCCGTCGACCAGGTGATCCCAGAAGGTCAAAGCGTGCCGCTGTCGTTGCACGGCATCGGTTTCGGCGATCAACACAGCGATGGCCTCGTCGAGCAGACCGGCCAGTTCGGGACGGTGCCGGGCGGCGGCCAGTTCGGCGACCTTCGGGCCGTTGTGCAGCCGGGTTTCCAGGATGGACCGCACCACCGCGGGATCCAGTTCCCCATTGCGCACCAGCAGCCGGGGGAGCAAGTCCAGTCCGGCGTGCTTGCGGAAGTCGCGCACCGTGGTGGTGTCGCCCTGGCGGATCTCCACGAGCCCGGCGGCGGTCAGCTGTTTGAGCGCTTCGCGCACGGCGGGCCGGGACACCCCCAGCACCTCGGCCAGGCGGCGTTCGCTGGGTAGCGGATCGCCCGGCGCCATCTCGCCGCTGAGGACGTCGGTGATGATCTGGTCGAATACGTCCCCGGAGACCGACCTGCGATGAATGGGCTGTAATGCCATGGCCCGAGCATCACAGGTCGGCGGTCAGAGGTCAAGTGGTAAGACCAGTGCAATTTCAGTGACCGGGGACGCCCGTGTACTCCGGGTTGGGCGGCACCGCGAGCGCAATACCGATCCGGTTGGTCGCACCGATGAACGCGGCGATCGAGATGCCCTCCAGGATCAGCTGATCGTCGAGGCCCAGGTCGCGCAGCTGCTGGAGGTCCGCCTCGGTGATGGAACGGGGATCGTTGTTGATGGCCACCGCCAGGTCGGCCAGCGCGTGCTCGCGCTCGGTGAGCTCGTCGACATGGTGGTGGTCGATGGCCACCCGCTGCCCGAACGACCAGTCGCCGGCCACCTTGCCCAGCTTGTTGGCGTGATTGGTGTGGCAGTAGGCGCACCGGTTCTCACCGGAGACGACGGTCGCGATGACCTCGCGTTCGCGGGCGGTGAGCCCGCCGCGGCCGTCGGTGCCCAGCAGTGGCAGCAGGTAGCCGTTGAGGCGTTCCAGGTCGCCCTCGTTGAGTGACAGCGCGCGGAACCAGTTGGAGGTCAGGCCTTCGTCGCGTTGCTGCTTGGCGAAGAAGCCCCGCACGCCGGGGCTGGTGAGGTCGTCGAGTTCCGGCACCCGCAGTCGCGAGATGGCCGACGGGGTCAGGGCGGTATCAACGGTCGCAGTCATCTGTCCGACGATGCGCAGCCCGCGCCGATCCGGCAACGGTTTTGCGCCGCGCGACGAAAAACGTTGTCAGCGCAGGGCTTCGGCCGTCGCGTCATCGGCGGGCAGGAAGGCCTCGATGCTGAGCTCGGCGGCGGTCAGGTCGAGGGCGGTGCCGAAGGTGGTGACGGTGCTCAGAAATCGCAACACCGCGCCGTTGCCGCCGTCGAGTTCGAGTGGCACCACCACCCCGCCCAGTTCGGCCGCCCCGGACTGCCCGCCGGGATAGGACTCGATCTCGGCCAGCAGTGCCGAGGAATCCGGTGATGCGCTCACCGCTGCCTCGCGACGTAACCGGCCGATCACGTGGTGGCGCCATTGGGCCAGATTGCGGATCCGCGGCGCCAGGCCGTCGGGGTGCAGTGAGATGCGCAACGCGTTGGGCCGTTCCATCAGGTGCGGTGCCACCCCGTCGAGCAGCAGTGCGGTTCCGGCGTTCACCTGCAACACATTCCAGCCCCGGTCCACTGCCAGGCATGGGAAAGGGTTGTAGGCGGCCAAGACTCGCTCCACACCGGACCGCACCGCCGACATCCCGGGATCGTCGAGGGCGTGCTCGGTGTACACCGGCGCGAGCCCGGCGGCCAGCAGCAGCTGGTTCTGCTCACGCGCGGGCACGTCGAGTGCCGCGGCGAGTTTGAGCACCATCGACCGGCTGGGTGCCGACCGCCCGGTCTCGATGAAACTGACGTGCCGGGCCGACACGTCGGCCTCCAAAGCCAGGTCGAGCTGGCTGAGCCGGCGCCGCTGCCGCCAGGTCCGCATCAGCGTGCCGAACGGTGAGGCCTGAACATCCACGGTGGTCACGAGAGCCAGTGTCGGTCACCGGAGTGGGCGGCGCCATTACCTGTGCGGTAATTGCCGCACTTACCTGCGCGGCTCACGCTGGTGACATGACCGAGACGAGCATCCCGCGCTGGCTGACGTTCGTACTGCGATGCGACCGGGCCGGGTCCTCCTGGTACGTCGGTACCGGTTTCTTCTTCGCGCCACTGCTCGCGGTGGTGTCGCCCTGGCCCGCCCTCACCTCGGTGCTGTGGGCCGTCATCGCACTGACCGGACTGTGGCTGGGGTTGCTCGGCATCGCGATGGCGACGGGCCTGTCCATGGTTTTGCGGTCCGACACCGAAATCGGAGAAGACTACTGGCGCAGCATCATCGACTACCCGGATCCGACTACCAGGTCTGTTCGGAAGCCCGCACCAGAACCTCGTTGACGGCCACCCGGCGGTGGCGGGTCACCACGAACGTGACCGCCTCGGCGATATCGGACGGCAGCAGTTTGACCATGTCCTCGGTGCGTCGCTGCAGGGCCTCCCGGTCGGCCTCGGGCAGGTGATCGGTGATCTCGGTCTCGACCGTGCCGGGTTCGACAAGGCTGACGCGGACCCGCTGGCCGAGCACCTCCTGGCGGAGGGCGTCGGAAAACGCACCGATGCCGTGCTTGGTCAGCGAATACACCGCCGTGCCTGCCCGCGCCACGCGGCCGGCCGTCGAACTGATGTTGACGATGTCGGCCACCCCGCGGGGTGAGTCCGCCGCCGCGGCGATCAGGTGCGGCAGGCCGGCGCGGGTCACGTAGAGCAGCCCGGACACGTTCACCGAGATCATCTGGTCCCAGTCCGCCGGGTCGGCTTCGGCGGCCGGCCCGATACGCATCAGTCCGGCATTGTTCACCAGGATGTCGAGCCGACCTGCTTGTGCCACAACGGATTCCACCGCATCGGCAGCCTGCTTCGGATCGGACACGTCGGCCTCGACGGCCAGGGCCCGGCCGCCAGCGTCCTCGATGCGGGCTCGCAGGCCGTCCAGTCGGTCGCGGCGCCGGGCGAGCAGGGCCACCGTCGCCCCCTCGGCGGCCAGGGCCAGCGCGGTGGCTTCGCCGATTCCGCTACTGGCGCCGGTGACCAGTGCGACCGTGTTCCGCAATGCTGATGTCATGACGCCATCATCCGTTACTGATCAGTAGGCTCGGGGCGGACAGGGGGAGTTCCAGTGATCGAACCGAAGATCATCGAGATCCACGGCGTGCGGCAGGCCGTGTTGGACGCCGGCGAGGGCGACGAAGTCCTGCTGCTGATCCATGGCATGGCGGGCAGTGCACACAGCTGGCGGGCGGTGCTGCCGCAGCTGGCGAAGAAGTACCGGGTGATCGCGCCGGACCTGCTGGGCCACGGCCAGTCCGGGAAACCGCGCACCGACTATTCCCTGGGTGCGTTCGCGGTGGGCCTGCGGGATCTGCTCGACGAACTCGGCGTGTCCTCGGTGACGGTGGTCGGTCACTCGCTGGGCGGCGGGGTGGCGATGCAGTTCCTCTATCAGCATCCCGAGTACTGCCGCCGGCTGGCCCTGATCAGCAGCGGTGGCCTGGGCCCGGACGTGGGATGGATCCTGCGCCTGCTCGCCGCGCCGGGAGCGGAGTTCGTGATGCCGGTGATCGCGCCCGCACCCGTCCTACGGGCCGGAAACGCGGCGAAGTCGTGGCTCAGTTCGATGGGCTTGCGTTCGCCCCGTGGCGCGGAGATCTGGAACGCGTATTCGTCGTTCGCCGACCGCGCCACGCGCGAGGCCTTTATCCGCACCCTGCGCTCGGTCGTCGACTACCGGGGTCAGTCGGTGAGTGCGCTGAACCGGCTGAACCTGCGGGAAGAGCTGCCCGTCCTGGCCATCTGGGGCGAGGACGACGACATCATTCCGGTCGACCACGCCTACTCGGCGTTGCAGGCCCGCCCGGATTGCCGACTCGAGGTCCTACCCAACGTCGGGCATTTCCCTCCGGTCGAGGCGCCCGAGGCCGTCGTCGACCTGCTCGACGAGTTCCTGTCCACGACCGAACCCGCCGATCTGCGCCGGGTTGCCGACTACACCGCCGCCCTGGACGACCCCGAATAGTCGACCTGCCAGTGCTTGATGCCGTTGAGCCAACCCGAGCGCAGCCGTTCGGGTTCGGCCAGCGAGGTCAGGTCGGGCATCGCGTCGGCGATGGCGTTGAACATCAGGTCGATCGTCATCCGGGCCAGGTTGGCGCCGATACAGAAGTGGGCGCCGTTACCGCCGAACCCCACGTGCGGGTTGGGGTCGCGCAGGACGTTGAAGCTGTACGGATCGTCGAAGACGTCCTCGTCGAAGTTGGCTGAGCGGTAGAACATCACGACCCGCTGGCCCTTCTTGATCGGCACGCCTGCCAGCTCGGTGTCTTCGAGTGCGGTGCGCTGGAACGACGTGACCGGGGTCGCCCAGCGCACGATCTCGTCCGCGGCGGTGCCGGGCCGGTCGCGCTTGAACAACTCCCACTGATCGGGGAAATCGGTGAACGCCATCATCCCCTGGGTGATCGAGTTGCGGGTGGTCTCGTTGCCCGCGACAGCGAGCAGGATGACGAAGAATCCGAACTCGTCATCGGAGAGCTTGTGGCCCTCGACGTCGGCCTGCACCAGTTTGGTGACCAGGTCGTCGGTGGGGTTGGCGGATTTCTCGGCTGCCATCTGCATGCCGTAGGTGATGAGCTCCACCGAGGCGCTGATGGCGTCGTTGTTCGCGAACTCGGGATCCTGGTCGCCGACCATCTGATTGGACCAGTGGAACAGCTTCATCCGGTCCTCCTGCGGCACCCCCATCAGGCCCGCGATGGCCTGCAGGGGGAGCTCGCAGGACACCTGCTCGACGAAGTCACCGCGGCCCTCGGCGGCGGCCGCGGCCACGATCTGGCGGGCCCGCTCGGCGAGGTCAACACGCAGCTGTTCGACGGCCCGCGGCGTGAACGCCCGCGAGACGATCTTGCGCAGATGGGTGTGGTGCGGCGCGTCCATGTTGAGCAGCACGAACTTGCCGGAATCGATCTGGGCCTGCACGGTGCCGTCTGCGTAGCGCGGTAGCGCGGTCTTCTCCAGGCTGGAGAAGACGTCGCTGCGTCGCGAGACCTCCTTGACGTCCTTGTGTTTGGTCACCACCCAGAAACCGCCGTCACCGAACCCGCCCTTGTCGAGCGGTTGTTCGTTCCACCAGATCGGTGCCACCTTCCGCATCTGGGCGAGTTCGTCCACCGGCAGGCGCTCGGCGTAGATGTCGGGATCGGTGAAATCAAATCCGGCAGGCAGGTTCGGGCTCGGCATCGATGCACTCCCATGGCGACGGTGTGAAATGGTCCCCCTGTTCGCATTGCACACCACGTAACGGCCCGGTGTCTCGGACTCCGAGAAGGTGGCACCCCCTGACAGAACCGGATTCTCAGCTCAATCCCCTCCGCCCCAGACGGCACAGGTGTAACAATTTCGGTGCCCGCAGAGAACTACCCATAGATCAGTCACGTCATGGCCGTGGGGAAGGGGGCATCGATGGCGATCGATGTCAGAACGCAGATACTGACCGCACTCACAGGGGCGGTTGCCGCCCTCGTGCTGGCCGCGCCCGCCGCAGCCGACCCCGATGCGGCCGCCCCTGAGGTGCCCGCGTCGGACACCGCGCCGGCATACGCCGACGGTGTGCCGCACTTGGCCAGTCCCGACGCGCTGCCGCCGGGCTCGACGATGGATCCGAGCGTGATGGCCGGCGCCGAGTCCCCACGCGTCAGCTATCTCAAGGATCTGTGGCGCGCCGTGCAGAGCCAGGAGATCAGCGGCAAGGAAGCCCTGGTGCTCGGCATCGCGCAACGCGGCATGGATACCCCGAACCCGGTGCAGGCGGCTGGCCCGAACACGCCTCATACGCCCGGCGACGCGGCCCCGGCACCGGCACCGGCGGATCCCGCTACGCCCTGAGCGGTTCCACGGGGGCAATCCGCGCGGGTACGTGTTTGTGCCACGGCGTGCCGGCGTAGGCATCGTGCCAGTCGGTCGACGTCAGCGCATTCGGCGCCACACCCGGGACCACCGCAGCACCGTCGGCCCCGACGAAGTCCAGCCCGTACCCGTTGGGCAGGGACGCATGCCCGGGCAGCATCGCATCGCTGATCTCCACCGACGCTTCCGCGCGACCCGCCGAGGTGGTGATGGTGGCGCGGCCGCCGTCGAGCAGCCCAAGAGCCTGCGCGTCGTGCATGCTCACCCGCAGCGCCCCGTCGACGTCACGCTTGCGCCAGCTCGGATCCCGGATGATGTCGTTGGCGGTGAAGGCGCGGCGTTCGCCGGCAGAGAGCACGATGGGGAATTCGGCACTCGTCAGCTCCGACGGCCGTGCCGCCAACCCCGCCAGATCGTCGAGCAGCTCCGGGATGGTCAACGCGATCCGGTGGTCGGCGTGACCGATCAGCGCCCAGTCGTCGGCGTACTCGTGTTCGGTGAAGGTCACCCCGGACGGGCTGGAAAGGATCGCGGTGAACAGGGCGTTGCCGTCCGCGTGCCCGGCGCGGCGCACCGCCTCCGGGTAGGTCAGCGCCGCCTTCTGCGCCAGCCCCCACAGTCCGGCGGCGCCGGCCAATCCGTCGGGCAAGGTCGGTCCGAGGGTTTCGTAGAGGACGTAGGGCAGCACCCGGCCCAACCCCGGGTTCGCCCCGACCGCGGCGAAGAACGCCTGGGTGTAGGCCTCCAGCCCGTCGGCCGCCGCCCGGCGTAGCGGTTCCAGTTCGGCGTCGTCGACAACGCCGAGTGCGCGCACCAGGCGGGCCCAGATCTCCGGCTCGGGCAGGGTGCCTGCCGCCGGTTCCAGCAGGGGGTGGCGAAGGTGAAAGGTGTTGTGCGGGAACTCCAGATTGAAGAACGTCGCCTCGGCCTTCTCGAACTGGCTGGCCGCGGGCAACACGTAGTGCGCCAGCCGCGCGGTCTCGGTCATCGCGACGTCGACCACGACCAGCAGCTCCAGCGCGGACAACGCCTCGCGCACCGCGGACGAGTCGGCGACCGAATGTGCCGGGTTGCTGCTCTCGACGATCATCGCCCGGAACCGGTCGGGGTGATCGGTGAGGATCTCCTGGGCCACCACGTTCGACGGCACCAGCCCGGCGATGATCGGCGCTCCGGTGACCGGGGTACGCCCGACCCCGCCGGTGCCGAACAGTGGGGCGAAGGTCGAATGCAGATGCTGCCCACCGCGTTTGGCGAAGTTCCCGGTGAGGATCCACAGCATCTTGTTGAGATAGGAGCACAGCGTGCTGTTGGGCGCCTGCTGGATGCCGAGATCTTCGAACACCGACACACTCGACGCGGCGGCGATCCGTCGGGACGCGGCCCGCAGCAGGTCGCCGTCCACCCCGCAGCGTGCCGCATAATCGTCGACGTCCACCGCGGCGAGCGCCCGGCGCACCGGCTCGGCACCCGTCACGTGTTCGGCCAGAAATGTTTCGTCGCAGAGGTTTTCCTGGACCAGGACGGCTGACATGGCGGCCAGGCACCACGCGTCGGTGCCCGGGCGCACCCGCAGGTGGAAGTCGGCGAGTTTGGCGGTATCGGTGATCACAGGGTCGATCACGATCATCGAACGGCCGGGATCCTTCGCGATGTCTTGCAGGACGGTGCGGGCCCGGGGAAAGCTCTGCGACATCCACGGGTTCTTCCCGACGAACACCGACACCTCGGCATGTTCGAACTCGCCGCGGGTGTGGCCTCCGTAGAGTTGGCTGTCCACCCAGAATTCGCCGGTCTTCTCCTGCGCCAAGGCATTCGACCGGTATCGGGCGCCGAGTGCCTTGAGAAAGGCCCCGCTGTAGGCGCCGCCCAGGTGGTTGCCCTGTCCGCCGCCGCCGTAATAGAAGATCTTGTCCCCACCGACGGTGTCCCGGATCCGGGCGAACCCCTCGGCGATCTCGGCTATCGCTGTCTCCCAGTCGATCTCCTCGTACGTACCGTCGCGTCGGCGGCGCATCGGCGAGGTCAGCCGGGTCCGGTTGTTCTGATAGTGGTCGAGGCGCAGCGCCTTGTTGCACGTGTATCCCTGCGATGCAGGGTGGGATTTGTCGCCGCGGATCTTGGCCAGCGTGCGGCCTTCCAGTTGCACCATGATGCCGCAATTGCATTCGCAGAGAATGCATGCGCTCGGATGCCATTCGGTGGTCTCGGTCATGGTCGGGCCTTTCGTTCGCCTGAGGCGGCAGCCACGAGGGCGCGTAACTGCCGGTGGACGAGATCCAGTGCGGTCATCTCGCCGGTCGTGCGGGCCACCAGGACGGCGCCTTCGATGGAGGTAGTGGCGAGCATCGCGAGTTCGGCCGCGCGGTCGGGGGCGACACCGTCGGAGCGCAACAGGCCCTCGATCAGGCCGATCCACTTGTCGAACGCGGCGGCGGCGCGGGCGAGGACCTCGGTGTTGTCGGCCTCGACGGCCACGGCCACCACCGGGCAGCCTGCGCGGAACTTGCTGTCGTGCAATTGGTCTCGAAATCCCTCGACGACGATATCCAGCGCGTCCACCGCGGTGGCCGCAGCGGAGATCCGGCGCGCGATGTGCTCGGCGGCGAAGTCGACGGCCTCGCAGAGCAGTTGGGTGCGGCCACCGGGGAAGTGGTGGTAAGCCGAGCCGCGGGGCGCGCCGCTGTGTTCGAGAACGTCGGAGATGGCCGTCGAATGTGCGCCCCGTTCGCGGATGAGCAGTGCGGCGGAGACGATCATGCGGTCACGCGGGCTGGCCATGACGGCGAATCCTTCCGGACGATTATGTAGAGCATCATACATAGCGCGTCGCGTGGGAAGAGCCGATCGCGTTTTCGACGTGAGGGTCGCGATCTCGGCGCCGTCGCGACCCTCACGCAGAAAACGACGGGTGCGACGACCCGAAACGCACGAATCCCGCCGGTCCGGGAGAACGGAGGCCGGCGGGATTCGCGGGTTTCGGCGGGCAGGAGCGAAGCGACCCGGGGGATTGTCTCGGCGGGCAGGAGCGAAGCGACCCGGGGGATTGTCTCGGCGGGCGGGAGCGAAGCGACCCGGGGATTGTCTCGGCGGGCAGCTAGACGGAAGCTGCCTCGTTGATCTCGTTCAGCGTGCTCGTCGCCTCGAGATATTCCTGAACCCAGCGCTCGATGACGGCGGAGGTCTTCTCCACCTTGGTGAACTGGCCGACCACCTGGCCGATCGGGTTGAACGCGACGTCGACGGTCTCGTTCGGGTACTTGTGCGTGGCGGCCACGGCCATGCCGGACACCATGTACTGCAGCGGCATGCCGAGTGGCTGCGGGTTCTCCGGGTTTTCCCACGCCTCGGTCCAGTCGTTGCGCAGCATGCGGGCGGGCTTGCCCGTGAAGGACCGGCTGCGGACGGTGTCGCGGCTGCCGGCCTTGGCGTAGACCGCGTGCTGCACGGGGGTGTTCTCGGACTCCTCGACCATCACCCACTGCGAGCCGGTCCACGCCCCCTGCGCGCCGAGGGCGAGGGCCGCGGCGATCTGCTGACCGCTGCCGATCCCGCCGGCGGCCAGCACCGGGACCGGGGCGACCTCCTTGACGACCTGCGGCCACAGCACGATGGAGCCGACCTCGCCGCTGTGCCCGCCGGCCTCGCCGCCCTGGGCGATGATGATGTCCACGCCGGCGTCGGCGTGCTTACGGGCCTGCGACGGCGATCCGCAGAGCGCGGCGACCTTGCGGCCCTCGGCGTGAATGTGCTCGATCATGTCCTTGGGCGGGGTGCCCAGCGCATTGGCGATCAGCGTCATCTTGGGGTGCCGCAGCGCCACCTCGACCTGAGGGGTGGCCGTCGCCTCGGTCCAGCCGAGCAGCTGCAGCGCGTTGCTGTCACTGTCGTCCGTCGGTACCCCGTGGTCGGAAAGGATCTTCTTGGCGAAGTCCAGATGTTCTTGGGGGACAAGCGAATTCAGTGTGGTCTTGAGGTCGTCGGCGGACATGTTGGAATCCATGCCCTCGTACTTGTTGGGGATGACGATGTCCACACCGTACGGGTGGTCGCCGATGTGCTCGTCGATCCAGTTGAGCTCGATCTCGAGCTGTTCGGGGGTGAAGCCGACGGCGCCGAGCACGCCGAACCCGCCGGCCTTGCTGACTGCCACGACGACGTCGCGGCAGTGGGTAAAGGCGAAGATCGGCAGGTCGATGCCGAGTTGGTCACAGAGGGCGGTACGCATGCCTTCTCCTTGGGGACGATCGCGAGCGGACGACTGGAACGTGTTCTAGTTTAGGCGACGGCGCGGTACCCACGACAAGCCCCTGTCCGCCTTTTCTGACGCTTCAGGCCTCGACAGCGCGTGAGAATGGCATTACCGTTTTGCGCAAGTCTGATTAACAGTGGTGTTCGGGGGAATCGGGGGGTGACTGCCGGCCATGACGGACTGGCTGACGGGTTCGCTGGTACTGGTCTCGGACTACCGGGTACCGGACCCCGCTCAGGTGTGGCCGCTGTTACGACGCCGCGCCGACGCGCTCGCCGACCTCGGCGCCCACCACGTTCTGGTGTACACCTCGACCACCGATCCCGAGCGCGTTCTGGTCATCCTCGTCATCCACGCCCACGAACCGATCCTGGACCTGTTGCGGTCCCGGGTGTTCTTCGACTGGTTCGACGCGGTGGGGGTGCAGGACCTGCCCGCGGTCTTCGCCGGCGAACTGTTCGACCGCATCGACCTTGCAGGCGACCAGCTCGGCGGCCCTCCGCCGGTCATCGTGTCGATGGTGACCCCGGTGGCCGACATCGCCGAGCTGAGCGCACGGGTCCGCGAATCGTCGCCCGCGTTCCGTAACACCGGGGTGCGCCGGTTCTGGAGTTTCAAGGCCTTCGATGACCCCCATGAGGCGCTGATCCTGCAGGAGGTCGATGACGAGTCCAGTGCACGGCGCTGGCTGCACGACTCCGACGATGCGGCGGCCTGGCTGACCGAGGCCGGAGTCGGTGCCTATCCACCGGTGTTCATCGGGACGTTCCAGCACATGATGCAGCCGGGCGCCGCGCGCTGATGTTCGTCTGCCTGTGCAACGGGATCACCAGCCATGCGGTGGCCGACGCGGTCGACGCCGGCGCGTGCACCACCAACGAGGTGGCGGTGGCCTGTGGTGCCGGCGCCGACTGCGGACGGTGCCGGCGCACGGTGCGGGCCATCATCGATGCGCGTCGCGCCGCAGACGCGCGGCCCAGCGCCGAGTTTCGCCGGCACTGACCCGCAGCACCGGCCAGTCCCGTTCGGCGGCGGCCGCCGCCAGCCCGGGGCGCGGGTTCACCGCCCGCGGATGGCCCACGGCCTCCAGAACCGGCAGATCCTCGGTGCCGTCGGAGTAGCCGAAGCTCTGCGTCAGGTCGATGTCGTGGGCGGCGCTGAACTGCAGCACCGCTCGCGCCTTGTTCCTGCCCCAGATGATCGGTTTGACGATTCGACCCGTCAGCCTGCCGTGCTCATCGGTGTCGAAGTGATTGCACAGCACGTGGGTGATGCCGAGGTGGCGGGCCACCGGTTCGGCGTGCAAGGTCATGGCCGACGAACTCATCACGACGGTGTGGCCGCACTCCTGATGGGCCGCCACCACCCCGCGCATCACCGGGAACAGCCGGGAGATGGTGCGCCGCTGGAACAGATCCTCGCCGAGGTCGTCCAGTTCGGTCAGCTCGTCGCCCGCCAGATACCCCCCGGCGCGCTGCAGCAGCCGCTCGAACTCCATCCGGCCGAGCTTGTACCGCACCGACGCCTCGATGATCCCCGTCAGTTCACCGAAGCGGGCTTGACCGTGCCGGAAGCGGTGCCCCGCGTGCACCGTGGCGGTGAATCCGCGGACCAGGGTGCCGTCCAGGTCGAAGAATGCGCCCACCGACGGACCGGTGGGAGCGCTGCGGATTTCCTCCAGCGGATCGGGCACTACTCCATTCTGCGTACTGCGTGCGACAACAACCCCTTACCGGTGCCCAGCGGCAGGTCAAGGGTGGTCCGGATACCCGGCGCGGCGGCAATCACGTCCGGGATCGCGTTCACGATCCGCCCCGCGGCGGCCAGGATCGCCGCGTAGTTGTGGTCGCCGCGGCTGCTCGTCGGGCAGATGTCCACGACATAGGACGGCTCGCCGGTGATCTCCACGCGATAGGACCCACCGGGCTGCGCGGGCTGCGCCCAGTCCGGGCGAAGGTCCTCGCGCACGCGGGTGATGTGCTCGACGACGATGACCGGCTTGCCGCCGACCATGCCGTTGATCTCGAAACGCATGGCGGCCACGGTGCCCTTGGCGATCACGCCGGTGGCGACCTCGATGTCCTCCGGGGCGGGCTCGAGCTCGTAGCTCTCGGTGATCTCCTCGACCTCCACGCCCAGGCCTGCGGCCAGCATCTTGATCGCGGTGCCCCAGGCGGCACTGAGGATGCCGGGATAGAACAACATGCCGGGCTGATCCATCGGGTTGCCGAAGCCCATCACGATCGACATCACCTCGGCGCCGTCGTAGGTGGCGTAGTCAGCGATCTCCATGGTCTTGATATGTTCGATCCGCTGGCAGGTGCTCGCGATCGCGAACGGCACCAGGTCGGTGGCGAACCCGGGATCCACGCCGGTGATGTACACGCTCGCGTTGCCGGTGCGCGCAGCGTCCTCCACGCGGTCGATGGCTTTCTGTGGCATCGCACCCCACGGGAACTGCAGCCCACCGGGTGCCGAGCCGACCACGTTGATCCCGGCCGACAGCGCCGCCACCACGTCGCGGGTCGCCTCGACGGGGCGGGTGTCGCCCATGGCGCAGTACACCAGGCAGTCCGGCTTGGCCTCGAGCGCGCCGTCCATGCCCTGCGTCGCGACCACGCCTGTCACGACGTCGATACCGGCGAGCTCACCCGCGTCGACGCCGACCTTGTCCTCGGTCGAGGTGCCCACCGCAACCAGGTCGAACCGGGGGTCCTCGATGAGCTGGATCAGGGCCAGTCGGCCACAGTTTCCGGTGCCGACGAGCGCCACGCGAATGGCCATACGGGTCTCCTCCAGGTGTTTGGTCTAACGCAGTATGAGCGGTTGCCGGACAAATTGGAACAGGTTCTAATTTTGCCTCCCGGATGGGGTAGCCTCACGCCCCATGGGACGCGTGGACGGCAAGGTTGTACTGATCAGCGGCGGCGCTCAGGGGATGGGCGCGGCGCACGCCAAGGCCTTGGTGGCCGAGGGCGGCAAGGTCGTCATCGGAGACATTCTCGACGAGCCGGGACAGGCGCTGGCCGACGAACTCGGTGACGCGGCGCGCTATGTGCACCTCGACGTCACCCAGGCCGACCAGTGGGACGCCGCGGTCGCCGTCGCCAACGACGCCTTCGGCAGCCTGACCGGACTGGTGAACAACGCCGGCATCGTGGCGCTGGGCAAGATCGGCCATTTCGACATGGCCGAATGGCAGAAGGTCATCGACGTCAACCTGACGGGCACCTTCCTCGGCATGCAGGCGGTCGTCGCCTCGATGAAGGCCGCGGGCAACGGATCCATCATCAACGTCTCGTCGATCGAGGGGCTGCGCGGCGCCCCGATGGTGCACCCGTACGTCGCCTCCAAGTGGGCGGTGCGCGGCCTGGCCAAATCCGCGGCACTGGAACTCGGCAGGCGCAACATCCGGGTGAACTCACTGCACCCCGGCTTCATCCGCACCCCGATGACCGAGCATTTCCCTGCCGACATGGTGACCGCGCCGCTGGGCCGGCCCGGCCAGTCCGACGAGGTTGCCGCGTTCGTGGTGTTCCTGATCAGCGACGAGTCGTCGTTCGCCACCGGCTCGGAGTTCGTCGTCGACGGCGGACTGGTCACCGACGTCAACCACAAGGACAACATCTTCTGACGGTGTGACGTGCTCCTCAGGTAGCCGACCCGGCCGGTTGTCGGCGCGGCGGGCAGGCACAATGTGGTGTCGGCCGAGCGGCCGACACACTGAGCGCCAAGCGCATCGGAGGGAGCGGCACCATCGGGGCATCGAAGCGTCGTACTGCCCTGTTCAGTGTCGCCCTGTTGTTGATGGTGCTGGTGTTCGGCGCCGGAGATTTCGCGTCCTTCGCACGGCCGGAGCCCGCGGCCACCATCACTGAGCTCGCGCAGGGCTGGAAACTGGTGTCCGCGACGGGCCTGGCCGCCGACGGCCGGACCATCTCCACACCCGACTACCAGGACAGCGGTTGGCACTCCGTGGCCCGCATGCCGGCCACCGTGCTCGACGTGCTGCAGCAGGACGGCACGTACCCGGACCTCTACTACGGGACGAACCTGTTGGACAAGGTCCCGCAGGATCTCTACAAGCAGGACTGGTGGTACCGCACCACTTTCGACGCGCCGGCCGGCCACAGCAACTATCAGCTGCAGTTCCCGGGCATCAACTACCGCGCCGAGATCTGGCTCAACGGGCAGTTGGTCGCCGACAGCACGCAGATCGTCGGTATGTACACCGCCCACGACCTCGACGTCACCCGATGGATCCGGGGCGGGCCGAATGTGCTTGCGGTCAAGGTGATCCCGGAACGTGCCCTGCAGGACGTCGACGGTGTGGAGCTCGCCGACAGCTGGTGGGACTGGATCAACTGGCGTTACCTCGGCTACCAGGGGCCCGGTGCGAACCCGGCCGCCGGGAATTCCTTCATCCCGGACCGCAACGCCGGCATCTTCAAACCCGTCTACCTGCGCACCGCGGGCGCGGCCGAACTGGGCGACGCCACCGTCAACACCGAACTACCCCTGCCCAGAACGGATTCCGCGCGCCTGACGGTCTATGCCAATGTGCACAACTCCTCGGCGCGACGGGTCAACGGCGTGCTGCGGGCGACCATCAGCAGGCCGGGCCGACCGCAGATCACCGTCGAGCAGCCGGTCACGTTGTCACCGGGCGAACGCCGCGAAGTCACCTTCAGCCCGGCGCGGTTCACCGAGCTGACGGTGGACCATCCCGACCTGTGGTGGCCCTACACCATGGGCGATCCCAACCTGTACGACCTGAGAGTGGAGTTCCGCCAATACAACCGGGTCACCGACAGCAGCACCCAGCGGTTCGGGATCCGGACCATCGCCCAGCATCGCGACACCGACGAGCAGTTCCCCGAACTCGGTTCCGGTGGCAGTTTCTACCTGACGGTCAACGGCAGGGACTTCCTGGTGCGCGGCGCGGTGTACACCCCCGACCTGTTGTTCGACAACGACCCCGACCGTGAGGACGCCATCCTCCGGTACACCAAGGACCTGGGCCTGAACCTGCTGCGGCTGGAGTCCAAGATCCCCGGCGAGCGGCTGATCGAAAAGGCCGACGAACTGGGCATCCCGCTGATGGTCGGCTGGATGTGCTGCAACCAGTGGGAGAAGTGGGATCAGTGGGATGACGAGGACCGGGCCGTCGCCCTGGAGAGCCTGCGGTCCCAGATCCTGATGTTGCGCTCGCACCCGTCGGTCGCCATCTGGGCCAACGGCTCCGACGGCCTGCCGCCGGAGCCGCTGCGCGGCCAGTATCGCGCGGTGCTGCGGGACCTGCACTGGCAGAACGCCGTTGTCGACACCGTCTCCTCGTTCGGGCACGACGACGAGCACGGCAAGCCGCAATGGGACGGCATCCACATGGCCGGTCCGTACAGCTGGCGGCCCCCGAGCTACTGGTTCAGCGGCCGCTACGGCGCCACCCGTGGCTCCAACGCCGAGCAGGGCGACAACGAACACATCCCGCCACTGGCCAGCCTCAAGGAGTTCATCCCGCCCGACAAGCTCTGGCCGATCAACGACACCTGGTCCTTTCATGCAGGCTCCAATCCGGGCAACGCGAAACTTTCCAGCATTCGGCTGGCGATCCTGCGCCGCTACGGGCCGTCCGCGAGCGTCGAGGAGTTCACCCGCAAAGCTCAACTCGCGCATTATGAATCGACGCGCGCGCAGTTCGAGGCTTTCGCCGCCAACGGGTGGGCCAACCACAAGATGACCATCTACTGGATGCTCAACAGTCACTGGCCGTCGTTCTTCGGCAACATCTTCGACTACTACCTGCGCCCGGGCGGTGCCTACTACGGCGCGAAAGCCGGATTGCGCCCGCTGTCACTGGTCTTCGACTCCTACGCCACCGGCAACCACAGCACCGCCGACGTCAAGGTGGTCAACCAGACCGCGCACGACGTGTCCGATCTCCGTGCCCGCGTGCGGGTCTACGATCTGTCCGGCCGGGTCCGCGACGACCGCACCGTCGACGGTGTCGCCGTCGCCTCCGGAGGCGCGCACACCGTGCTGACCCTGCCGCGCGAAGTACGGGACTCCCGGGTGTTCTTCGTCCGCGCCGAGTTGCTCGACGCGGGCGGCACGGTGATATCGCAGAACGTGTACTGGCAATCCCAGCAGCCCGACGATGTCGGCGATCCCGCCAACGACACCGCCTTCGAGCTGAAGCAGACCGCCTGGGCCGACATGACCCCGTTGAATTCGCTGGCCAAGGCGCCGCTGCAGGTGAGCGCGAAACGGGTCGGGGACCGCGACGTCGCGATCCGGCTGCACAACCCCGGCAAGCAGGTCGCCTTCTTCGAACGGGCCGAGGTCACCGGCACCGCCGACGGCGACGAGATCCTGCCCATCGAGTACACCGACAACTATGTGACGGTGTTCCCCGGCGACACCGTGGACGTGCGGGCCACCGTCGTCGCTGCCGGTGAGCAGGGCAACTTCGTCCGGGTCACCGGATACAACAGCGCGCCCGTGGTGGTGCCGGTCGGCTGATGACGTGCGTGGGGCAGGATTGACCGCGAGCACGACAGGTACGCGGCACGCCAGGTTCAGGAGGACGACAGATGTCAGACGCGACAGCAGACGGCAACGCACGGGAGCAGCTCGCGGAGCTCACCGAACAGCACGGGTGGTCGCGCCGCGAAGTGGACCGCGTCGACGTGTACCTGCGTGGCGTGGCGCGGGTCCGGGTGATCTGGGCGGGCGATGACCTCAGCGGCGGCTCCCGCTACCAGGAGGACGTCATGGAGCAGTACTCCCGCGACCTCGGCACGGTGCAGGGCTGGTTGACCCGGTGAGTGTGCGCGCCGGAATCGTCGTCACCGGCACCGAGGTGCTGACCGGCCGGATCCAGGATCTCAACGGCCCGTGGATCGCCGACCGGCTGCTGGAACTCGGCGTCGAGCTGGCGCACATCACCATCTGCGGGGACCGTGCCGACGACGTCGAGGCGCAGCTGCGCTTCCTCGCCTCCGACGGCGTCGACCTCATCATCACCAGCGGCGGCCTCGGGCCCACCGCCGACGACCTGACCGTCGCCACGGTGGCCCGGTTCTGTGGGCGTGAACTGGTGCTCGACGCGGACCTTGAGGCGCGGATCGCCGCGATCCTGCGCAGGCTGATGTCCCGCCGACCCGGCACCACGGATTTCGACGCGGTCATGGCGGCCAACCGCAAACAGGCGCTGGTGCCCGCGGGGGCCGACATCCTCGAGCCCGAGGGCACCGCGCCCGGTGTGGTCGTCGAAGGCAGCGCCGACGGTGCACCCGTCGTCATTGTGCTGCCCGGTCCGCCGCGTGAACTGCAGCCGATGTGGGCGCGGGCCGTCGCCGCGCCGGCCGTGCAGCGGGCCATCGCGAGCCGCACCGAGTACCGGCAGGCCACCGTCCGGATGTTCGGCCTGGCCGAGTCCGGACTGGCAGAATCCTTGCGGGAAGCCGAAACTCACGTCCCGGGCTTCAACGGACTCGAGATCACCACCTGCCTGCGCCGCGGCGAGCTGGAGATCGTCACCCGCTACGAGCCCAAGGACGACGCCGCCTACCGTGCGTTGATCGACTTCCTGCGGGACCGCTATCCGCGTGAGCTCTTCTCCGAGGACGGCGCGCTGATCGACGAACAACTCGCGGCGCTGCTGACCGGGCGCACCATCGCCACTGCGGAGTCCTGCACGGCCGGCATGCTGGCCGCGCGGCTCGCCGACCGGGCCGGGTCCTCGGCGTACCTGACCGGTGGCGTGGTGTCGTACTCGAACGAGGCCAAGGTCGCGTTGCTCGGTGTGGACGACGCGCTGATCGCCGCCCACGGCGCGGTGTCCGAACCGGTCGCGATCGCGATGGCTCAGGGCGCGCTGCGCCGGTTCGACGCGGATACGGCCGTCGGGATCACCGGCATCGCGGGCCCGGGCGGTGGATCTGACGAGAAGCCGGTCGGCACCGTGTGTTTCAGCGTGGCGCTGGCCGGCCGTGAGCCGCTCACCACGACGCTGCGGCTGCCCGGCAACCGCAGCGACGTCCGCGAACGCGCCACCACGGTGGCGATGCATCTGCTGCGCCGGGAACTGCTCGGACTCGATTAGGACGCACGCCGTGGCGGTAGTCGTTATGTTCGAGAGATGGCATACCGGCTCGGCGATGCTGCGCTCGGCGCGCTGCTCGACCAGCTTCCGGTGCTGTCCGGCCAGTCGCGGCAGGTGGAAGATCTCCCGGGTGGGCTGACCAACCGCAACGTCAAGATCACCACGGCGCGCGGTGTGTATGTCGCGCGGTGTTCGGATGCCTCGGGGGCTCTGCTCGGTATCGACCGGGACGCCGAGTTCCACAACAGCGTCGCAGCGCACCGGGCAGGTGTGGGGGCGCCGGTGCTGGACTACCGCCCTGACCTCGGAATCCTGCTGATCGGCTACATCGACGGCGCATCGCTGCACGACGAAGATTTTGCGCGGCCGGGGCTGGTGGCGAAAGTGGCCGACAGCTGCAGGCAACTGCATGCCGGACCGCGGTTCTGCAATGACTTCGACATGTTCTCCCTCCAGCCCGGATATCTGAAAACGCTGGTGGACAACGGCTTCCGGATGCCTGAAGACTATCTGAACCATGCCGAACGGTTCGACGACATCCGGCGGGCGCTGCGGGCCACCGACACGGAGACGGTGCCGTGCAACAACGACCTGCTCGCCGCGAACTTCGTCGAGAACGCCGACCGTGTGTGGATCATCGACTACGAGTATTCGGGCAACAACGATCCCTGTTTCGAGCTGGGCAACATCTGGCGTGAATGCCGGCTCTCACTCGATCAGCTGGAAGAACTCGTCACCGCCTATTACGGCCGTCCGCTTCGGCACAAGCTGGCCCGCGCCCGCCTGCAGGGGACGGTGTCCCAGTACGGCTGGACCCTGTGGGGTTGTATCCAGAACGGCTCCAGTGCCCTGGATTTCGATTTCTGGGGCTGGGCCATGCAGCGCTACGACGCCGCCGTCGAGGAATTCACCGGCCCCGACTTCGCCCGGCTGCTCGACGATGTCGCCGCGACCGACTGACGAACGTGAGGACATGACAGATGACCAAGGCGTTACCGGACCGGGCTCGAGTGGTCATCGTCGGGGGTGGGGTGATCGGCACCAGCGTCGCCTATCACCTCACCAAACTCGGCTACACCGATCTGGTCCTGTTGGAGCAGGGACAGCTGTCCTGCGGAACCACCTGGCACGCTGCGGGTCTGGTGGGTCAGCTGCGTGCCTCCGAGAGTGGAACCCGGCTGGTGCAGTACTCGACGCAGCTCTACGCCGACCTGGAACGTGAGACCGGGCTGTCCGCAGGCTACAAGCGTTGCGGTGGTGTGACGGTCGCCCGCACCGAGGACCGGATGATCCAGCTGCGCCGCACCGCCGCCAACGCGGCGGCGTTCGACATGGAATGCGAAATGCTCACCCCCGAGCAGGCTTTGGAGCACTACCCGGTGATGCGGGTGGACGACCTGGCCGGAGCGATCTGGCTGCCGGGCGACGGTAAGGCCAACCCGACAGACCTGACGCTGGCGCTGGCGAAGGGGGCCAGGCTGCGCGGGGCGCGAGTGTTCGAGCGGGTGCGCGTCACCGGAGTCGATGTGCGTGACGGCGTGGCCACAGGGGTCCGCACCGACCGCGGCGACATCGAGGCCGAGATCGTCGTCAACTGCGCCGGCCAGTGGGCCAAACAGGTGGGCGCGCTGGCCGGGGTGAATGTCCCGCTGCATTCGGCCGAGCACTTCTACGTTGTCAGCGAGACCATCGATGGCGTGCACACCGATATGCCGATCCTGCGTGACCCGGACGGCTACACCTACTTCAAAGAGGAGGTCGGCGGCCTGGTGATCGGTGGGTTCGAGCCGGAAGCCAAGCCGTGGGTCAGCCCCGACGCCCTACCTCATCCGTTCGAATTCCAGCTGCTGGAAGAAGATTGGGACCATTTCCAGATTCTGATGGACAACGCGATGCTGCGGATACCGGCCCTGGAAGAGACCGGGATCAAGAAGTTCTACAACGGCCCGGAGAGTTTCACCCCGGACAATCAGTTCATCCTCGGCGAGGCTCCGGAATGCCGGAACTTCTTCGTGGCAGCCGGTTTCAACTCGGTGGGCATCGCCTCGGCCGGCGGAGCCGGTCGGGCGCTGGCCGAATGGATCGTCAGTGGGTCGCCGACCTCCGACCTCACCAGCGTGGACATCCGGCGCTTCGCGCCCTTCAACGGCAACACCCGCTGGCTGCACGACAGGGTGGGGGAGATCCTCGGCCTGCACTATGAGATTCCCTGGCCGAACCGGGAGTTGGCCACCGCCCGGCCGTTCCGGCGCTCACCGGTCCATCATCTGCTGGTGGAAGCGGGAGCCAACTTCGGCAGCAGAATGGGCTGGGAGCGCGTCAACTTCTTTGCACCACCCGGGGCGCAGCCGCACATCGAATACTCCTGGGGCAAACAGAACTGGCTGCCGTACTCGGCCGCCGAACAGGTCGCGACCCGCTCCGCGGTCACCGTTTTCGACCAGACGTCCTTCTCGAAGTACCTCATGGTGGGCGCAGGGGCGGAGCGGGCGTTGCAGTGGTTGTGCACCGCCGACGTCGGCGTCGATGTCGGCCGCACCGTCTACTCCGGCATGCTCAACCAGCGCGGCACCTACGAATCCGACGTGACGGTGACCAGGACGGCGGCGGACGAGTTCCTGATCGTGAGCAGCGCAGCGACCACCGAGCGCGATCAGGACCACATCCGCCGCAACCTCCCCGCCGGCGGCGGCGCACATCTCGTCGACATCACCTCGGCGCTGGCCGTTTTCGGTGTCATGGGACCGCGTTCGCGCGACCTCCTCGGGACGCTCACCGACGCCGACCTCTCCGATGCCGCTTTCCCGTTCGGCAGCAGCCGGCTCATCTCGCTGGGATATGCGACCGTACGGGCCACCCGCATCACCTATGTCGGCGAGTTGGGTTGGGAGCTCTACGTTCCCACCGAGTTCGCGGTCGGCGTGTACGAGGACCTGCTGGCGGCGGGGGAGCCGTTGGGCGTGGCACGTGCGGGCTATTACGCCATCGAGTCGATGCGCCTGGAGAAGGGCTATCGGGCGTTCGGCCGAGAACTGACCCCCGGCGACAGCCCGGTGGAAGCCGGTCAGCTGTTCACCTGCAAGCTGCGCACCGACATCGATTTCTTGGGCCGCGCCGCGGTCGAGCAGGCGCGGGCGCAGGGAACCCTGCGGCGGCTGGCCGGTTTCGCGGTGTCCTCGCCGGAACCGATGCTGTGGGGCGGCGAGCTGATCCGGCGCAACGGTGTGGTGGCGGGTCAGGTCAGCTCGGCGGCGTGGGGCGCGGCGATCGGATCATGCGTCGGGCTCGCGTATCTGCGTGCCGAGGACGGCCGCGTGATCGACAGCGAATGGGTCGACGCCGGAGAATACGAGGTGAACGTCGGGGGCACGGGCTATCCGCTCACGGTGTCGCGCCGTGCGCTGTACGACCCCGCTAACGCTCGAATTCGCTGATGACCTGTGAGGCCAACAGATCCAGCGTCCGGTCACTGCCGCGGTCGTGGGTGAACAGCACCACCTGGCCGAAGCCGAGGTCGCGCCAGTGCGCCAGCCGTTCGACGATCATCGGCGCCGTCCCGATCAGGCCACCCTCCTGCAGGCCGAAACCTGCTCCACCGAACCGCTTTTCGGCGAGTGCGCGAACTTCGGGCAGGGTGGCGTCATCGGGGGACAAGGCCATCACGGCCTCGACCGACATGACGATGGTGGCCGGATCCCGGCCGATGTCGGCGCACAGCGACCGCAGGACGGCGAGCTTGTGCTCCAGTTCGCCGAGCGCATAGGTCGGCACGTTCCACACGTCGGCGTAGCGGGCCACCAGCGGCAGCGTGTACTTCTCGCCGACCCCGCCGACGACGATCGGCGGGCGGGGCTGCTGCACGGGCCCGGGCCGGACCGGCAT
This sequence comes from Mycobacterium sp. P2_H7, assembly GCF_056403275.1. Classification (NCBI taxonomy): domain Bacteria; kingdom Bacillati; phylum Actinomycetota; class Actinomycetes; order Mycobacteriales; family Mycobacteriaceae; genus Mycobacterium; species Mycobacterium sp. P2_H7. The sequence goes on along the minus strand of NZ_JBFUFU010000020.1, from coordinate 18,676 downwards.
CTCGCTGATCTGATAGTGCTTGCCCGCGAAGTCGATCCGCCCGCCGGCGAACGCCTGGGTGAGAATCTCCAGGGTTTCACCGAGCCGCTGTGAGCGTTCGGCGAACGTGCCCCACTGCAGGCCGGTGCGCACGTGCTCATCCTCGATGGAGCCGCTGCCCAGACCCAGCTGCAACCGGCCCGCCGAGATCTGGTCCAGGGTGCTTGCCATCTTCGCCAGCACCGCCGGGTGCCGGAACTGGTTGCACAGCACCATATGCCCGACCCGCAGCCGTTCGGTCCTGGTGAGCAGCGCGGTCGCCAGCGTCCAGGCTTCCAGCGAGTCGATCTCGGGCACACCCGGCCCGTACAGGTGGTCATAGAGCCACAGCGAGCCGATGCCGAGCTCTTCGCAGCGCAGTGCCCGGTGCAGGACATCCGGATACGACATCCCCATCTGGGGGAGGTAGACGCCGATGTCCAATGTGGTCACGGGCGCAATGCGGCAGCCAGCCGGCGCCACTGCTCCCGCGGGAAGGCACTCGGATCGCTGTCGAGCACCTGCAGGCAGACGTGGTCGGCGCCGGCGTCGCGATGCTCGTTGACGCGAGCCAGGATCTTCTCCTCGTCGCCCCACACGATGATCGCGTCGAACAACCGGTCGCTGACATCGGCGATGTCCTCGGCGGTGAAGCCGGAGCGCAACAGGTTGTTGGCGTAGTTGGGCATCGCCAGATACGAACGCAGCCAGTCGGTGCCGATCTTTCTGGCCGCATCCGCATCGTCGGTCAGGATGGCGGTCTGCTCGGGCAGCAGCAGCGGACCCTGCCCGAGGGTTTCGCGGGCGGCGGCCGTGTGCGCGGGAGTCACCAGGTAGGGATGGGCTCCCCGGGACCGGGTGCCTGCCAGCTCCAGCATCTTGGGGCCGAGCGCGGCCAGTGCGCGCTCCGCGACCGGCACGGGCGGGTCCGCGGCGTCCAGGGCGTCGAGGAAGGCTTTGGTCGCCGCCAGGGGTTTGCGGTAGGCGCCCGGCTTTTTCGAGTCGATCAGCGGCGCGTGGCTGACCCCGATGCCGAGCAGCAGGCGCGGCCCGTACCGGGCGGTCAGCCGGGCGTGGGCGGTCGCGACGTCCTGCGGCTCGTGCATCCACAGGTTGAGGATGCCGGTCGCGATGACGGTGCGGGTGGTGGCGGCGAGCAGGTTCTCGATCGAATCGAACAGTGCTCCGCCCACATCGGGTATCCACAGTGCGGGGTAACCCAGTTCATCCAGCTCGGCGGCCGCCTCTGCGGCCTGGACCGGATCGCTGTAGCGCAGCTGCGCGCTCCAGATGCCGACGCCCGAAAGTTCCATCCGTGCAGTTCCTTTCGGTTATGTGCGACCGTCGCGGTCCCAGACCTCCAGCATCGTACGCAAGATCTCCTCGGCCCGTCCCAGCCCACCCAGGTGGCTCTCGCCGGGCAGCACCGTCATGCTTGCCTCGGGGAGCCTGGCCACGGAGTGCGCGCCGTGCTCGAACGGGACGATGTGGTCCTTGTCGCCGTGCCACCAGTGCACCGGGACCTTGACCTCGTCGAGGCGGAAACCCCAGTCCCGGACGAACACGACGATGTCGGCGAACGGGGCGGCGAGCTGTTTGCGTGTGCCGTTGAGCAGGTCGTCGAGGAACATGGCCTTGAACTCGGGGCGGCCCAGCAGGCGCCGGTCGCCCTCGGGCGAAATCCGGGCGTAGATCTCCAGGGCCGGTGAGGCCACCGGGCCGAGGAACTTGATCAAGGTGCCCGCCACCAACCGGATGGGCAGCCCGGCCACCTCCAGGATGGGGGCCACGTTCGAGCCGAGGTTCATCAGGCCGCTGGCGATCGCGTCCTCACCGATGTACGGGGCGACGCCACCGAGGATGCCTGCCACGACCACCCGCTCGGGCATCGCCGCCGCGGTGGCCAACGCGTACGGGCCGCCGCCGGACAAGCCGATGACGGCGAAGTCGTCGATACCCAGCGTGTCGGCGATGACGCGCAGGTCGTCGGCGAAGGCCAGCACGTTCGAATACTGATGCGGGGTCGACGATCCGATGCCCGGGCGGTCCACGCCGATCAGCCGGATGTGCTCCAGTTCGGCGTAGGCGCGGGCCTCGGCGGGAATCTGCCTGCGGGCGCCGGGCGTGCCATGCAGCCAGAAGATGGCCCGGCCCTGGGGGTCACCGAATTCGGCAAACCCGATCTGGCGGTCTGCACCGACCGCGATGTTGCCCTCGAGTTTCGGGCGCGCAATACGAGGAACCATGAACTGAGTGTGTCATGTGCCCCGGCGGAACCCAATCGTGGTCGGCATCACGCCTGGCGGGCGGCGCTTACGCGCCACAGCCTGCTGGCTGGAAGGGCGTCAAACCGACGCGCCGGTCCGGTGCCGCATTGTGATCAAATTCGCTGCACAACCGTTTTATACCTGGAACACACGGCCGACACAGCAAAAAACAAGGCTGACTTCGGAGACTCGTTTCACGGGCAACCGCCACGGTGAGCCCGGCGAAAGGGAGTTGACGATGAATCTCAAGCGAATGGCCGGCGTCTCGGCGCTGACGATAGGCATTGGAGTCAGCGGGTTGCTGGGCATGGGCACCGCGGCCGCCGATCCCGGACCTGGATGTGGCCCGCAGCAGGGCAACTGCGACAACCGCGGCGGCCACGACGACCGCGGCGGCCCCGGCGGGGGACAGCAGGACGACTGGGGCCACCGCGGTATGGATCAGGGCCGCCAGGACCACCAGCCGTTCAACTACAACGGGCAGCGCGTCAACCCGGTATTCGACGACAACCACCACGGGTGGGGCTTCTGGTTCCTGGGCCTGTGGATTCCGCTGTGACGGTGAGCGCGGCCGGAGCCCGGCGGGTCAAAGCGGTGGGCGCGCTGGCGGCGATCATCGCCACCGGCGGCCTCACCGTCGCGTGCAGCGGGGGTGACTCCGGTGGTACCGCCTCGACCACACCGACCACGACGACCACCACGTCGACGACCACCACGAGTGCGACGGTCTCCGACTCCGGCAGCGGCGGCGGCGGAGAGGCACCGCGGCATCACGAGGACGCCCCCGCGGGCACCGAGACGCAGGCCCCGGTGACCGAGACCCAGACCCAGGCCCCGGTGACCGAGACGGCGACGGAGACCGTCACCACCTCGGTGCAGGTTCCGCAGACCCACCAGGAGCGGTCGCAGCAGGGCAATCAGTCCCAGCAGCAGGGTGGTCCGTCCCAGCAGGGTGGCCAGCAGTCAGAGGGTGGGCACCAGTCCGGTCACTGACCGGATCCGGCCGGCGGGTGCCGATCCGCCCACGGGGCGGCCCCTTCGAGTTGGGCGGCCAGTCGCAGCAGGATCGTCTCGTCCGGGGCCATCAACTGCACACCGATCGGCAGGCCCGTCGATGTCTGGCCCAGCGGTAGTGAGATCGCCGCCCATCCCGTCACATTCGCCAGTGACGTCCAGCCCGTGGTGGCGAACTCCACGTCGAAGAACGCCCGCGTGGTACCCCGCGGCTGGTCCAGCAGCCCGTACGGCGGCGGCCCGGTGAGCAGCGTCGGGACCAGCAGCACATCGTGGGCGCTCAGGCCCGCCGCGAACAGGCGGGTCTGAGCGTGCACGGCCGAGATGGCCGAGGCATATTCGACTCCGGTGGTCCGGAATCCCTCGTGCACCATCACCCAGGTGCTCGGCTCGAATTCGTCTTCTCTGGGCGCGCGCCCCAGGTGCGCGGTGGCCAGGGCATGCAACTGCGCGTTGCTGACGGTGTGCAGCACCGCGACGGCGTCGGCGACGGCATCCGAATCTATCGACGGCGCACCGGTTTCGACGTGGTGACCGAGGTCTGCGAGCAAGGCTCCTGCCGACTCGACCGCCGCGACCACCTCGGGATCGGTCGGCGGCCCGGGAAACGGTGACGCCGTCGCGAGCAGGATTCGTTGCGGTTCCGGCGTCCGGCCGATCGCCGTCAGATACGACTGCACCGGAACCACAGCGCCGTACGGATCGCCGGGTGCGCCGCCGGCGACCACATCGAGCAGCGCGGCGCTGTCCCGCACGGTGCGGGTCAGCGCGTGCTCGTTGACCAGACCTTCCAGGCCGTGGCCCGCCCCCGGTGCGAAGGATGTCCGGCCGCGGCGCGGTTTGAGCCCGACCAGGCCGCAACACGACGCGGGCACCCGAATCGAGCCGGTGCCGTCGCCGCCCGACGCAGCGGGGACCACCCCGGCGGCCACCGCGGCCGCCGATCCGCCGCTCGAGCCGCCCGGGGTGATGTCCGGCGACCAGGGATTGGCGGTGCGGCCGAACAGCGTCGGCTCGGTGGTGCAGTGGTTACCCCATTCGGGGGTGTTGGTCTTGCCGAACACCACCAGGCCGGCGTCCAGGTAGCGCTGCACGATCCACGCCGACTCCTCCGCGACATGGGTCCGCAGCGCCCGCGAACCCATCGCCTCGGGTGCGCCGGCCAGGGATGCGCCAAGATCCTTGAGCAGGAAGGGAACTCCCGCGACCGGACCGGCGCCGCCGCCGCGCAAGGTGCCCGCGGCGTCCAGCGCGGCGGCCTGCTCGCGGCCCCGGTCGAACAGGTCGGTGATGACGGCATTGAGGTGCCGGGCCGATTCCAGCCGCAGGATCGCCGCATCGAGCAATTCGGCAGCCGAGACATCGCCGGCCGCCACCAGCGCCGCCTGGCCTATCGCGTCGACATCGGCCAGCTCACTCGCGGTGGGTTCGTCCATGGCCGCCATCCTGCGGTGCGCTTCGATGGGCGGCAACCGGGCCGCGTCTTCGGCCCAATCCGTTGCGGCGACCGGATAGGTTCGTAGCCACCGTGTTCAACGGGAACCGTGTTCAAGGAGGAACCCATGGCCGAGCCGGTCGACCCAGGCGCTGTCGCGCTGGCATTCTCGACGCACCGGTTCGAGGAGGCCCTCGTCCACCTGGCCAAGGACGTGCGGTGGACGATCGTCGGCTTCATGGTCCTGGAAGGGGCGGACGCCGTCATCAGGACCTGCCGTGACACCCGGGAGGGGCTGGCCGACACGGACACCAGCGTGGACCGGTGCGTGGTGGCCGCGCAGGGCGATGTCGTCGCGGTGGACATGTTCTCGCGTTACAGCGGGCCGAACGGGGTCACCGCGGTGGCGGGTTGCGACATCTTCGAATTCGCCGACAACCAGATCGCCGCCATCACCTCATATGCCGTGCAGGTCGATCCCGACAGCGCGGGTGCCCCGCCGCGCTGAGCCGATGTCAGAGCGGGATGACGCTCTCGCTGTTGAGAACGCGCCATGATCGCCGGCACCACGCAACGGCGCGCTGACGCAACCGCCACTCGGCCGACCTGACGTGATGTCCGGCCGCGCGCTGGGTCATGTGGCCGATGAACTCGGGATCCATGATCGCGTAGCCGCCGTCGATCCGTTCCCACAGGCCGGCCAGCCACAGTTCGAAAGCCGGTGTGGTGGAGTCCGGCACGATGCGCTCCAGCGCGATGTCGGCGATGAATTCCGGATGGACGGTGTTGACGCTGTGTGCCGCCGCCAGAACATGGAGGCGCAGGGCCTCACGGGTGATGTCGCGGCTCAGGTAGCGCGCGTACAAGGTCTCGACTTCGAGGGAGACCGCTCTGTCTCGCATGGCCTGACTATAGCGTTTACACGGCCGAAACATGAAAAAACGCTACAGCGGCCGTCCGACCACCCGTCGCCGGTAGGACGACGGGGTTTCTCCGCAGAACTGGGTGAAGCTGCGGGTGAAGGAGCTCAGGTTGTCGAATCCGACCGCCGAGGAGGTCGCTTGCACCGACTGGCCGGGGCCGGCCAGCAAGGCCATGGCCCGCAACATCCGGGCGTGCAGCAGATAGGTGCGCCACGAAAGTCCCAAGGTGTCGGAGAACAGACGGCGCAGGGTGCGTTCGGACACCGCCACCGCGCGGCTGACGTCTTCGACGGTCACCGATTCCAGGTGCTCCTTGGTGTAGGCCAGGGCGGCCGCCACGATCGGGTGCTCCGATGTCGGAAGGCTCAGCGGCGCCTCGTGATCGAGCGCCTCACTGACGACGTTGGCCAGGGTCGCGAAGAACCCATCGGAGATGGCTTCTTCCTCCGGTGCGCATGAGCGTCGTTCGATCGGCCAGCGCAGCGCGTAGATCATCATCTCCCGGATCAACGGGGATACCGCGATGATCCGGGCGCGGTCGCCGGGTTCGGCGATCATGGCCGGATCGAACATCACCGCAACGGTTTTCACGTCCGGATTCATCACCGCCTGGTGTTCCAGACCCGCCGGGATCCAGGCCGCCTGCTGGGGTGGCAGCAGGTAGTGCGCGGAATCGGTCTCCACCTCGACGACACCCGCCACGGCGTACTCGATCTGGTGAACCTCGTGAGAGTGCCAGCCGGTGATCAGACCGTCGCCCTCGTACAGGTAGCTGCCGGCGAGCGCGTGGCCGCCGCGGCGCAGTTCGATCACCGGGCGGGCCGGTTCGACTTTGGCCGAAACAGGTAAACCTCTGTCCGATAGCGCAGAGACGGTCACGACTTCCGAGGGTACTAGTTAGGTATGAAGACCGACGACCTGATTCTGGTGAGCATCGACGACCATGTCGTGGAACCGCCCGACATGTTCCTCAACCACGTACCGGCGAAGTACAAGTCGGAGGCACCGATCGTGGTGACCGATGACAAGGGCGTCGATCAGTGGATGTACCAGGGTCGCCCGCAGGGCGTCAGCGGTCTCAACGCGGTCGTGTCGTGGCCGGCGGAAGAGTGGGGCCGCGATCCGGCCGGTTTCGCCGAGATGCGCCCCGGCGTCTATGACGTGCACGAGCGGGTCCGCGACATGAACCGCAACGGCATCCTGGCGTCGATGTGCTTTCCGACGTTCACCGGGTTCTCCGCGCGCCATCTCAACATGACGCGCGAGGACATCACGCTGGTCATGGTGGCGGCGTACAACGACTGGCACATCGATGAATGGGCGGGCAGCTATCCCGACCGGTTCATCCCGATCGCCATCATGCCGACGTGGACGCCCGAGGGGATGTGCGCCGAGATCCGCCGGGTGGCGGCCAAGGGATGTCGTGCCGTCACGATGCCGGAACTGCCGCACCTGGAGGGTCTTCCGAGCTATCACGACGAGGACTACTGGGGCCCGGTGTTCCGCACGCTGTCCGAAGAGAACGTGGTGATGTGCCTGCACATCGGCACCGGCTTCGGCGCGATCAGCATGGCGCCCAACGCCCCGATCGACAACATGATCATCCTGGCCACCCAGGTGTCGGCGATGTGTGCTCAGGATCTGTTGTGGGGTCCGGCAATGCGCAACTACCCCGACCTGAAGTTCGCGTTCTCCGAGGGCGGCATCGGCTGGATCCCGTTCTATCTGGATCGCAGCGACCGGCACTACACCAACCAGAAGTGGCTGCGCCGCGACTTCGGGGACAAGATGCCCTCCGATGTCTTCCGTGAGCATTCGTTGGCCTGCTATGTGACCGACAAGACCTCGCTGAAGCTGCGGCACGAGATCGGCATCGACATCATCGCCTGGGAATGCGACTACCCGCACTCGGACTGCTTCTGGCCCGACGCCCCCGAGCAGGTGCTCGCCGAGCTGAACGCCGCCGGCGCCTCGGACTCCGACATCAACAAGATCACCTGGGAGAATTCCTGCCGGTTCTTCGGGTGGGATCCGTTCAAGCTGACACCGAAGGACCAGGCGACGGCAGGCGCGCTGCGGGCCAAGGCCACCGATGTCGACGTGTCGATCCGGCCCCGCGCGGAATGGGCCCGGCGCTACGAACAGAACCAACTAGCCAAGGCCTGATGCTGCACTAGGCTTGTCGCCATGACCGATCTGGACCGTGCCGCAGCCCGTCGTGACATCGCCGATGCCCTGGTGAAGGCGCTCGATCGCCGGCATGAGGTGCTCGACATCATCGTCGACGCCGAGAACCGTGACGCCGCCGTCGACGCCATCGCCACCCTGCTGGGCACCACCCACGCGGGTGGTGAGGCGGTGATCGGGCTGTCCTTCGATCAGGTCACCAAGGAATCGCGGCGGATCATCGCCGAGGAACTCGACGACCTCAACAGCCAGTTGACGTTCACGCTCAACGAGCGCCCCGCGTCCTCGGCGGAAACCCTTGTGCTGCGTTCCTTCTCGGGCGCGGAAGACGGCGACATCCTGGGTGTGCGCATCCAGGATCAGGGCAACTCGGGCGACGGGTCGGGCGCACCGGCGGGCAGCCTGGACGACGAGATCGCCGCGGCGCTGGCGCGCGTCGACGCCGAGGAGGCCGCCTGGTTCGTGGCCCTGGAAGGCGACGAGAAGGTCGGCCTGGTGCTCGGCGAACTCAACGGCCATGAGGTCGAGGTGCGGATCTGGATTCGTCCCGAGCATCGCAAGAAGGGCTACGGCACTGCGGCACTGCGCAAGTCGCGCTCGGAAATGGCGATCTACTTCCCGGCCGCACCCGTGGTGGTCCGCGCACCGAGCGCCTGAAGCTCAGCCGTCCTCGTGACGGCCGTCGTCCCATGCGGTGCGATCGGCGCTGATCTCGTGGTGGGTGCCGTCGGCGTCGGCTGACCAGGCGGTGCCCGCGCAGAGCAGATCGTGCGGCAGCGTCAGTTCGGTGGGTAGGACCGGCAGGCCGGGCACGACCGGCAGGGGCAGTGGCGGCGGCGGGGTGGCCGCCAGGACCGCCGGTGCGGAGGCGAGCATCGGAAGCACCGCTCCCGCAGCATCAATCGGCAGTGCCGCGGGCACGCCCACCCCGACCGGGACGGCCACCGCAGCCGCATCGACCGGGAGTGCGGCCGCCTCCACCGGGGCGGCTGCCGCGGGGGCGGCGTCCAGCGGTGCCACGTCCGCGGGAGCCAGGCTGACGGGGACCACATCGGCGGCGGGAACTTCCTCGACCGGCGGGGCCGGGACTGGCGGCGCGACCATCGGGGCAGCTTCCACCGGCGGGGCCGGCGGTGCGGGTGGCAGCACGGCGACTTCGGGCGCCGGCGCCACCGCCGCGACATTGGCGACCGGCAGGGCGTCGGGCACCGGAGCCGGGATGGCATCGGGAATGGGGGCGGCCGCTTCGATCAGCGGAGCCGCGGCCGGAAGTGGCGGTGCGCCAAGGGGAATGGGCACGCCGAGCGGAACCGGCGGGACAGCCGGCAGCACTGCAGGCAGCGCGGCCGCGGGCAGCGCAGCAGGTGCGGCGGCGGCCGCCGGTACCGCGTCGACGGCGGCCATCTCCGCGACCGGCAGGGCGGCGGGAACGGCCGCCGGTACCGCTGCTTCGGGAACGACGATCGCCGCGACAGGTACCGCGGGGACGACCTCGGGTGCCGGGGCCGGGACGGGCGGGAGGCTTTCCGGAATCACCACCGCGGCTTCGACCAGCGGCTCGGCCGGGGCTGCAGGGACCACCGGTGGTGCCGGCGGCGCAACGGCCCCCAACGCTTCGGGGATGATCTCCGGCGAGGCCGCGAGTTGCTGCACCATGTCCAGGCACGGGATGCCGGGACTACCCGCGGACTCCGCGTCGGCGATCGCCGCGGGATTGATCACCAGCATCGACCAGTAGAGGCCGGCGGCCGCCACCGCCGTGAACGCAGTGCGATTCGAGACGTGCGACATGGACTCCCGATTCTGCTTCCGGCGGCGACAAGCAAGAACCTATCGCGAAACGGAATTTGCACAAGTTGCTAATTTGACACATCTCGATCCGATACCAAGAAGTGTCAATTCCGTGACCGGACAAGCGTTTACGCAGTCGGAGCCGGGGGAGGGTCAGGCGGCGGTGGCCTTCTCCATCGCGGCCAACGAGTCCTCAAGGTGGGTCAGCAGCCGCTGTAGGTGCGGCACGCTGCGCCGGCAGCCCACCAGGCCGAAGTCGAGGTTGTCGGCGTTATTGGTCAGCGTGATGTTCAGTGCCTGGCCGTCCAACGCGATGGACAGGGGGTAGTTGCCATCCAGCCGGGCACCCCGCCAGTACATGGGCGTCCGGGCGCCGGGCACGTTCGAGATGACGATGTTGAACGGCGGCGGCGCGGACGCTGCGAAGCCGGGCAGCAGACCCAGTGCAATGCCCGACATCAGGAAGCCCGACAGCGCGAGGGCCTCCATTCGGGGGAGTTCGGAGAACACCTTCTTGTTGTCGCGCATGGAGGCGCTGATGGTCTCCAGACGTTGGAGTGGGTCGGCGATGTCGGTCGCCAGATTGCACAGGATGGTGCCCACCATGTTCCCGCCGGCGTCCTGCTCGTGCTCACCGCGCAGGCTCACCGGAACCATTGCCACCAGCGGGGTTTCGGGCAGCGCCTGGCGCTCGTCCAGATAGGCACGCAACGCCCCTGATGACATCGCCAGCACGACGTCGTTGACGGTGGTGCCGTCGACGGCGTCCTTGACCGCCTTGATGCGGGCCAGCGGCCAGGACTGCGCGGCGCAACGCCGCGCCCCGCCGATCGGCACGTTGAACATGGTCCTGGGCGCACCGAAGGGCAGCGTCAGTTGCTGTTCGACCAGCGCGGCCCGTGCGATGGCGAGCGCCGACGGCGCCAGCCCGGCCACCGCGCCGGCCGCACCGGTGGCCGTGCGCAGCAGTGACGACCCGCGCGGCGCGGGTGCGCGGGTCCGGGTACGCGGCCGCAGGGCCCAGGGCACCCGCACCTCGCGGTCGTCGGGGTCATCGGACAGGGTGCGGATCATCAGCCGTTGCGCCGACACCCCGTCGAGCAGGGAGTGGTGGATCTTGGTGTAGACGCCGAACCGGCCGTCGTCGAGGCCCTCGACCAGATAGGCCTCCCACAGCGGACGGTGCCGGTCCAGCAGCGTGCCGTGCAGCCGGGAGGTCAGTTCGAGCAGTTCGCGCACCCGGCCGGGACGCGGCAGACCAGACCGGCGGAGGTGGTAGTCGACGTCCACGTCGTCGTCGAAAGCCCAAGCCACATTGGTGATTCCGCCGAAAGCGCGGGCCGGGTGCTTGCGGAAGGTGGGCTGGAAGTCGTCGCACTTGGCGATCGACTCGTAGAGGTCGGTGACGAACTCCGGGCCCGCGCCGTCGGGCGGCCGGTACAACTGCAGTCCGGCCACATGCATCGGGTGCTCACGCGACTCGCCGAGCAGAAACATCGAGTCGGTCGGCGAGATGAGCTTCATACCGGTAGACGCTACCCATCGCGGCTGGGATGCGGGTGCGAGTGAAACAGCCCGGCGCGGAATTGCCTAGCCGGTCGGTGTCGCGCCCAGCACCCGTTGCAGATCGGGTTTCATGGCCTGGAGTTGCGAGCCCCAATAGCCCCAGCTGTGGGTGCCGTCGGCCGGGAAATTGAAGACACCGTTGTGGCCGCCGGCGGCGACGTACCGCTTCTGAAAGTCCTTGTTGGTGTTCAGCGTGATGTTCTCCAGGAACTGGGCGCTGTACAGACCGCCGAAGTCGGAACCGGTGTCGAGGCCGGATGGGGCGCCGTTGCCGCAGTACACCCACACGGCGGTGCCGTTGGCGGCCAAGGTCGCCACGTTGACCATCGGGTCGTTGCGCCGCCAGGCGGGGTCGGTGCTCTGTCCCCACATGTCGGTGGCCCGGTAGCCGCCGGCGTCCCGCATCGCCACACCGATCAGCGTGGGCCACAGTCCCAGTGACGGATTCACGAAGCCGGACAGCGAGCCGGCGAAGATGAACTGGGTGGGATGCCAGATCGCCAGCGTCAAGGCGGAACCGCCCGACATGGACAGCCCCACCACCGCGTTGCCGGTCGGGCTGATCCCGCGGTTGGCGGCAAGCCAGGTGGGCAGTTCCTGGGTCAGGAAGGTCTCCCATTTATAGGTCGTGGTGCCCGCGCTGCCCTTCGCCGGCTGGTACCAGTCGGTGTAGAAGCTGGACTGCCCGCCGACGGGCACCACCAGCGAGAGTCCGGAACGGTAGAACCAGTCGAAGACGGGGGTGTTGATATCCCAGCCGCTGAAGTCGTCCTGCGCCCGCAGCCCGTCCAACAGGTACACGGCGTGGGGTCCGCCGCCCTGGAAACCCACGGCAATATTGCGGCCCATCGCCGGGGAAGGCACCTGGAGCAGTTCGATCGGTCCGCCGGCGTTCGAGAACGCGGCCGCGGACGGTGCGGTGACGGTGACGGACCCGGCCAGCAGAGCTGCGGTCGCCACGAGTCCCAAAATGCGACGGAGCAGGGGCATGTACCGCAAGTTAGCAGCGCATCCCGCCGGGTCCGAGGTCCCGCGCGAGCCGTGATCACGTTGTGATGTAACGGTTTAACTCAGGCCACCAGGACGATGGTCAGCTCGTTGCCCGACCTTTCGACGTTCATCCCCGCCCGGCGGGCGATGGCGGCGACCTTGCCTGCATCGTCGGGATCAGACCGCCCCGAGGCCAGCGCCCGGGCGAGTTTGCCCTTGTGCGCCTTGTTGAAGTGGCTCACGACGGTGCGCTTGCCCGCGCTGTTCTCCGAGAGCACGTCGACCGTCACGGCACCCGGCAACCGGCCCAGCGCCGCATACGATCCCGACCGCAGGTCGACCACCAGTTCGGCGGCGGCGATCTCGGCCAGCGCCGGTTCCAGTGCGGGTCGCCAGCGGGCGGCCAAGGTGGGCCGGCCGGGCAGCTTGGAACCCGCCGACAGTCGGTAGGCGGGGATCAGGTCGTCGGCGCGCAGCAGCCCGAACAGCGCCGAACCCACCGCCAACCGCGCCCTGGCGCGCACCGCGGCGGCCCCGCGCAACGAGTCGACGTCCAGTGCGTCGTAGAGCACGCCGGTGTACCGGTCGATCGCGGGAAGGGTCGCCGACGTCAAAAGTACTGCGTTGCGGTCGATTTCGCTGTCCTGAGCGGCCGTGATCCCCAGTGCCTTTCGGCACACCTCGCGATTGTCGGTGAGGTCGACGAGTTCCCCGACCAGTGCCGCCCGTACCGGGTTCAGCGCGGGGGAGCCGAGCGCATCGATGTCCAGCGGTGGGCCGTCGCCCCCGCCGCGTTTCGTCTCCGACGGAGGTAACAGCACGATCACCGGACAGAGGGTAGCCGAGCGGCTGCCGTTGCCGACTCGGTCCACCGCCGATGGGCCGATGGTGCGGCCGAACTTTCGGCGGGAATGGCGATCGGCGGGTGCTCGCTGGAGTTAGCATTGGTTACACATTTGTAAGCACTGAAACCGTTGGCACTACTGGGCGTCAGGTGTTTTTCTGCAAAGTCCGAATCGGCGCCGACTGTTTTCTGAATCAACCACCAATGTCTTAGCTGTGCCGGCCGCCGGGTGCGTTGAATGGATAGCCGGACCGGCGTTTTCCGCCCATACGAACATATTGCGCGCATTTCCATTTCGTGCTTGACAGCGGTCCACACCGTGCCGAAGATCGGATTGGGGACGGATTTCGGTCGGTGCGACGGGAAATCGGTGGTGTGCATCGCCTCCCGAGCGGGGATAAGGTATCTCAATCGTTAACTGCTGCACATACTTGATCGCTTAACATCACAAACGCCGCAATCTTCGATTCCGGAAAAGGCACAGACCGTGGCTGGCTTTGGTCAGTCGCCAGGAATGACAGGAGAACTCCGGTGACCGCTCAGGAACTCGTGGATGCCAACACCGAGGACGATGACCGCGACGGCGGGCTGGCCGTCAATGTGCGTGTGGTCGTCCACCCGGATACCGACGACGAAACCCGCGGACTCGTCGTCGACGACTTCGGCGACGCAGCGGGCTATGCGGTATCCGTCGGAGACGACGTCATCGCCGACCCGGCGCGCCGATGGGCGGTCCAGCTCGACAGCGGCTCCCTGACGTTCGTCAACAGCGACGCGCTGCGTCCCGAATAGCAGTCAGGACTGCTCGGGTGCCTCGCCCAGCAGTTCGTTGAGGAAGCCGCCCGCCTCCCGCGCTGCCCGGTCGACGTCTCGCGCGTCGATGGCTTCCACCAGGCCACGATGCCGGATGTGGGCGGCGGCCTCGGTGTCATGTGTGGTGGTGGCGACGCTCGCGAGCACCACTTCTGTCAGCCCTCGGTAGAGCTCGGTCAGCACGGTGTTGTGTGCACTGCGCACGATCGCGAAATGCAGCTCGGCGTCGGCACGCACGAAATCGTCGACGGCCTGTTCACGCTGCAGTTCGTCCCGACGTGCCAACAGCTGCCAGAGCTCGGCGAGGTCGTCTTCGGTCCGTGCCGTCGCCGCCAGCCGGGCGCCCTCGACTTCCAGGCACCGGCGCACCTGCAGCACTTCGCGCAGTTCGGATCCACACAGCCGGCGTAACGCACCCGACACCTCACTGGTCGCCCGCACGTAGGTGCCGTCACCCTGCCGGACCTCGAGGATGCCGCCGTGCGCCAAGGCGCGGACCGCCTCCCGGACGGTGTTGCGCCCCACGCCGAGCGTCTCGGCCAACGCCGGCTCGGTGGGGATCTTGGTGCCGACGGGATACTCGCCCGCGGTCACCGAATCGCGTAGTTGGTCGATGACCTGGTCGACCAACCCGGTCCGACGTGTCGTGGCCAAAGGCACACAAAACCCCTTTCATCCAATCATGGGATGTATGGCATGCTAACTCCGGTGATCGACTCTCGCCACAGCAGCAACACAATCGACCGGCCGGCTGACGCCGGCGCCATCGAGGCGCGGCCGGCGGCCGGTGGACTGCTGTTGACGGTGGCTGTCGTACTCACTGCACTCAATCTTCGCCCCGCGATCACCAGTGTGGGTCCGTTGTTGGGCGATATGCGTGATTCGCTGGGCGCGTCCGCCATCTGGGCGGGCGTCCTCACCACGCTGCCCGGCCTGTGCTTCGCCACTGCCGGCCTGGCGGCGCCGCGGCTGGCGGCCAAGGTCGGCCTCGACCGCGCCATCACCGTCGCCTTGGTGGTCCTCAGCGCCGGACTCCTGCTGCGCGTCGTCGACGGTCAGGCGGTCGTCATCGGCGGCACGCTGGTCGCGACGGCGGGCATCGCGCTGATCAACGTGCTGATCCCGGTCGTCATCAAACGGTCGTTCGCCGCCCAGATCGGCGTGATGACCGGCATCTACACCGCGGCCCTGCAGGGTGGCGGCGCACTCGGATCGGCGCTGACCCCCGCCTTCGAGACCATCTCGGGCTGGCGCACCGCACTGGGCGCCTGGGCCGCGCTGGCGGCGCTCGCCCTGGCGCTGTGGCTCACGGCGACGAGTCGGCGCGGCGGGCGGACTGCCGCGGTGCCGTATCCGGCCGACGAGGCCGTCCCCGAGGCTCGGCCGTCCCTGATGCGCAGCCGACTGGCGTGGACCATCACGTTGTTCTTCGGCTGCCAGGCCTTCCTGGCCTACGTCGTGATGGGCTGGCTGCCCGCGGTCTTCATCGACGAGGGCATGAGTAAAGGTGCCGCCGGACTCCTGCTCGGGCTGATCTCGGTGCTGGCCGTGCCGGTGAGCATCGTGATCGCCCCGGCCGCGGCCCGCAGGCCCAGTCAGAGCGGCTGGATCGTCGGCCTCGGGGCGCTCGGCTTCGTCGGCGTGACCGGGCTGGCCGTGGCGCCGGACGTCGCGCCTCTGTTGTGGAGCGTGCTGCTCGGCCTCGGGATGAGCGTCTTCTCCCTGGCGTTGACCGTCATCGCGTTGCGGTCGCGCGATGCCACCGACACCGCCCGGCTGTCGGGCATGGTGCAGGGGATCGGCTACCTGCTGGCGGGCGTCGGCCCGTTCCTGTTCGGCCTGCTGCACGATCTGACGGGCGGCTGGACGGTGTCGTGGGGCATGGTGCTCGCCGTCTACGCCGTCCAACTGGTGACCGGCGCGCTGGCCGGCCGGAACCGGTACGTGTAACCGGCTCGGTCAGACCGGAATGGTGTCCGGCGCCGGCAGGTCCGCGGGAGCGGGCGGCAGGTCCGCGGGTGCCGGGGGTGCGAAGTCGACGGGCATCGGCGGGGGCATGTCCTGCGGAGCCGGCTGGACGAAGTCCGCGGTCACCGGTGCCGGGACGTCGGCAGGCGGAGGTGGCAGGAACTCGACCGGGGGCGGCGGGGCATCCACCGGCGCATCCGAATCGAGCGGTGCGCCGTCGGTCGGCATCGGCAGATACATGTGGTGGGTGAACTGTGGCTGGAACGCGCCACCGCCACCGACCCGCACGCCGCCGCCGCGCTCGCCTGAGGAGACCGCGGTGCCGTCGGGCAGGGTCACGGCGGTGTGACCGCCGTTCCAGCCGATCACCAGGGCGCCCGGCGCGGTGCCGTACTTGAAGCCGCGGGCCAGCAGGGCACGTTCTTCGTTCCCGGTGTGGAAACGGTCCCCGAAGACCGGGCGGTCGGTCGCAGCATTGCTGACCCAGGATGCCAGGCCCGAGCAATCCGTACCCGCCGGGCTGTCTCCACCCGGAATGTACGGCGTTCCCGAAACCTGGTTGACGAGCGCCAGTAGCGACGCAAGAGCAAACATGCGGACGGACACTAACAGAGCATTTTGTAAGGGAGCAAAACTCTGTGACTCCCTTCACAATTCGCAAAATCTATCGGCGATCTCACAAAGACGCTGGTGAACGGTGTTGACAGCGGCCGTTATTCACCCGTGATGGACACCTGCCGCGGACTTCTCGCAAAGGTGTTGTCGGCCAGTACTACTGCCTGACGTACGGCGCGTTCGAGTAAACGTCATCGTGAATCCCGTTGTCCTGGAGCGGTGCCCGGCCAAACACCCAAAAGTGCTGCGGGGAAAGAGAATTCGCTAGGACTCGCGATCCCGTTCGATCCTGGCAACCGGAGTGCGCGCGGATCCAGCGGCGGCCGACAGCGCCGCCGCCAACAGGTGGATGGCGGGTGCCGCGGACAGCAGGGCTGAGACGGATTCGGCGGGCAACTCGGCCAGAAGTTCCGCGACGCCGCCGGACAGCGCGTCGTCGATCGCGTGTTTGTCGGTGCGGGCCTGCGGAGTTGGGTGCAATACCGATATTCGCCGGTCATCATCGTGTGGCGATTTCGAGACCAGGCCGCGGTCGATCAGTGCCCGCACCGCCGCGCTGACGTTGCTCGATCGCATGGCCACCGCGGCCGCCACCTCGGACACGCTCAGTCCGGGTTGGTCCACCACCGCGCGCAGTACGGCGAGTTCGGAGGCGGGCAGGGGCTCGAGGCCGGCGAGGTGCGGGCCGAAGCGACTCAGTCGCCACGACAGGTCGTGCAGTCCGAGAGCCAGTTCCCGGGTCCGAGGGTCGGTCATCGAAGTGGTCTCCATCACTCCATATTACATATAGATGCATATATATGGTGAGATACATATCAAGCAATACTCAAATGGACGTGAGGCTCTTCTTGACCACATCAACTCGTGCTACCACCCCGGCGACGCTGATCGCCGTGCTGGCGCTGCTGTCGGCCGTCACACCACTGTCCATCGACATGTACCTGTCGGCATTCCCGGAGATGGCGGCCGAGTTCGGCACCTCGGCGTCGATGGTGCAGCTCACCCTCACCGCGCTGCTCATCGGGCTGGCGGTCGGTCAGCTGGTCATCGGACCGCTGTCGGATCGCTACGGCCGGCGCGTGCCCTTGCTGATCGGCACATCGGTCTGCCTGGTGGCGAGTCTGCTCTGCATCGTCAGCCCGACGGTGCAGGTGCTCATCGCGCTGCGGTTCGCCCAGGGTTTCGCCGGGGCCGCGGGCGTGGTGATCTCCCGCGCCATCGTGGCGGACCGGGCTGCCGGCGCCGCAGCCGCCCGACTGTTCGGTGTGCTGATGGTCATCGGTGCGCTGGCGCCGGTCATCGCGCCGGTTCTGGGAGGGTTCGTCGTCGCCGACTTCGGGTGGCGCGCCGTGTTCGCGGCGCTGGCCGCGTTGAACGCCGCGATGCTTCTCGGCGTTGTGTTCTGCGCACCCGAATCACTCCCGCGGGAACTGCGCCGGCCCGGGGGACTGGCCGCCTTGCGGTCGAGCACCCGCACGGTGCTGTCCAATCGGCGCTACCTGGGCTACACGCTGGCCCTGGCCTTCGTCTTCACGGCGCTGTTCTCCTATATCTCCGCATCACCGTTCGTGCTGCAGAACATCATCGGGCTGTCCCCGCGGACGTATTCACTGACGTTCGGCGGATGTGCCGTGGTGATGGCGCTGATGAGCGCGCTGTCGGCCAAGCTGGTGGGTCGCGTCGCACCGCGCACGCTGCTGCACGGCGGGGTGTCCGCCATGGTGGTCGTCACCGGTCTGCTGCTGGTCACTGTCACCGTGGGTGGCGTGGCGCCGCTGCCGACCGTCGCATTGATGGCCTGTTTCATGGCCTGCATGGGATTCATCGTTGCCAATGCGATGGCACTGGCCACCGCCGAGGTGCGCTACGCGGCGGGCACGGGTTCGGCCGTGCTGGGATTTCTGCAATACGCACTCGGCGCGGGCGTCTCGCCACTGGTCGGCCTGGCCGGTGAGCACAGCGCGGTACCCATGGGCATCGCCATGTTCTGCGCCGCGGTCCTGGCCGCCATCGCGCTGGTGGCCCTCACCCGCGGTCACCGGCCGGAAGCTGCCGCGGTCGCCGAACATGAGGTGGCCGCCGCGGCGCACTGATACTTAGTGCCAGTCCCAGACGGACATGTCGTTGGCGGGGTAGTTCTGGCAGATGTCGGTGGTGTGGGCGGCGACGCCTTTGTTGTTGAAGAACAGTTTGGCCCAGTTGGGCCAGCGCCAGGCCATGTTTTCGTAGAAGGCGTTGGTGGCGG